>JAISHB010000028.1 GCA_031262785.1 Prevotellaceae bacterium
CCGGGGAGGAGGGGTGCCCGCAGGGCGGGGTGGTAGGACTATACATTCTATGGATTAATAGGTATTTTGTCCCACCACCCCGTCGCTTCGCGCCACCCCTCCTGCCGGCAGGAGGGGAAACAGTTACTTTGAATACACCTTTCTACAAACGGAATGGAATAATTCCGGCGGGAGCAGCCCTATCGTTCCGAACAAAACCGTTATTCCCGCAGGAATCGCCCTATCATTTGGAATAATTTGACAATTCCCACGGGAATCATCCTATCTTTCCGAATAAAACCATTATTCCGGCCGGAATAACCCTATCCTTCCGAACAAAACCGTTTTTCCCGCGGGAATCCTCCTTTTGTTTGGAAATATTTGACAAATCCGGCCGGAGCAGCCCTATTCTTCCGAAGAATTCCGCCACTCCCCACGGTTTAATCGCGTTTTTTCCATAAGTTTGCCCAACGTAAGAAGCGTAACGCATCCATTTGCAATGATAGCACCTCAAAAAGATAAATTACTCTGGGTCGACGATGAGATTGACCTGCTGCGCCCGCATATTCTCTTTCTGGAGAGTAAGGGATACGAAGTGGACACGGCAACCAACGGTCAGGACGCCCTGGAACGCTGCCGCCGCACTACCTACGACATGGTGTTGCTCGATGAACACATGCCCGGGCTGAGCGGCCTGCAAACGCTCGCACTTTTGAAGGAGGCCGACCCGAACGTGCCCGTGACCATGATTACCAAGAGCGAGGAGGAGAACATCATGGACATGGCCATCGGTCAAAAGATTGCCGATTACCTGATTAAGCCGATCAATCCCAATCAAATCTGGTTGTCTCTGAAGAAAAACCTGCACCGGCGGGGCATCGTCAGCCAGGCCGCCCAGAGCGGCTATCGCGAAGAGTTCGGAAGGCTCGGGATGCAGATGAACGACTCGCTAACCGCCGCCGATTGGATGGAGCTGTACCGCCGGCTGGTTTATTGGGAGCTGGAACTGGAAAATACCGGCAGCCCGATGAGCGAAATCCTGGCCACGCAGAAACAGGAGGCGAACTTGCTCTTTGCCAAGTTTGTGAAACGTAACTACCTGCGGTGGATCTCCGAGAGTAAGGATGCCGACCGGCCGATGCTCAGTCCCGACCTCTTCGGCCGGGTCGTCTTCCCGCTACTCGACGGGGGGGAGCGTGTTTTTTTCATTCTGCTGGACAACTTCCGCTACGATCAGTGGCGCGCAATCAGCCGGGAGCTTTCGCCGCTGTTCCGCATCGAAGAGCAACTCTACTTCAGCATTCTTCCCACCGCCACACAGTATGCCCGCAATGCGATTTTCTCGGGTCTGATGCCCGAACGGATTGCCCGCCTCTTCCCTGCTCTTTGGGTCGACGAAGAGGCCGAAGAGAGCAAGAACCTCAACGAGGCGCCGCTGGTCGAAACGCTGTTGGCACGCACCGGACGCGCTCAGGCGTTCTCCTATCACAAAATCAACGATGCGGCTGCCGCCGAGCGCCTGCTCGCACAGCTTCCCGCACTCGAGCAAAACCGGTTGAACATCGCCGTATTCAATTTCATCGACATCCTCAGCCATGCGCGCACCGAAAGTAAGATGATCCGCGAGCTGGCTTCCAACGAGGCGGCCTACCGCAGCCTGGCACTCTCGTGGTTTCGTCATTCGCCCTTGAGCGAACTGCTCAAATGGCTGGCCGAACGCCCCCTCCGCGTGGTTATCACCACCGATCACGGCAGCATTCGCGTGGGCAGTCCGGTGAAGGTGCAAAGCAACCACAACGAGATCAACAGCAACCTGCGCTACAAGCTCTCGCGCAACATGTCGTACAATCCCCGGCAGGTGTTCGAGGTGACGCACCCGCAGGAGGCGCAACTGCCGGCGCCCAACGTGAGCACGCGCTATATCTTTGCCCAGGGCAACGATTTCTTTGTCTATCCCAACGAACAAAACCGCTACGTGGCCTACTATACCGACACGTTTCAGCACGGAGGCATCTCGATGGAGGAGATGATGATTCCCCTGGCCGTGCTCCGGGGAAAGTAGGCGGGCGCACCCTTTCAAGCACTTTTATTCAACACTATATGGAGATTCAGATTGCATCCTTACACGAGATTCGGGCGGCCGCCCGCACGTTTATCGCCGCCATGGGCGACCACACGGTTTTTGCCTTCTACGGAAAGATGGGAGCGGGAAAAACCACCTTCATCCAGGCGGTTTGCCAGGAACTGGGCGTGCCCGAGGTCATTACCTCGCCGACCTTCGCCATCGTCAACGAATATCGCGCCGAGCCGGGCGCCGAACTGATTTACCACTTCGATTTCTATCGCATCAACAAGCTCGAAGAGGTGTATGACCTGGGCTACGAAGATTATTTCTTCAGCGGTGCCCTCTGTTTTGTGGAGTGGCCGGAACTCATCGAAGAACTGCTCCCGGGCGACGCGGTGAAAGTCACCATCCGCCAAGAGAGCGACCACAGCCGCACGCTCACGCTATGAGTCACTATTTGATGCCGCTGATTTTCGGCGCCACCGGCTTGGTCGCGCTGCTGGCCGCCTGGCTCAACTGGGATTGGTTTTTTTCGGCGCGCAACACGGCTTTTATCGTAAAAACAGCCGGACGCAAACGCGCCCGGCTGTTTTATGGTCTGCTCGGAGTGCTACTCCTGGCCATGAGCCTCTATTTCGTAGTCACACTCCGGCGTTGGTTGGGGTAGAAGCGAAAATCATATCTCGTCTTCCAACGACTCGACGTATTCCATCTCTCCCTGCACTACGAAGAGAATCTCGTCCGCATCGTACACGCCCATCTCGTCGTTCTTAGCCTCTTGGAGGATGTAATCGACCACTTCGCCCAGGTCGATGTTGATATACCCTTCGGCATCGGGCTGGGCGTCCAAGATGTGATGCTCGGTGTAGTAGTCGCTGATCACATCGATGAAGTAGTAGAGTTCGTCGTCGGAGAATTTCTCCTTCAGCTCCTGGGGGAGATAGTTGCGGATATATTCGACGGTCTTGGCATCGTCTATATCGTCCAGTTGGAATTCGTCGTTCGGTGTCATACGCATGGGTTAAGAGATTAATGCTTCGATTTTGCTTTTATACACCGATTTGGGAGCCGAGCCGACATACTTGTCGACCGGTACCCCTCCTTTAAAGAAGATGACGGTGGGAATGTTGCGAATGGTGTATTCGTTGGCTACATCGCTGTTGTCGTCGATGTCACACTTGCCGATAACGACCCGATCGGCGTACTCTTCGGCCAATTCTTCGATGATCGGCCCTACCATCTTACAGGGACCGCACCACGGCGCCCAAAAATCAATGACTACGGGTTGTCCGCCCGCTAACAGCTCTTTGTAATTGCTGTCGGTGATTGTTAATGCCATATTGTTTTAAAATTACAGGGTTATTTTTTAGTGCCACAAAGGTACTTAATTAATCTTGAAGTGAAGCTGGGGATGTTCCTTTAAGTAGCGGATAAATGCGCGTCCTACCGAGAGCCTGACTCCTTTGGCCACCAGGTCGACATACTGGTTGTGTGCGTCGGTGTCCATCACGCGAAAACAAAGCTCGGCGGTGCCCGGATTGGCTTTGGCAAGGGCGGAAAGCTCGGCCACCAGCGTCGAATTGAGCAGCGAGAGCGGAAGCAGGATGGTGATTCTGGAGAGCAACGTCTCCTTGACGTTGGGAAGCAGGTCGATGGAGGTGACTTTCAGCTCCAGCTCGCCGGCATTCCATTGGCGCGGCTGGCAACGCGCCCGCATGAAAAGAAACATCTGTTCGCTCAGATACTCTTTGTAATTGATCCAGTCGTTTCCGAAAAAGGCAATCTCGGCCGAGCCGGAATAGTCTTCCATCTTGACGATTCCGTAGGGATTGCTGTTTTTCTTGGTGAATCCTTGACGTACCGAGGTGACCATGCCCCCCAGGGTGAGTTCTTTGCCTACCAGCTGCTCTTTATCGGCCAATTCGTTCAGACGGGTGTTGCAGACATACTCTAAAATCACTTCATATTCGTCCAGCGGATGCGCCGAAAGGTAGATTCCCACCAAGTCACGCTCACGACCGAGCCGTTCCATGTCGCTCCAGCGTTCGGCAACCGGTATTTCGGGCGTGGCAATCTCGACCGTGTTTTCTCCGCCGAACAGCGAGAGGGCGGCTTGCGACCGATCGGCCTGGTAACGGTTGCCATAACGCAACAGCACTTCGACAAAGGTCTCCCCTTTGGCGTTGGGGACAAAATATTGTTCGCGCCTCACCTGGGTGAAGCTGTCAAAGGCTCCGGCCAGGACTAAACTCTCGATACTCTTCTTGTTGCAGGACATCAGGTTGATGCGTTGCACAAAATCGAAGATGCTTTGGTAGGTTCCGTGCTTGATGCGCTCGTCGATGATGCTTTGTACGGCGCCTTCGCCCACGTTTTTGACCGCCGCCATGCCGAAACGGATGTTGCCCTGGGCATTGACCGTAAACTTCAGGTTGCTTTCGTTCACGTCCGGCCCCATCACCCGAATGCCCATCACTTTACACTCATCCATCAGCTTGGTGATGGTGGTGATGTCCGACAAACTCCGGCTCATCACGGCCGCCATGTATTCGGCCGGATAATTGGCTTTCAGATAGGCGGTTTGGTAGGCTACCCACGAATAGCAGGTGGCATGCGACTTGTTAAAGGCATACGATGCGAACTTTTCCCATTCCGACCAGATCTCTTCGAGAATCTTGGTGTCGTGACCGTTCTTCTGACCGCCGGCAATGAACTTGGGCTTGAGCTGATCGAGCTTGTCGCGCAGCTTTTTGCCCATCGCCTTGCGCAACACGTCCGATTCGCCGCGGGTAAAGTCGGCCAACAGACGCGAAAGCAACATGACCTGCTCCTGATAGACGGTGATGCCATAGGTATCCTTCAGGTATTTCTCCATGATGGGAATGGGATAGACAATGGCCTTGCGCCCATGCTTGCGGTCGATAAACTCGGGGATGTTGTCCATCGGCCCGGGACGATAGAGCGCGTTCATGGCTATCAGGTCTTCGAACGTGGAGGGTTGCAGCTCGCGCAGGTACTTTTGCATGCCGGCCGACTCGAATTGGAAGGTTCCCACCGTCCGACCCTCGCAGTAGAGTTGGTAGGTCTTGGCATCTTGGATGATGGCCGGATCGTCGATGTTAATTTCGATGCCCCGATGCTGGCGAATGTTCTCGACGGCCTCCTTGATGATAGAGAGTGTCTTCAACCCCAGAAAGTCCATCTTAATCAGGCCGGTTTCTTCAATGACCGAACCTTCGTATTGCGTCATCACCAATTTTCCGCCCGATTCTTTATCGTCGGCCGTGCACACCGGCACCCAGTCGGTGATGTCGTCGCGGCAAATAATCGTACCGCAGGCATGCACGCCGGTTTGACGCACATTTCCTTCGAGCATCTGCGCATATTTGAGGGTATCGCGCACCAACGGGTCGGGCGATACTTCGGCGGCCTGCAATTCGGGTACGTAACTAATCGCATTGCGTAAATTGAGCTTTTTGTCGGGAATGCGGTCGGGAACCAGCTTGGTGAGCCGGTCCGATTCGGAAAGCGGCAGTTTTTCCACCCGTGCCACGTCTTTGATGGCCATTTTCGCGGCCATCGTTCCGTAGGTGATGATGTGGGCGACTTTTTCCTGCCCGTATTTCTCCGTGACCCAGCGAAGCACGTCGCCGCGACCGTCGTCGTCGAAATCGACATCAATATCGGGCAGCGAGATGCGGTCGGGATTCAGAAATCGCTCAAAAAGCAGGTCGTACTCGATGGGATCGATGCGGGTGATGCCCAAACAGTAGGCCACCGCCGAACCGGCGGCCGAACCCCGGCCGGGACCAACGGATACGCCCAGCTGATTGCGCGCCGCGGCAATGAAATCTTGCACAATCAGGAAGTAGCCCGGAAAACCCATCGTTTTCATGATGTGCAGCTCGAAGGTCAATCGTTCTTTGACCTCCTCGGTCAGCGGATCGCCGTAGACCGTTCGGGCGCCCTCGAAGGTGAGCTTGGACAGGTAATCGGCCTCCAGCTTGATGCGGTAGAGCTTGTCGATGCCTCCCAATGCGGCAATTTTTTCTTCGGCTTTTTCTTGGCTGAGCACCACCTGTCCGTTTTCGTCGCGTGTGAACTCGTCAAACAGCGCTTCGGGCGTGAGTTGTTGCCGATACAGCGCTTCGGTGCCGAACGCTTCGGGGATGGGGAAGGTGGGCATAATGGGGGCATGATCGATGGAGTAGCATTCCACCTTGTCGCAAATCTCGAGCGTATTGGCCAGCGCCTGGGGAACATCGGCAAAGAGTTCGTTCATCTGGGCGCGGGTTTTCATCCATTCCTGCTTGGTGTAAAGCATGCGACCGGGATCGTCCAGATCTTTGCCGGTACTCAGGCAGATGAGCCGATCGTGCGCTTCGGCGTTCTCTTCATCCACGAAATGGACATCGTTCGTGCAAATCACCTTGACGTCGTACTGCCGGGCATATTCCAGCAACTTGGCATTGACTTTTTGTTGCAGCGGATAGGCTTCGTGGTTGGCGCGGGCTACGGTGGCGCGGTGACGCTGCAATTCTAAGTAGTAATCCTCTCCGAACAGATTCTTATACCAGCGCACGGCCTCTTCGGCCTCGGCATACTGTTCGTTGGTGATGCGTTTGGGCACCTCTCCGCCCAAACAGGCCGAGCAGACAATCAATCCCTCGTGATACTTTTCCAACTCGTTGCGGTCGGTACGCGGACGCATGTAGTAGCCCTTGGTCCACGCATGTGAAACCAGCTTGACCAAATTGTGATAGCCCGTGAGATTTTTGGCCAGCACAATCAGGTGCCAACCGCTTTGGTCGGGTTTGCCTTCCCGCTTATCCATGGTTCGGCGGGCCACATACATTTCACAACCGATGATGGGTTTGAACGAGGTGCCTCCGGCCTTATTTTTCTTCTGAACATAGTTGATAAACTCTTTGATGGCAAACATATTGCCATGATCGGTCACGGCGATGCCCTTCATTCCGTCGGCCATGGCTTTGTCTACCAGCGCGGCAACACTGGCCTGGCCATCGAGGAGCGAATATTGGGTGTGGACGTGCAAATGAACAAAATCTTGCATGCTGATGAATCTTTCTTTTGAGAGCATAAATGTACGGGGTCTGCGCCACACTACAAAGCCAAACCCAAAGAATTTATCCACGCCGATAATTTCCGAACCAACTATTTGCTACATTTCTGAAATTATCTTATTTTTGCAGACCATTTATACCTAAGAATATATTTCGAAACGACATGCGTCGACTCAAGAAGATTAAAAAAATACGCATACACCGCGAAGGTACCCACACACTGATAGCCGGTTTTTTGCTATTATTGCTCGCCAACGCCGCCCTTTGTTTCGGCCTTGAGAGTAAAATTCCTTTCTACATACTATCCATTCTCAGCATTTTATTGTATGCCATGCTGGTAAACTTTTTCCGTTGTCCGATCCGCCTGTTCGGCCAGGAGGATACCGAAAAAATTGTGGTGGCGCCTGCCGACGGCCGGATAGTGGTCATCGAAGAGGTGGAAGAGAACGAATACTTCCACGACAAGCGCTTGATGATTTCCACCTTCATGAGCATCGTAAACGTACATGCCAACTGGTATCCGGTAGACGGAACCGTCACCAAGGTAGGGCATCAAAACGGCAAATTCATGAAAGCCTTTCTGCCCAAAGCCAGCACCGACAACGAGCGTTCCATGGTAGTGATTAAAACCCCCGAAGGAACGGAAGTGATGGTGCGGCAAATAGCCGGAGCCATGGCCCGACGTATCGTAACCTATGCCCAACAGGGCGAAGAGTGCTACATCGACGAACACCTGGGCTTCATCAAGTTCGGTTCGCGGGTGGATGTCTATCTTCCGCTGGGAACCCAGACCTGTGTTCAACTGGGGCAATGCACCACGGGCAACCAAACCGTCATTGCCCGCCTAACCTGATTCCATCCCCCCAATTCTGCAGCGATCATGCCCCATTGTATTACCCGACACCTTCCCAACACCCTCACCTGCCTGAATCTGTTTTCGGGCTGCGTAGCTTGTGTAATGGCTTTCCATACCCGTTACGAAACCGCCCTCTGTTTTATCCTGCTCAGTGCCGTATTCGATTTTTTAGACGGCACGGCGGCGCGGTTGCTGCATGCCTATTCGGCCATCGGCAAAGACCTCGACTCGCTGGCCGACATGGTTAGCTTCGGCCTCGCCCCTTCGGCGATGCTGTTTGTGCTGCTGGGCGAAGAGACGATGACGGGCGGATGGTTGGCCGAACTGTTTCCGTATGCCGCCTTTCTGCTGGCCGTATTCTCCGGACTGCGATTGGCCAAGTTCAACAACGACACCCGGCAAACCAGCTCGTTTGTCGGATTGCCGGTGCCGGCCGATGCGCTCTTCTGGGCCTCGCTGGTGGTCGGCATCCAAAGCCATCACTACTCCATTGCCCAGCCGCTCTACCTGCTGCCGCTGATTCTCTTCTTTGCCTGGCTGCTGGTATCGGAAATCCCCATGTTCTCGCTCAAGATTAAAAGCTGGACGTGGAAAGAGAACCGCGTCCGCTACCTCTTCCTGGCCGGTTGCGTGCCGTTGCTGGTGTGGTTGGGCGCCTGCGGATTTGCGGCCGTCATTGTGTGGTATATCCTGCTGTCGTTGTTCACCCCCAAACGCACGTAGCGGCGATGTCTTTCATAGCCTTCATTTTCATCCTCTTCCTGCTCATTGTCCTCATTGGGGCCAATGTGATTATCGGCATTCTCCGCGTCTTGTTCGGCCTGGGCACGAGACGGGGCGAACGGCCGGCATCTTCGGGAGGCGAAAAAACCAGAAGCGGTTCGTTCTGGAAAGATCTCTCTCCCAAACGCAAGAAGCTCATCCCCAAAGACGAAGGGGAGTATGTCGATTTCGAAGAGGTCGACAGCGACCAAACGCCGTCGAACTAATTCCCTGCCGAAGGAACTTCTCCCCATTAGCAAGCCATCCGGTTTTCGATCAACCAAGCACTGCCTGTTCCCGGGTAAACGAAAAGGAATTGTTAAAGGGATTGGCGGTTCTCTTAACACTTCATTTTTTTTGGAGCAAGAACTACCCGTTCTCGGGCAAATGAAAATGAATTGTTAAAGGAACTGGTTGTGCTCTTAACACTTGTTTTTTTTTGTAGCAAGAACAAGAAGTTCTCGGGCAAACGAAAATGAATTGTTAAAGGAACAGGTTGTGCTCTTAACAGTTGGTTTTTTTTGGAGCAAGAACAAGAAGTTCTCGGGCAAATGAAAATGAATTGTTAAAGGAACAACCTGTGCTCTTAACAACTCGTTTTCTAAGAAGCAAGCTTTCCGGCAGTTTGTCGTTGATGCGGATAAACAAGATAGATTCATCCGAAAAACAGGTAGTTTTTTGTTGGATAGCTCATTTTCTATCCAACTATTTGCTTATTTCGTGTATTTCCTTTTATTTTGTACGCAGTATGGGTCGTACAACGCCCATACAAAGAAGTATTTATTAAACATTATTTTTTAATCGATTAATTGTTTGTATCATGAAACACTCTCTTTCTAAAATCTGGGCGATAGCCATTCTAACGGCTATCGCGGCTTCTTCGTGTGAAAAGAATAACGAGTCTGACCCGCCAGCCCCCCCCCCCGTAAATCCCCCGGTACCGATTGTTATTGCGGTTGACCCGCACACACGTGCCACCGACGCCGGCTACGAAAACGGCGACAAAGTGGGTATCTTTGTGGTAAACTATGCTTCTGCAACTACTCCGGGTACACTGACGGCTACCACCGGCAACCACGTGAACAACATGCGCTTCGCTTTTGACGGAGCCAAGTGGACACCCGACCAAACGGTCTACTGGAAAGACCAAACTACCAAGGCTGACTTCTATTGCTACTATCCCTACCGCACATCGCTTACGTCGGTGAGTGATGTAAGCGTATCGGTGCCTGCCGACCAGAGCACCATGGATAAATATAAAACAGGAGACTTCCTGTGGGGAAAAGCCACCTCGGCACCTACCACAAACGCGGTGAGCATAACCACCAACCACGTGATGAGCAATTTGATTATCACCCTCGAAGCAGGCGAAGGTTACACCACCGAAACGCTGGCCGCAGCCAAGAAACAAATCACCATCAACAGCACCAAAGCCACGGGCACACTCCACTTGGCTACCGGCACGGTGACGGCCACCGGCACTGCCTCCGACATTACACCGCTCACCGTGGACGGCTACTATCGGGCACTGATTGTGCCGCAAACCGTGACCGATGCAACCCTTATTACGCTCACCATCGACGACCAGTCGTACACGCTCAAGCAAACGATTACGTTCAAAGCCAACACGCAGCACAAGTGCAAACTCACGGTGGGCAAGGTGGGCAACGGCATCAACATCGGCATCGGCGGCTGGGAGAGCGACGAGAACGACTACGGCGGCTCCGTGAATTAATCGATCAATCTATACATCCATATTATGAAACGTTTTCTATCCTCGTTGGCCGGCCTGCTGATGGCGGCTGTGGCGATGCTGACATCGTGCGCCGACGATAATCATACCAACGAAACGTCGAATGCTTCGCGACAACCGATTGTGTTGAACGGCAGCATCGACCAGAACTATACCACGCGCGTGAACGACAACGGTTTTGTTGACGGCGACGCCGTAGGTATCTACATTGTGGACTATACGGGCGACAAGCCGGGCGAGATGAAATCGTCCGGCAATCGTGCCGACAATATGAAGTACACCTTCGACGAGGCGGCCTACCAGTGGAAGCCCGCTTACGACGTCTACTGGAAAGACCAGTACACGCACATCGACGTGTATGGCTACTACCCTTACAGCACCCCCGACAACGTGAAAAACTACACGTTCGAGGTGAAGAAAGACCAAAGCAAGACGGCAGCCTACGGACAGATGGGTGCTTACGAAGCCAGCGACTTTTTGTGGGGCAAGGTGGCCGATGTGGCTCCCACCGACCAGGTGATACGCCTGTCGTTCAAGCATCGGATGTCTACCGTGCGCGTCACCTTCCAAAAGGGCGACGGCTTTAGCGACGAAGCGTGGACGCTGGCCGACAAAGCGGTGCTGGTGATGAACACCAAACGGCAAGCCATCATCGACCTGACCACCGGCGAGATCACGGCAACGGGCGACGCCAGCCAGACCGGCATTATCCCCGCACGCAGCAACGAAGACTTCCGCGCCATTGTGGTGCCGCAAACGGTAGCCGCCGGCACACCTATTCTCAGTCTGACGGTTGCCGGTGCATCCTACTCCTTTACGCGCACCGAAGCCACGACCTTTATGCAAGGCAAACAGTATAACTTCACGATGAAGGTGGACAAGCGCACCGACGGCGGTGTGACGTTCAAGCTGACGAGCGAAAGCATCACGGCGTGGGAGAACGACAACACTTCGCACGGTGCCGAAGGGCGCGAGTACATCATCGTCAACACGGCTCCCTCGAAGCTGAAAGAGGAGTTGGTGGCGCTGAAGAAGGATATTACGAAGGTGAAGAACCTGAAGATTACCGGCAAGATAGA
The DNA here is from genome assembly GCA_031262785.1 of Prevotellaceae bacterium. GTDB lineage: Bacteria > Bacteroidota > Bacteroidia > Bacteroidales > Bacteroidaceae > Bacteroides. The sequence continues at coordinate 11,579 of JAISHB010000028.1, forward strand.
TGCCTCGGACTTCCAGATGATGCGCGAGGAGATGACGATATTGCAGTCGCTGAACTTGCAGGAGGTGGAGATAGAAGGGAATGAGATACCGGACGGGGCAATGACGGGAAAACAGTCGTTGCTGCGATTGGTGTTGCCGGGTAAGATAACGCGGATAGGTGCCGGAGCATTCGGTGAGTGTGCCAATCTTACAGGTTCGTTGATTATACCTGAAGGGGTAAAAAGCATTGGTGATAATGCTTTTACAGCGTGTAAATCTATGACAGGAACTCTTTCGTTGCCATCTACATTAGAAGAAATCGGGAATATGGCTTTTAGAGAATGTGGCTTTACTTGTAATCTTGTGTTGCCTTCGGGACTGAAATATTTGAAAGAACAAGCCTTCTATCGTTGTTCAGCATTGTATGGTTCTTTAGTTCTGCCTGACGGATTGAAGCAAATAGAAAAACACGCTTTTGAAGATTGTGTTGGTCTCACCGGTTCTTTGGAGATACCTGAAGGTGTGACAGATATAGGAGAAAGAGCATTTTATTTTTTCCCCGGAGGAAAATTCAATGGTACACTAACTTTACCGGAGGGACTTATTTCCATCGGGGCTTCTGCTTTCACAAATGCCGGCTTTCGCGGTGAACTCAATCTTCCTAAAGATTTGGTCATTATTCCCGAAAATGCATTCGCCGGTTGCGACTTCTCCGGTAAATTAGTTATTCCTCCATCTGTTGCCGTTATCGGGCCTAATGCTTTTGCCGGCAACTGGCGTCTCTCCGGCACACTCGACATTCCCCGCGAAGTACAATCTATCGGTGCGAATGCTTTCTCCGACTGTCGAGGCATCGAAGGCATCATCTTCGGCGATGGCGTGCAAACTATTGCAAGCGGTGCGTTCAATATGTGTACCGGCATCGCCAGCATCGTCTGCAAAGCCACCTACCCGGCCTACGTGGCAAGCGGTGCTTTCGACGGTGTGCCGAAGGATAACTTCACCGTGGAAGTGCCCGAAAGCGTAGTGGCACAATACCAAACCGCCGTAGGCTGGAGCGACTTCAAGCGCATATCGGCCTATCGCAATCTGGTTATCCGTCCCGCTGTAGCTACTGCTATCAACACTTCCGTAACGCGCGACCTGGTGCTCAACGCCGACGACGAATGGGTCGTGCAAAGCAAACCCGACTGGATTACATTAAACCAAGAAACGGGCAAGGGTAAGGCGGACATCAAGATGACCTTTGCACAAATGGCTCCCGGTGCACCGCGCGAAGGCAAAGTGGTGTTTAAGCTGAAAGACAAAGAGTACACCACCACCTGCACCGTCAGCCAATACGACTATACGTATGCCGAAGACGAGATCATCACGCTGCAGGCGGCTACCAAAGGAAAGGGCGTCAACCTGATGTTCCTGGGCGACGGCTACAATGCCAAGAACGTGAGCGACGGCGACTACCTTAAGAATATAAAGGAGGCCGTGGAGCACTACTTCAACATCGAGCCTTACAAAACCTATCGCGATTACTTCAATGTCTACACCGGCATTGCCGTGTCGCCCGAGTCGGGCATCGGTAGCGTGAACACCATTATTAAAACGCGCTTCAACACCTCGGCCAAGGGAGGTGTGTCGCTGGGCGGTGTAAACGGAGAAAGCGATTACGCCATGATATTCGACTACGCCACCAAAGCGCCTACCATCACCAATGCCAACTTGGACGAACTCACCGTGGTGATGGTACCCAATACACTGGACTACGGCGGCATCTGCTATATGTTCGACGACGGATCTGCCATCGCCTACTGCCCCATGAGCGACTACGGCTATCCGTACGACTTCCGCGGCGTCATCCAGCACGAGGCGGGCGGACACGGCTTTGCCAAGCTGGCGGACGAATACATCTATCACAATGCCTTTATAGACAACTGTATCTGTACCTGCTGTCCGCACGACTTCGAGTTTATGTTGGGACAAGCCAAGGGCTGGTATCAGAACCTGTCGCTCACGGGCAAGATGAACGAAGTGCCTTGGAGTCATCTCATCTTCCACGACAACTACAAGCAGACGGTGGATGTGTTTGAAGGCGGCTATATGCATACGCGCGGCGTCTATCGTTCGGAGCAAAACAGCTGTATGAACAACGACATACCTTATTATAGCGCCATCAGTCGCGAAACCATCGTCAAGCGCATCAAGAGCATCGCCGGCGAAGCATACAACTTCAACGACTTCGTGGCCAACGACAAGGCGGTAGTGGAAGCTCCCGCAACCCGCACCGAAGACCGCATGGGTGTGCCCTACCGTCCTATCATGCACCGCCATGCACCGATAACACCGGGCAAACGCCCCACCTTGTAATCCACTTAAAATGAGCAAAACAATGAAAAAGATATTTCTATTAGCAGCCATTGCGGCGCTGTCGGCAGGATGCCAAAACAGCGACATCGCAGAACGTGCGGGCCAGATGCGCTTCGATGCCTTGTTGCCCACCGCAACACGTGTGGCAGGAAACGCTTTCGAGAGCGGCGACGTGATGGGTGTGTACGTCACCCGCTACAGCGGCACAACCCCTGCGCCGCTGCAACTATCGGGCAACTACGCCAACAATGCCGTCACTGCCTACGACGGTACCTCGTGGGTGTCGACACCAGCCATCTACTGGACGGAGGATAAATACGACGTCTATGCTTACTATCCCTACGCCAAACCGGCATCGGTAGACGAATACCTGTTTACCGTTGCCGCCGACCAGCGCACAGCCAAGGAGGGCGATACGCCCGGAGGCTACGAAGCCAGCGACTTCTTGTGGGCAAAGGCAACGGGTGTGACGCAGAGCGCTACCGAAGGCGCGGTGAAGTTGAACTTCCGCCACTGCATGAGCCGCTTTGTAGTGAACCTGAAAAAGGGCGAACAGTACGAAGGCAATCTGCCCGACGACGCAGTGGTGCGCATCCACAACACGGTGCCCGAAGCCATGATAGACCTGGCAACAGGTACTGTTACGCGCCATCCGTACGAATCGGCCAAGAGCATCACAGCACGGTCGTTGGGAGCAGGCAGCTATGCCGCCATCGTGGTGCCGCAACGCATCGAGTTCCGCCTGCCGCTGGTGGAGATAATTGCCAAAGGCGTGTCTTACCTCGTGGAAAGCGCGTTCGTGTTTAAGCCCGGCGTGCAATACACCTATACTATTACGCTGAACAACGACCCGGACAAGGTAAAGATTGACATCGGCGGAGAGATAGACGGAGACTGGACAGAGTAACTGTTGGCACCCAAGGTGTCGCCGAGGATGAACGAGTCGGGATTTTCCTTATTCACAATCTTCTGCGACGCCTTGGTCGTTTTATAAACACGCAGCTCACATTACTCATTATTACGCTTCATCTTCCAAACTGCCATCGGATGGTCTTGGATGCGAGCCGCAATCGCAGCATCGTCAAAAAGCAATTCCGGACAGTAACTGCCTTGATAGAAATTTTCCGCAAAGGAATATTCCTTATCTGTATAGATCAACAGTTTATTGAAATACGAGATAACCCCTACTTTAGCCGCTTCCAAATCAAAGCGATCGCTTCGCCTGAGCACGGGAAGAAGCGAACTTCTAATCTTGGGGAAATTTAGTCGGCGGATGTGCTCAAACTTAGACAGAGTGGATAAGTTACCATTTCCACCAACGATGAAGTAGAACAAAACAATCTTGCGAAGCAGCTCTTGCTCTTTATCGACAATGATATGATGGTTTATCATATTGTGAATGTCATACAAATCACGGGCAGCAGCTCGTTCCAACAACGCTTTTATCTTGCTTCCGAACAATTCGGCCGGCGCCAATACCCGTATATCAAAATCATGCCCTGCAAACGGAACAGTAATCCTACGTGCAACAACAGGCAGGATATGGTGCCTCATGGAATAGTTGATTTCCACTTTGATGTTGTCTTTATTGCCAACCGAGTTTTGGTAGTAGAACACCCACGAATCTAATGAATGAGGATTCTTTGTATTTGGGCTAAGAGAATAGCCACCTCGAAACATATAGTTGGTTAGGTCTTGATTCAGCCGTTCTCTGATAGCCAACATCTCCTCTCGCGTACACTGCTTATTGAAATCTAAATCGATGTCGACCGATAGTCGCGGAAGATGAAAGACGGTAAGGTTAATGGCCGTTCCACCTTTCAATACAAGATGTTCTGAAAGAAACGGATTATCGTTGATATAGTGCAATACTTCGCACAAACGAAGCACTTTTTCCAAATTGTCACGGATAAAGCCCGTCTCTGCGGCAAGCGTATCCAAGTATTGTTTAGTAAAGTTCGACATAATCGGCAGTTCCTGGTTTTATGGATGATAAGATGTCCGCAGGTGCATAGAGATTCCACTCCTTGAAGAAGGTGGTGGATTCTGCCGCATCCGTCAGGTAACGTGTACTCTTCCCCGTTTTGTCTTTACAGATAGAAAAGAAGGCATCACTCAATTGCATTTCGCTCTGAAAATAGGATAGGATGAAGCCTGCCTTTTGATAAAGCACCTGTTTACCATATCCTTCCATATACTACATTAGTTTGTCCTCTTTTAAGTAGGTGATGAGGGTGAGGCAAGCAACAAGCTCTTCCAAACCACCGGCACGGTCGATATAGTCCAAGCAGTCTATGACTGTGCGTTCCAAGTCTGTAACTTTAACCAAAGGATTGCCGGTCGGGTTTAAAATGCCTGTTGACAGACGCGATTCGCAGCACC
>JAISHB010000029.1 GCA_031262785.1 Prevotellaceae bacterium
CGTTAACGGATCGGGCGTTATTGGAATGCCTCCCTTCTTTTGGGCGTTCACTGTTGTTGTCAACGACAATAAGCACAGTGTTATACATGCTATTCTTTTCATAAGTGTTATTTTTAAAAATTTATTCATTTTAATCACAGGGTGTAGATACCTTTGTAGAGGTAGTTGATATAGTCGCATGATACCTATTCATTCTTTGAATTTACATTTCCAAGTGCCAGACAACCCAAACTCGATAGTTTCTCCGGTTTTCTTATCCGTTTCAATATCTATTGCAACCAGTTCCGTATCTGTCAATTTCAGAATTTTGGATATGGAGGGAACGTAATAGGTTGGCATTCCTGCGCCATCTTTTCGCGGACTCTTCTCAACAATATATTTTCCGGTAGTGTTTTTGCCGACTTTCTTCTCGTCAAAAACAGAATCTATCTCATTGGAAAGATAATAAGAAACAGGCTCACTATCATATTGTGGACGCTTATCCCGAAGAAGAGCAAAAGAGTTTAGGATTGTTTGGGTATATACTTTCACGGGATCGAAAGGATACTCCTTTATATCCGTTTGCCGAACCCACTCTTTGTTAATCAACCGACTGAGCGTAGATCGGCCTTGAACCGCATATTTGCCGCACACGCACTCTCTTTTAGGCAATCCACAAAAGTCACACGCATTAAAAAGCTCCATCTCTTCACAGAGACATTCCCCCCACGGATGTCCGCAAGAGACACATTTAGACACTCCGCTCTTGAATGTCTCTTTCTCTTGTGCGGCAACCATAGAAGGATTGTAGAAATTGACGGCAATGTGATAGTAGGGATAGCGCTGCCGATTGTCGGGTTTGCGCGGAAGCATTGTGTAACAGACGCGTCCTTGTTTGAACAAGAAGGCGTGTTGAATAGTCCCTTCTAATGAAGAGACCATAAACATACCGAGTTCTTGCAAACGCACCTGCGAATAAAGTGCTTCCGCTCCTTGTAACGGGACAATTACATCGGTAAACTTGCCCGTTTGCCGACAGACGGCTTGTTCCCAACAAGGAACCGTTTCCAATTTATACATCAGCCGGGTGTGTCTGATAATAAAGCCCGATTTCAATTTTCCAAGAATAGGTAAGGAGAGTGCCTCACCTGCGCTATCGATAAACTGTTTGGCTGCATGGATGGCATCGCCGTCTTTGGAACAGTTTTCTAATCCGTTGATAGCTTGAGCTTGAACAATGTTTGCAAGCAATAGCAAACCTAAGAGCATAAATAGTTTTTGTTTCATGATAGTAGATTCTAATAATTAGTAGGCGAATACGTCACAAAACTACGACTATTTTTCATGCAACAGCATAAAAAACCATATTTTATTTAAAAATAATCGGTTTTTATGGGAAAAATAGCTCAGTAGAGGGTTTCTGAATGCTGAGAAAAGGAAAACCATGCCTATACCGGCGTTCCTAAAATCGGGAGGACGTTCTAATTTAGATTTCTTTTTACATATTAAATTTAAGAAGCCTTAGAATTGGGATTTCTTTTGACATATCAAATTTTAGAAGCATTAGAATCCAGATTTCTTTTTACATATCAAATTTTAGAAGCATTAGAATTAGAGTTTCTAACGCATCTAAAATCTGAGAAGCATTAGAATTGGAGTTTCTAAGGCCTCTAAAATTTGAGAAGCCTTAGAATTGGAGTTTCTAAGGCTCCTAAAATCTGAGGAGCATTAGAATTGGAGTTTCTGACGCATCTAAAATCTGAGGAGTCTTAGAATTGGAGTTTCTAAGGCTCCTAAAATTAATCCCTCCTTGCCGCATTAGCGGTTAAAGAGTTCGAAGGTGAATTTACAGCCAATCTCCTCAAATTTATGGTTGGCGAAACTGCCGAAGAGGCCGAAATCGAAAAGATGGGTGCCGATGCCGTAGCCCACCTCGAGGTAGGGGTTGAGATGGGGCATCGCCAACACGTTGACGTAGATGCGTTCGCTTAGCACATAGCGCGTCAGTTTAATGTGCTGCAACAACAGGAAGGGCGTTTGGTAGACCAAGTGGGCGCGAAGATAGCGACGCGACGAGTTGTACCACCGCCCGTCCAATAGCTGAAATACGCCGCCGATTTCGTCGTTCCAGCCCACGGGCAGGTTGGATCGGCGCAGGTTGGTGAAGTCTACAAAATAGACCTCTTTCTGGTCGGTGAAGGCGCCGGCACCCACCCGAAAGTAGAGGTCGCGCAACAATCCCAATGCAAGGGCGTATTGGGCATCCACTTCGATGCGCTCGTAGCGGCCGGTGCTCTTGAAAATGCCGCTCAGGCCGCGCTCGTAGTCGATGGAGATGCCCGGATAGCGGGCGTGGAGGTTCACTTTGCGAACGCCGTCCATGTAGTAGTATTGCCCCGGACGCCACGTCAGGCGGATGCGTGGGGCAAAACTGTAGTAGGTGGTCTTGAGTTTGTAGTTTAAATCGGGCGCGCCCTGGGGCGGGGTGATGGGCGCGGGGTCGGCCTGGCGTGTGGCCTGGCCCGCGGGTATGACTTCGCCCGGTCCGTCGGGCGGAAGGATGGGCACCAGCTTGGAGGGTTCCATGGCGCTTCGTTTGTGCATGGAAAGGCCTACGTCGAGGCTCAGTCCGTTGGTGATTTCCCAGCTGTGACGGGCGGTGAAGTAGAGGTCTCTGAAATAGTCGAGGTGTATCTGGCTGAAATCGAACAGGCTGTCGGGGATGTTCTTCAGGCTTTCGAGGATGGAGCTGCTGTAGATGCGGTTGCCGTTGCCAATCTCTACGTGCACCGAGGTGCGCTTGCTCGGACGGTAGTAGAAGTCGCCGGCCACCGACCAGTAGAACTCTTTGCGCTTGAAGTTGTAACCGATGCGCGGCACCACGCGCAGCAAGCGGTCGCCACTAAACAGCTGGTTGTATTTGAAGTCGCTCCGGTACGAAAAACCGTTGCTGCCGCTGTAGCTGAAAAGCACCGGATTGATCAGCGGCGAGAAACGCACGCTTCCCATCTTGGAGACGTCTACCGTGGTGCGGTTAATCAACACGTCGCCCACTTGTCCCCAAAACTTGAGGCTCTTGTTCTTCGATTGGCGCGTGCGCCAGATGGAGTCGTTGTGGTAGAAGGTGCGGTAGAGTGCTTTCTCTTCGGAGGTGAGCGGCAACGGACGCAGCGTGTTGAAATAGGTGGTGTCGCGCTTGTAGGCATTGGTGTCGGTGCGCAGGGTGTACGACTCGGTCAGGTCGTAGCGGCTTCCCTGGCGCCGTTGGGCTTTTTGGCCGGTCTCTTTCTGCAAGATACGCTGGTAGGTGAGCATGGCCACGTAGTTGGTGTAGGCAACGTTGCCCAGGAAGCGAAACTTGGCATCGATGTCGTAGCGTACGGGCAGAAATTCGTTCTCTTCGCCCACGTTGCCCATGCGGATGGTGTTGCGCAGTCGCAAGATTTCAGACCGACTGGTGAAAGAGAGTTCGCGCACGCTCCAGACCTGATCGCTGACCACCAGATGTCCGCTGATGAGCTGAAAACTCTCGCTTTTGGGATGAAAACTGATGTGAAAGCGCCGCCGGTGCGACGGACCGCTGATGGAGTCGAGCCGGTAGCGGTAGTAGTGCGGGGCATTCGAGGACAGGGGCGAGAGCAACTTGTTCGAGAGCAGGCTGGAGGCGTAGATGTTGATGTGGAAATATTCGGGCAACCGGCCGTCGAGCTGCCAGAAAAACGAGGAGGTGCCCACGGCGGCTTTCACTTTCTGGTCGTAGATGTCGGGAGCGGTGTAGTGCAGGTCGCTCGAGGTTTCCATCACATATTCCCTGATTCCTTTTTGTAGGTGAAACATGTTGGGCAGAAAACGGAGTATTTGGTTCTTCTTGCGAATGTTGACGCGTCCTTTTACGTAGAGTTCCGCCTGGTATTTGTCGATGATGTGTTCGTAGAGCGGCGCATAGAAGATCACCTCTTTCATGATGCTGTCGGCGTGATGCCATAGTTTTTGTTTCTCCCGCTTCGGATGGGAGGCTGTGGCTGCTGTGGCTTGCGGGCAGCCCGCAAACAACAGCCAGCAAATAAATCCTATGCACGTAAATGGTTTCAAAATCCGCTTGATCGGTGGCCTATACTTACGAGCACAAACATAGCATAATTTTCCGATTGAATCACCCCCTTGCGGCGGCTAATAGGTCGGCTACCACAAAACTGCTGCCTCCCACAAACACAAAATCGTCGGGACGACTCTGTTGCAAGGCGGCACGCACGGCAGTGCGCACGTCGGGATAGGTTTTGCCCCGTAAACCGGCTTCGGCGGCCAGGCGGGCGAGTTCTTCTTCGGGCAGGGCACGCTTCACACTGGCTTTAGTGAAGTAGTAGTCGGCCTGGTCGGGCAGAAGCGCCAGGATGCCGGCCACATCCTTATCGCCCGCTACACCTATTATTATACGTAAGCGACGGCAAACTTGCCGGCGAAGCTGACGGGCAATGTAGGTCATGCCGTCTACGTTGTGTCCGGTGTCGCACACTAAGGTGGGGGAGCTTTGCAACTGTTGCCAGCGCCCCATCAAACCGGTCAGTTCGCAAACGTGCGCAAAACCTTGGCGGATGTGTTCTTCGCGGATGTCGTAACGCGCTTGCAGCAACGGCAGGGCGGTGAGCAGGGTGCGCGTGTTCTTGGATTGGCACAATCCTTTCAGCTCCACCTCTAAGTGGGGGTAGGAGGGAGGTTCCTGTTCTTGGGCAAAGAAGATAGGAGCGCCCACTGCTTGGGCTTTTTGTAGAAACACCTCCCGCGTCTGGGGCAGGGTTTGGCCAATCACCACCGGCACGTTCGGTTTGATGATGCCGGCTTTCTCTGCGGCAATCTTCTCGAGTGTATCCCCCAACTGTTGGGTGTGGTCGAAGCTGATGTTGGTAATGAGGCTAAGGTCGGGACAAATAATGTTGGTGCAATCCAACCGACCGCCCAGCCCCACCTCCACCACGGCTACTTCCACCTGCTCGTCGGCAAAATAGCGGAAAGCCAGGGCGGTGGTCAGTTCGAAAAACGAAGGATGCAACGGTTCGAAGAACGAACGCTCTTTTTCTACAAAACGAACCACATATTCTTGGGAAACCGGCTTTCCGTTGATGCGGATGCGCTCGCGGAAATCAATCAGATGCGGGGAGGTGTAAAGACCGGTGCGATAGCCCGCAGCTTGCAGTATCGCAGCCAATGTGTGCGAGCAAGAACCTTTTCCGTTGGTGCCGGCCACGTGGATGGTGTGAAAAAAACGATGGGGATGCTGCAAATGGGCATCGAGCAGGTGTGTGTTTTCCAATCCCTCTTTATAGGCGGCGCTTCCCAGCTGTTGAAACAGGGGCGCGCTGTGGAATAAGTAGTTCAACGTTTCTTGATAGTTCATTTTATTTCCATACCTTAGCGGCTGCAAAGATATTAACTAATTATAGATATGGGAACGAAAAAGAATTTTGTGATCGACACCAATGTTATTCTCCACGACTACAACTGTTTGAAGAATTTTCAGGAGAACGACATCTATTTGCCTATTGTGGTGCTCGAAGAGTTGGACAAGTTTAAAAAAGGCAATGAACAGATCAACTACAACGCCCGCGAGTTTTTGCGCGAGTTGGATGTGGTGACCGACGACAACCTGTTTGTGAAAGGTTCGTCGCTGGGCGAAGGATTGGGCAAACTGTTTGTCCGCGGCGGCGTCATTGAGGCGCCCAATGTGTGGAATGCTTTTCCCGAGCGCATCCCCGACCATCAAATATTGGCCGTTACCGACTGCCTGACACGCGAGAAGCCGCGCATGAAAACCATTCTGGTCACCAAAGACGTGAACCTGCGCATGAAAGCCCGCTCCATCGGCCTGCTCTGCGAAGACTACATCAACGACAAGGTGGTGAATGCCGACGTCTTTGAACAATCCAACGAAACCTTCGACAGCATCGACCCCGCCCTCATCGACCGTATCTACTCTTCACACGACGGATTGGACATCGGTGAGTTCGACTTCCGCGAGCTGATACATCCCAACGAATGCTTTGTGCTTAAGAGTGAACGCAACAGTGTGCTCTCGCGCTACAATCCCTTCACCCGCACCGTCAATCGGGTCAACAAAACCAAGCACTACGGCATCGAACCCCGCAATGCCGAACAGGCTTTTGCTTTCGAAGTGCTGTGTGACCCCGAAATTAAATTGGTGGCCATCACCGGAAAGGCCGGCACGGGCAAAACCTTGCTGGCGCTGGCTTCGGCGCTCAGCCAAATGAACGAATACAAACAGATACTGCTGGCACGTCCCATTGTGGCGCTCTCCAACCGCGACATCGGCTACCTCCCCGGCGATGCGCAGGAAAAAGTGGCTCCCTACATGCAGCCGCTCTTCGATAACCTCAATGTCATCAAGCATCAGTTTGCCGCCAACTCCACCGAAATCAAACGCATCGAAGAGATGCAGAAGAGCGAGCAGTTGGTGATTGAAGCACTGGCCTTTATTCGCGGGCGCAGTTTGAGCGACACATTCTGCATCGTAGATGAAGCACAGAACCTCACGCCGCATGAGGTGAAAACCATCATTACCCGTGCCGGAGAAGGCGCCAAGATGGTATTCACCGGCGACATTCAGCAGATAGACCAGCCCTATCTCGACAGCCAATCCAACGGATTGGTCTACATGATCGACCGCATGCGCGACCAAAACCTGTTTGCCCATATCAATTTGGTGAAGGGCGAACGAAGTGCGTTGAGCGAACTGGCCAGCAATTTAATGTAGGCGGACATGAATTTATTTTAGTTATCATTCAGTTGTAAAAATTGAATAAAGTTCGTATCTTTGCCGGTCTTAAAAATATTCAAGAATGAATACTCGAAATAAATTTCTTCATCGTTATCTATCGGTTAGAATATTGCCTTTGTGGACCATTCTGTTGCTCGACGTGCTGATGGTGGTTGCATCCTGCCTGTTGGCTTATGTGTTGCGATACAATTTTCACTCGTTGTTTTCCCCCACCTCTTTGGTAGATCGTTCCATCTTGTGGTCGGTGGTGGTCAATCTGGTTTTCTTCAGGTTGTTTCATACCTATTCTAATGTGTTGCGCTTCTCTTCGTTTGTGGATATTATGCGCATATTCGTCTCCCTGTCCATCTCCTACGGGCTGTTAATCTTTTGGAGTACGTTTGGCTTGGGCTCTTTCAAAGAGGTATCTGCCAGCATGTTATCTATCGCCTACGTGATCAATGTGGTGTTCATGATGTGTTCGCGTGTGTTGGTGAAGATGTTGTATGAACAGCTCAACTTCGATACCCGTCGCGGACGCAACGTATTTGTGTATGGTGCCAAAGAGGCCGGCGTGAACATTGCCAAAGGATTGCGGGTCAATCTCTACAATCACTACCGCCTGCGCGGATTCATTGCCGACGAACCCGAATTGGTCGGGAAGATTATGATGGGCGTGAAGGTCTATGCCAATGACGATACACTCATGGAAGTGATGGGAGAGCGGGACGTGGATACCATTGTGGTGTCGCCTTCCAAGATGTCTGCCTTGCGGGATACCGATTTGATAGATCGTTTGCTGGCTTGCAACATTAAATTTATGACGGCACCTCCACTGGACGAATGGAGTAAAACGGGACTGGAGAAATCCCAACTCAAAGAGATACGCATCGAAGACCTGCTGCAACGTGACCCCATCACAATGGATATTCACCGCGTGGCCGAACATCTGGAGGGCAAACGGGTGATGATTACCGGAGCCGCCGGAAGCATCGGCAGCGAGATTATGCGGCAGGTAGCCTCTTTCAATCCCTATAAACTCATCTTGATAGATCAGGCCGAGACGCCGCTGCATGCTATTCGACTGGAATTGGAAGACAGCTGGCGTGCCATTGATGCCGTTACCATCATTGCCAATATCTCCAATCCCACCCGACTCGAAGAGATCTTTAAGGAGTATCGTCCCCAATATATTTTCCATGCGGCGGCCTACAAACATGTACCCATGATGGAAGATAATGTATCCGAATCGATCCAGGTAAATGTTTTCGGCACCCGCACGCTGGCAGACCTTGCCGTGAAATACGGTGCGGAGAAATTTGTGATGATATCTACCGACAAAGCCGTGAATCCGACCAATGTGATGGGGGCTTCCAAGCGCATCTGTGAAATCTATGTGCAATCGTTGGCTAAGAAGCTTCAGAAAGAGGGTAAACGATCTTACACCCAATTTATCACCACCCGCTTCGGTAATGTGTTGGGAAGCAACGGATCGGTGATTCCCCGCTTCCGCGAGCAAATAGCCAAAGGCGGTCCGGTTACGGTGACTCATCCCGACATCATTCGCTATTTCATGACCATCCCCGAAGCCTGTCGTTTGGTGCTCGAAGCCGGCAGTATGGGCAACGGGGGCGAGATATATATTTTCGATATGGGCAAACCGGTGAAGATTGTGGATTTGGCCAAGCGCATGATTTCCCTGTCGGGACGCCGCGACGACGTGAGGATTGAGTTTACCGGCTTGCGCCACGGCGAGAAACTCTACGAAGAGTTGCTCAATATGAAGGAACAGACCAAGCCCACGTATCACGATAAAATCATGATAGCCAATGTACGCGAATATGACTACGAAGATGTGCAGGAATGCATCGGCAACCTGATTATGCTTAGTTATACCTACGATCAGATGAAAATCGTGGCTGCCATGAAAGAGATTGTACCCGAGTTTATCAGCAAAAACTCTTGCTTTGAACTGCTCGACGGAAAGGAGCGGGATAAAAAACAGGAAGAGGCTATAGAGACAGCCAAAACCGAATATAAAACGGTATCCGTGGAATAGGGAAGCTATCAAAAAGAGAGGGATGCACCACCGTCGGGTGCATCCCTCTTCGCTGTTACAAAAACAGCTCTCAAGCTATCATTTACTTTACTTCAATCAATCGCTGGGCTTTTGCCTTCTCTTGTTCGGTGAATTTCGGCAGTGTAATGTTGAGCACGCCGTGTTCCACCTGAGCGGTAATCTTCTCTTTATCTACATCTTCCGGCAAAATCATGGATTGTTGGAATTTGGTGTACGAGAATTCGCGACGCAGGTAACGACCCGCCTGCTTCTTCTCCTTTTTATCATCGGTGCAATCGCAATCCTTGCAGTCACAATCATTGCAGTCGCATTTCTTCTCCATGCCGATAACCAAGTTATTCCCTTCATCGATGTGAACGTTGAAATCTTCCTTGGTCATGCCCGGAGCAGCCAGTTCCAACTTATACTCTTTGTCTGTTTCATAGACATTGATGGCAGGAGCGGTGGCATTTGCTCTCAGCATCCAGTCGTTGTTGAAGAAATCATTAAAGATGCTCGGTAACCAGTTTTGAGTACTTCTTACAGGTGTCATAGTTTTAATCTCCTATCTTTTAAGTTAAACATATATTCTTGAAATCATCGGCTGTTGGCGTTTCTTTTGAGTAGCACTTTTAACCGTGATTCATCTTGCAGATGGCAAACTGCGTACCAATGCTTCTGTGTTCGTTGGAGAGACGATTTGTCATCTTTCTCTGCCTTTTTTTCCTCTTTCTGTTATTTTTGATGTCCGATTTTTATAATATTATGTAATCTCTATCTTTCTTTAGTGCCGCCTACGAAGCCGCTTCTGCCGGTGTGTTTCCATTTAACTAAAATTATTCGCTAAAATTTCCATGCTACTGATAGTTGCCGTACTTTTGTGCTTCGTTTGATAAACAAATAATTATAAACTTAAAGATTATGTCAAAAGTAACCGTAGTGGGTGCAGGTAACGTAGGAGCTACCTGTGCCAATGTGTTGGCTTTTAATGAAGTGGCCGACGAAGTGGTAATGCTGGATGTGAAAGAAGGCGTTTCCGAAGGTAAAGCAATGGATATGATGCAGACAGTGCAACTGTTGGGCTTCGATACCGTGATAACCGGTTGCACCAATGCCTATGAAAAGACGGCTGAGTCGGACGTGGTAGTCATCACTTCGGGTATCCCCCGCAAACCCGGTATGACACGCGAAGAGTTGATTGGAGTCAATGCCGGTATCGTTAAGTCGGTGGTGGAGAACCTGTTGAAGTATTCGCCCAATGCCATTATTGTGGTGATCGCCAATCCGATGGACACGATGACCTATCTGACACTCAAGGCGCTGGGAGTTCCCCGCAACCGTGTCATTGGCATGGGCGGGGCGTTAGACAGCTCGCGCTTCAAATATTACTTGGCACAAGCCTTGGGTTGTAATGCCAACGAAGTGGAAGGAATGGTCATCGGCGGTCACGGCGATACCACCATGATTCCGTTGGCACGTCTGGCCACCTATAAAGGGATGCCGGTGAGCAAACTGCTGAGCGAGGCGGCGTTGAACGAAGTGGTAGCAGCCACCATGGTAGGCGGGGCTACACTGACCAAACTGTTGGGAACCTCGGCCTGGTATGCGCCCGGTGCGGCAGGAGCCATGGTGGTGGAGTCCATCATCCACAATCAAAAGAAGATGGTTCCCTGTTCGGTTTATCTGGATGGCGAATACGGCGTGTCCGACCTTTGCATCGGCGTCCCCGTTATCTTGGGTCGCAACGGCATCGAGCAGATCGTGGAGCTGGAGCTGACCGACGAGGAAAAAGCCAAGTTCGAGGCCAGTGCAGCTGCCGTTCATTCCACCAATGCCGCCCTTAAAGAGGTGGGTGCGCTCTAAACAGTATCCTTTCCCATTTCCCGGTAAAGTAAGAGGGTGTGTCGATTCGACACGCCCTCTTTTGGTATTATTCGTTCAGATGCTCAAGCAAGTCTACCTCCACAATGCGCAGGCGCAGGTTGCGCCTTTTACCCTGACTATCCATCTGGTTGGCCGGACGGCCGGATAGTTCGGTGAGGTTGTCGAAACCCTCCTGATGCAGGGATTCGTCGGCCAGGCGGATGGTGATGCTGCCGGCCGTCACGGGATGGGCAATGCGCAGGAACGTGTAACCCAAGCTTGTTGGAGTTAGGCCTTTCCACACGAGCTTGTCGTCGGCATAGATTTCGAGGGGATAGCTTTGCGAACGCCAGCCGGTGAGCTTGAGCGAGACTTCGTCGATGGTGGCGCGACGCTCCAAGTGATAAGTAATCCAGGCGTTTTGGAGGTTACCCTCGCTGCTCCACTCGCTCAGCTCGTTGTCGTCGAAGCTCATTGCGGCGTCGGCGGCGTGGCTGCCTGCCGTGGCCGAGACGATGCGGGCGGTTACCTTGGTATCGATGTAGGAGGGGGTGAGCGGGGTTGGGCCGCGTAACGGGCGCGGACGGAGGGTCTCGTCGGGTTTATAGTCGGAGAGTCCGTCAATCACCCCGGCGGGTTGCGTCTGCAACTCTATGGATGCCTCGGGCAAGCCCTCGGCGCGAGCTGTCAACCGTATCTTACCGGCGCGGGTGGTGCTACGTAGCAGCGCACGGTTCACGCCGCACTCTACGGGCAACGTGGTGTGCAGGATGTAATTTCCCTCGCCTTGTGCGATGCCGCCCAGCCAGGTGGCTTCGCCCTGCAGGGTGAAGCTGACCGGACGGTTGTCCAACGGACAGCGGTTGCCGTGAACATCGATCACTTCAAACTGTATCAGTGCCATGTCGGCTCCGTCGGCGCGGAAGCCTTCGGGATTTTGCCGGACGGTTAGTTTCAGGGTGACACCTTCGCCGGCGGTGGTCAGGGTACTACGGCTTAACTCACGGCCGGTGGCATCGTAGCTCACGGCCTCTAATTGGCCGGCCTCGAAGGGCACCTTGGGAAAGGTGTAGAGGAAATGATAATCGCGGCGACCGCGTCCCAGTGAACGGCCGTTGATGAAGAGTTCGACAGCCTCACCGCTCGACACCACGTAGACAGGCTTGACGGTGCCGGCGGGATAGTTCCAGTGGCCGACGATGTGGGTCTGATGCTGCTCGTCGTTATCGACCCAGCCGCGCCACATCACCTGATGGGCAAAGAAACCGTCCTTGGCAATGCGCATCGGGTCGGTGACGCCGCTGCGGCGGTAGTTCTCGGCGCCGCGATAGTGGGTGTTGCTGTCAGAGAAGATAATCTTGACACCGCCCGCGCTGATGCGCATTCCCGTGCCGGGGCGCACGCGCCAATAGTCGTACCAGCGGCGTACCAGTTCAGCGGTGAAGAGGTCTTGGTTGTGGTTGTAGGCGGTGGCGGGTGCGTTGCGGTAGAGAGGCCCGTCGCCCGTTTGGTGGAACGGGTAGCTGTAGTCGTCCCAGTATTTGCGCAAGCCCTCGTCGCGGCAGTACTCCATAGCCCAGACGGGGTGCTGCGCGCTCTTGTTGATGTAGAGCATCTCGCCGCCGTATTCGGCCTCTTGTATGTCGAGCATCTCGCGCGAACCGACGGCGCGTCCGCCCCACGGGTCGTACCGGTCGCGGAGGGTGCGCAGTTCCATCATGTGTTCGCGGCTGATAGATTCGTTTCCCCCTTCGTAGAAGAGGATGCTGGGGTTGTTGCGGTTGTAGATGATAGCATCACGCATTAGCTCGGTGCGCTGCTCCCACTGACGTCCGAGGGCATCTTTTTCGGCATCGCCGGCAGGCATGGCCTGTATGAGGCCGACGCGGTCGCACGAGGCGACGTCCTGCTTGGAGGGGGTGACGTGCATCCAGCGCACGAGGTTGGCACCCGACTCTATCATGAGGCCGTTACTGTAATCGCTGAGCCAGGCGGGTACGGAGATGCCCACGGCAGGCCACTCGTTGCTGCTGCGCTGGGCGTAGCCTTTCATCATCAGTACGCGGTCGTTCAGCCACACCTTGCCTTGGGCAAAGCGCGTCTTGCGGAAGCCGGTGCGGGTGGATACTTCGTCGACGAGGTGCCCGCGTTCATCCACAAGACGTGTCTTGACGGTGTAGAGGTAGCCGTAGCCCCAGCTCCAGAAGTGGAGATCGCTCAGCTCGGCAGCGGCAGTGAGTGTACATGTTTCTCCTGCGGCGATGGTGGTAGGTTCGCCCTCGAAACGTCCCACGGTGCGACCCTCGGGATCTATCACTTCCACCCGATAGGTCAGCGTACGTGCCTTGCGACTGTCATTGCGCACTTCGCTCTCGGCATGGATGACGGCAGTGCGACTCTTCACGCGCATCTCGGTGGGGTAGATGTATACGCCGGTAGTTTGGAGGTTGCTGTATAGCGGCAACGTCTGGTAGACTTCGTCGGTGACGTGCAGATAGACGTTCTTGGGGATGCCGCCGTAGTTGGCGTTGAAGTTGCGGTTGTTCCACTGATAGGGCGTGTCGGTGCCCTCTTCGCGATACGACCAGTTATTGTCCACACGCACGGCCAGCACATTGTCTCCACCTATGATTATATGAGGTGTCAGGTCGAATCCGAAGGCCATCACTCCGTTCTCGCTCTTGCCCAGATAGTGGCCGTTGAGGTAGACGTCGCCGCGCTGTCGCACGCCCTCAAATTCGATGAACGCCTTGCGTCCCTTGGCGAAGCCGGGGATGCGGAAATGTTTGCGATACCAAGCCACGGTGTCGGTGAGTTGTTCGATAGAGAGGCGGAAGGCCTCCGTCTGGTTGAATGCGTAGGGCAAAGTCACTTGCAGCCACTGCGTGTCGTTGAACGTAGTTTCGCTTGCACGGGCGATATCGCCTATTTGTACGCGCCAGTTGCTGTTGAAATTGTACCGTTGTCTGCCGGAAGCAGCTTGCAGGCCGATGCATAGTGTCAGCATCAGCAGGGAGATAACTGTTTTTGCTTTCATTTATTGATGGGTTAATCCGATAGGTATGGATTGCAAAAGTAAACACAGCTCACGGTTCTCAAAACATCTTTATGCCTTTTTGTATGAGACGATTGCTTTAATCTGTTTCGCTTCTTTGCTTTGATGCGCTTCACACCATCAGTTTAAATCAAGAAAAAATCCCCTCCGAAAACCTCACCACTTTTAGAAGAACGTCATAGATTTGCAGCAAAAGTTACAAAACAATTGTGTTTCGACCATTGCTCGTCGTCTTTGGTCTCCCGCGAATTGTGTTTCGACCATTGCTTGCCGTCTTTGGTCGCACGCGAATTGTGTTTCGACCATTGCTCGTCGTCTTTAGTCGCATGCGAATTGTGCTTCGACCATTTCTCGTCGTCTTTGACCTCATGCGAATTGTGTTTCGACCATTGCTCGTCGTCTTTAGTCTCCCGCGAATTGTGTTTCGATCGTTGCTCGCCGTCTTTGACCTCATCCGAATTGTGTTTCGACCATTGCTCCTCTTTTTTGGTTTCTCACACATTTAAAGCCACTGCCCGACATGTTCACCTTCTTGCCAAGTGCGATAATTACTCAAATAGCGCTCAAGAGAGTGGGCCGTAATCGGGTGCTTCTCCAAGCAATCCTTTTAAAAAAGCCGCAAACTCTTTCGAGTGACAGGTACCTTGGGCTACTAATTCCCAGTCTTTTGAAGCGCTCTTATCACGAATCGGAATGCCAGCTTCTTAACTAATTTCGGAGAGTAAACCACATAACGTCACAAAAATCGACTATTTTTGTGACATAATTGTATTTGAAGAGTATGCAATCAGTTAAGAAACAGGTACAAACCATCATTCAGAGCTTTCGACGCGGAACGATATTCTTCCCCGAACAGTTCTATTCTGTTGGCAGTGATGAAGCTGTCCGACAGGCTCTTTCCCGTATATACAAAGAGGGAATGATAGTCCGTCTATCGAAAGGTATTTACCTATATCCTATTATAGATGATGAAGTAGGCATCTTGTATCCGTCTATCAAAAGCGTGGCTAAAGCCATTTCCGAACGAGATAAAGCACGAATACAACCTACCGGCGTATATGCTCTTAATCGATTGGGACTATCTACACAGGTACCTATGAACATCATATTCCTCACGGATGGCATACCACGAAAGGTTAGTGTAGGGAAGCATACTATTACTTTCATGAAATCAGCACCAAGAAACTTTGC
>JAISHB010000109.1 GCA_031262785.1 Prevotellaceae bacterium
GAAATTGTCCGGCTCAAGAAGAAATACAATGCCAGCCTGATGGTCGACGAAGCACACGGCATCGGTGTCTTCGGCAAGCAGGGACGCGGGGTGTGCGACTATTTCGGGGTGACCGACGAGGTCGATCTCATCATGGGCACCTTCAGCAAGTCACTCGCCTCCATCGGCGGTTTTGTGGCGGCCGACAAAGCCACCATCAACTGGCTGAGGCACAACGCCCGCTCCTACATTTTCCAGGCCAGCAGCACGCCGGCAGCCACCGCAGCAGCGCGTGAAGCGCTCCACATCATCAAGAACGATGCCGAACGTCAGCAACGCCTGTGGGACATCACCAACTATGCTCTCAAGAGCTTCCGCCAAGCCGGATTCGAGATTGGCGAGACCGCTTCGCCAATCATTCCGCTCTATGTACGCGATGCCACCAAGACTTTTGCCGTTACGGCCAAAGCATTTGAAGAGGGCATCTTCATCAACCCCGTGATTCCGCCCGCCTGCGCCCCGCAAGACACGCTGGTGCGTGTGGCACTGATGGCCACACACACCAAAGAGCAGGTCGACTTCGCCGTGGAGAAACTTACCAAGTGCTTCCGCGAGTTGGGCATCATCCACTAAGGAACGGACAACTACAACATCGTCTCCTCAATAATAAATAGTGCGGGCAACGCCGATTATAATGGCAATCGGTGTTGCCCGCTCTCTTTTTTATTGTATTTTTGTCGCCAAATTAACAAAACTAATACCCATTTGCCATGAAAACCAAAGATTTCCTTTTCATTTTGACGATTGCCGTCTGTTTCCTGCCTTTCTTCGTGAGTGATACCGTCTACGAAGCCTACCAATCGTTCAACGCCGCCCACGGCATGGTGATGAGCTTTGTCAAGTTTGCCCTGCTCTCTACGCTGGGCGAAGTGATTGGCCTACGCATCAGCTCGGGCGTCTACAACCGCAAAGGGTTCGGCATCCTTCCCCGCATGGTGGTGTGGGGCGTGCTCGGAATGGCCATCAACATGGCGATGATTGTCTTTTCCAAAGGGATGCCGCTCTTCCTCGAGCAGATGGGCATGGACGGGGCCTCGACGCTGATTAACGGCGCGATGGGCTGGGAGAAAGTGGTGATAGCGCTCTCAATCTCGGTGATGATGAACAGCTTTTTTGCTCCCGTGTTCATGACCTTTCACAAGATCACCGACACGCACATCCTGGCGTGCGGCGGCACGCTCAAGAGCTTGGTTACGCCCATCCCGATGACCAAAATCATCACCTCGCTCAACTGGGACGTGCAGTGGAATTTCGTATTCAAGAAGACCATCCCGCTGTTTTGGTATCCGGCGCACACCATCACCTTCCTGCTGCCGGTGGAATACCGCGTGCTGTTTGCCGCCCTGCTGGGCGTGGCGCTGGGCGTATTGCTGGCCGTGGCCGCGCGCAAGAAGTAGCAGGGGCGAGCCGTCCGGTTGCCCCTTAGCGCACATACCGCCCCACGTCGCCTTTGGCACGAATACTCTGGCGGTAGTGTGAGGGCGTGTCGTGAAACGCCCGCTGAAAAGCGTTGATGAGGCTGTTGCGCTGCGTATAGCCGCATTGTTGCGCCACTTGGCCGACGCTCATGCGGGTATAGCGCAGCAGGCGGACGGCCATTTCCAGTCGATAGGCCTTGACAAAGTCGTGTCCGTTCATGCCGGTCAGTAGCCGGATGAAACCACTCAGTCCCTCGATGGTGACGCCCATCTTCGGGGCAATTTCCGTCAGGTTGCGGCCGGCATGCACCTCACCGACCAGCCGGTCGAGCGCCTGAATGCCGCTCGAGGGGATTTCTTGGTTGATAGGCACGAAATAGGCCGTTCCCTCGGCTGTATACTTCCGCTCTTGGCGAAAAACAGGGCGCAACAGCCCTAAAACGGTGAATTGATACGTTGTTTCCATCTGATTTTGCGCATTTACATCCGCAAAAATAGGCATTGCAGCGCTGCACTGCAAATTTTCTTCGGTGTAAATAGGCAGTGCAGCGCTACACCGCCTATTTTCATTGGTGTAAATAGGCGTTGCAGTGCTGCGCAAAGACCATGCGGTGCTGAAGATAGAAGGAATACTTGCGCAAGACCCTCTTGCCGACAAACGCGGCGCTGACCACGGCATTCAATCGCTGCGCCGGCATCAGGGGCAGGTAGCCTCCGCCGCGCATCCGACCGAAGGTGTTGCTATACGAGGCTTCGAGGTGCAACCAGTCCTTCGTGCACGCCGTTGCTCAACAGTTCGAACATCGTGGGCGTGCGGAATCCCGACGACATATTCAGGCGCAACGTCTGCTTGCCCCCGATGGGCTGGTAGATGCCGGTGGAGAAGTTGAACGCATGGTAGGTGCGCCGCACCGGGCTGCCGATGCGCCGGAGTGTTCGTGCCCGTGATCGTGGTCGGCTTCGGTGCCGTGGCCGTGATCGTGTCCAAACTCCTTGCGGGCGTTGAAGAGGTAGCTCAAATCGACCCTGCACAAGGGTGCCCGAAGGCGCATACGGCTCATCCATGAAGTAGAGCACGCCGCCCGGGGCGTCGCTGCCGTACAACAGCGAGGCGGGGCCTTTAATGACCTCGACGTGGCCGTAACCGTGCTCGTCCAAGCCCGGACCATGCTCTTCGCCCCACTGCTGGTTCTCCATACGCACGCCCTGCGAGTAGACGGCGATGCGATTGCCGCTCAATCCGCGAATCACCGGCTTGCCGATGCCCGCGCCGGTGCTCCAGTTGCTCACCCCGGGCAGGTTGCTCAGGCGCTCGGCCAGTGAGGCACCGCTTAAGAGCGGATTGCTGCTGCCCAACGGCAACTTCTCCACGTGAATGACCGTTTCGCTCTGCAAACGGGTGCCGGGAGCCGATACCACCACCTCTTGTAAGGCGTGATCCAGCGTGTCTACGGGGAGTACCACCTGACCGCCGGCCGACAGGGTCGACAGGAGCACCCCAAACAGGGTCACGACGGCCTTCATCCCCTTGAAACACGACGGACAGTAGCCCGAGACCAGGGTAAACAGCGACACCGCACGATAGCCTTTGGGCAATTTGGGTGACGGTACAACGGTTTCCAAACAGGTAATCTGTCGGCAGCGGATGCATTGGAAATGGGGGTGATTGTCGCGGTGATGCCCCTCTTCACAATGGCGACAAAGGGCGTAATAGCTCTTACCGCTCTCGTCCACAATCTTGTGGACACGGCCGTCCTCTTCAAAACTTTGCAGAATGCGGTAGATGGTGACGCGATCGACCTTCCCGCTTAGTTGTTTTTCAATCTCTTCGTGGCGCAACGCCGAAGAAGCGGCAGCGAGCACATCTGCTACAAGCTGCTTGCTTTTGGTGTTTCTCTTTGATTTCTCCATGACACTTTAATCGATGTGGTTGCAATGATATTCGCCTCAAAAGTAGATAAAAAACGGTTCTCTGATGCAACTTAGTTGCATTAATCATTCATTCAGGTGCTAAAAAATGGGCAACAAGCGTTGCAGGCCATTGAAAATCCCGCTACTTTTGGCGTCGATAAACCAAAAAACAGGTCTGACACAATGAATGTATTATTAGTAAATGGAAGTTCGCGCAGCAATGGCTGCACCGATGTGGCATTGCGCGAAGTGGCACGTGCGCTACACGAAGAGGGTGTGGAAACAACGTTTTTTTTCATCGGCAACAAGCCGTTGTCCGACTGCATTGCCTGCAACAAGTGCAACGAGCTGGGACGGTGCATCCTTGAAGATGGCGTGGTCAACGAATTGGTGGAACAGGCTAAGCACGCCGATGGGTTTGTGTTCGGCTCGCCCGTCTATTATGCCCACCCCAGTGCGCGCTTGCTCACGGTGCTCGACCGCGCCTTCTACTCGGGTGGTGAACACCTGGCCTACAAACCGGCGGCGGCCGTCTTGAGTGCGCGGCGCGCCGGACAGGTGGCTTCGATGGATGTCCTCAACAAGTATTTCACCATCAACCACATGCCGGTGGTCTCCTCGAACTACTGGAATCACGTCTACGGTGCCCAGGCCGATGAGGTGGCCACTGATGAAGAGGGATTGCTCACCATGTATAACATCGGGAAGAACATGGCTTGGCTGCTCCAGTGCATCGAGCTGGGAAAAGCGCACGGATTGCCGCATCCGGAAGGACGGAAGGTGTTCACCAACTTCGTACGGTAGGCCGGCGGAGTACTAAAAAAGAGCGGTTCCTTTCAACCGCTCTTTTTTAGTACTCCGCTTGGTAGCCGAACTGCTACTGTTTGATGAATGCTTGCTGAATCTCGCCCACATAGATGCGCGGTTGCCCTTCGCCCGGAGCAGTGGCCGACAACTTCTTGCATCGGAGTTCCACCGAGGGTTCGGTTTGTCCGGTGGGATAGAAACGCACCGTGTAGACGTCGGCGCTTTCCAACGATTGATAGGGTTGATCGGGGGTAAGAATGGTGTAGATAACCGACTTGTCGCCCATCTTGCCGAGCGAACCGCCGCCGCCTACCACCATGGTGGTCATGTTAAACACATCGGTTCCGATGACGACTACAAGCTTGCCCTCGCCCATACGGATGGCATCTGCCGGCAGATTGGCCGGGGATACTTGGTGCAACGTCGCCGTCGCGGGTGCGGAAGGTGCCGGCGCCACGGGAGCAGCTGCCACAGCGGGCGCCGAAGGAGCGGGCGAGGCGGCGGGAACAGCCGACGGAACAGTGACAACGGTAATGTTTGAGCGCTGCACGGGCGCCGTCACGGGTTGGATAACGGGTACGCCCGATTGAACCGTCAACCGCCGTCCCGAACTCATGGTTTGGGCGGCGTTTACATAGAGATCGTCTATGTAGTCGACCGTGTAGATGCGCCACTTGGCCAATCCACGCAACACCCTGTCCTGCGTCTTGTTCAGCGCCATCTCGTCGGTAATCAATTCTTCGGCCGGGAGGCGTTCTTTGTTGCTGCCGTCTACGGTGCGTCCGTCGGCACGGGGATAGAGGTAATAGATGCGGCTCACCTCTATGGTGCACTGCTCCTTCTGGCAATAGGCCATCAGATGATAGTGCATGTCGGCGCGGTCGAGCGACAAGGCCGTGGAGGAAAAGGTGAGGTATTCATTGCCCAGGCCGACGATTTCTCCTTTTACCGAATCGGTGTAGACCACGCGGCTGTCGTTGGCGTTTTGTTGAAGTCGGAAAGTCATCCAAGCAAGTGCGTAGTCGTAGACCTGCTCTTTCGACATGCCGGGCATACTGAACACGTGCGAGAAGAGCACCCTGCCCTCTTTGAGGGGTACTGCACCGGCCAAATACTTGCTGTCGGCCAGGTGTGCACTCAAAGACTGTGCTTGAACAGACAGCGAAAGGCTGCACATCAGCACAAAAAGAATTTGTGTCACTTTTTTCGTCATATTGCAAACGTTTTAGGGTTTAACGCCTGCAATATTACGAAAAAGATGACACAAATCTTCTATCTTAACTTCGATTTTTACCCCGAATGCTTAAAATAGCATGGGAACCTCGATGAGCAGGATGTGTGAATCGGCAAGTGTCTCCAACCGAAACGAAGGGGTGTCGTAGATTCCCATCCCGTCGCGAGGCGAAAGCACCGTATCGTCCACCTTCACCTGACCGTCTATCACAAACAGATAGACTCCGTTGCCCGAACGGTGCATGGAGTAGTCGATTGTGCGTTCTTTTTCAAATTCACCCATCGAAAACCAGGTTTGCTGCAACATCTTGGCCGGAGCATCGCCATCGGGCGATACAATCAGCGCCAACTCGTTCTTCTTAAGCAGCGGACGGATGTCGTAGTCTTTGTAGGCAGGAGGGGTTCCCGTCTTTTCGGGCACCACCCAGATTTGCAGGAAGCAGACTTCCTGGGTATCGCTTCCGTTCATTTCGCTGTGGTAGATACCGGTGCCGGCGCTCATCGTTTGAATGTCGCCGGGGATGATGGTGCGGGCATTTTGCTTACTGTCGCCATGCTTGAGGGCACCCTTGAGCGGAATGGAAATAATCTCCATGTTCTTGTGGGGATGCATGCCAAATCCTTCGCCGGGTGCCACACGGTCGTCGTTGAGCACCCGTAGCGCGCCGAAACTCATCCGGCGGGGGTTGTAATACTGGTCGAAACTGAATGTGTGATGACTATCGAGCCAATCATACAAAGAATGACCACGGCTGTTTGATTTATCAATAACCTTTTTCATAATTTGTTCCTATTTAAAAGTGATTTATTGCAGAACAAGTACAGCTGTAAAAGGTTCAGTTACAGCAGTTTCGCAGGGTGTTAAGAGTTGTCTAATAAACCATGCCCACATTGTCTATCCACAGTGAGTTTCCGGGCGAACCAATGTAGGCCCCGCCGTGACTGGAGGCAAACTGCAGCACCAGATGGGTGGGTTGTTCGTCGGCACCTCCCCACTCCACCTCTTTAACCGGCACGCTTTCGCCCTTGCTGTTCACCGCATAGCGTTCTTCCACCTGCAGGCGCATGCGGTCGTCTTGGTAGGCGGGATTGGCGGTGATGTCTCCATATAATATGGGAAAAATCGCCTGATTGTGCCAGTCGGTGGATTGCTCAAAACGAACCACCAGGGTTCCGATGCGCTTGGCGTAGAGATTGCCCGCTTCGTCTTCCCACCGTTTTTGCAAAAAGAGCGTTGCCTCCGGATAATCCACCCCCTCCACATCGGTGATACGGCTAAATCCGGTGGCACGAATGCGCTGCTTGCGGTCGGACATCCGCACCTTGTAGTCGAAGGCCAGAGCGGTCGGCTTTCGGGTGAAAGGAATCCCGCTTTCCAACATTTTCTGCGGATTCTTGGTGCTTTTGATCGGTTCGTGTACCTCGCCCACAAAGAGCGAGCCGGCGGCCAGCACCGTGATGTCGATCAGTCCGAACACTTTGACGCTTTCCAGATGTGTGTCTAAACGGGCACAATAACCACCCTCCCTTTGCTCGGGAAAAACCGACACATTGGTTTTGGTTACGCCCGCTACGCGTGCCATCACATTCGAGGTTGCCCACGGCGAGCCTCCGGCGTTGTGATAGGCTTCGTTGCCTCGAACGGTGTCGGTCGGTGCAACGGCATATACATATTTCACTTTTCCCCCAATGATGGCCGATTCTTTAATGATCCGAACCACCCATTGATCAATGTTACCATACGGAAGAAGTTCTACTACCGGCTGGGCGGTTGCTTCCAGACCCAGCATACAGATGGTCAACAGACCACCTTTGCAAAATAACTTTTGCAGCATTAAACAGATATTCATGAAGTCTTAATCTCTTTACATCAACAAACATACAATCGGAAAAAAAGGGATAGACTTCAGGGGTCTATCCCTCCGGTTACAGACACAGAAGCGGGCTACTTGATTCTATTCAGCAGCCAAGCTCCTTGAAATTCTTTGTTGTTTGCGTATTTTGTTTTAAATGCATGGCATGCCTGCGAGGCCGCATACTTATCGGCAAAGCTGCTTACGATGACGCGATACATGGGGCCTTTGTCGGTTTCGGGAGCAAAGACCACTACGGCAGCGTATCCCTCTTTTGCCATCCGGTCTTTCAAGCCTTCGGCATTGGCTTTCACGCCGAAACTGCCGCAAACCACGCTCCAATCTTTCAAATTATCCGCACCGGATACCACTTCGACCCGTTCTTGACGCACGGGAGCTACGGCGGGCGTAGCAGCCACCGTTTGTTCTACCACGCGGGGTTGCGGCGCCGGCGTTTCCACCACGGGCGTCTGAACGGCTGCCGCAGCCGGTGCGGTGGTTTGCGGTTCCACCAATTCTTGTTGTTTGGCTTTCTCATACGCTTTCTTGTAGGCGCTCTCGGACGACTTACAAGAGGAGAATGCGAACGTAATGCATAATCCCATTCCTAAAAAAACTAACTTCTTCATACTCTTCTATTTTTAGATAATTTATAATGATGTTCTTTGCAACAGGGTGTGCTTCAATAGCTTCGAAACAGGTAGTGCGTACCGCCAGCCGCCAGCTGCAGCGATGTTTCGGAAAGTGTTTCAATCCGAAACGTGCGTGCGGCGTTTTCCCACCCGATGTAACGGGAATAGTTTTCATCGCTGCTGCTTTCGGGCAACAGCACAATCGACAATTCGTCGTTCGTATGCGTATAATTACCGAAAAAAGTGTGGTAACTACCGGTTGGCAAAAGACAGATGGCCGAAAAACTACCCTTTTGAAAGTTATAAAAAAGGCTGTCTTCGCGCGCAGTCTCCCCATTGGCATAGACATATTGTCTCAACTGCCACTTTTGTTCCAGGTCAGCGCTTTTGGAACAAGCGGTGAGCATCAACAGCGTTATTCCTGCAAGCAGGTATAGCATTTTTCGTAATGTAACCATGAATGATACGTCATCTCTGAACGACGCCACAAAAGTACCCATCTTTTCTTCATTGGCGAAAAAAAAGACCTTCTTTCTTTTCGCCGTTTCAAAGAAAGGCGTAAATTTGCCCCCCGAAAAAAGCACCCCCGCCGCTATAGCTCAGTCGGTAGAGCAACGCATTCGTAACGCGTAGGTCGCCAGTTCAAGTCTGGCTAGCGGCTCTTCAAAAGACAAATTCCGAAACTCGTTTCACAAAGGATTATTTTTCCTTCATATCTATTTTATCCTTCCGTTGTTTATCCAAATAGGCTGCTCCGGCCACCATCAACAGAATCAAAACAGCATACCCTAAATTATCCCGTCCCGTATCTGTTAACACCCAATCTCCTTTATAATCAATATCGAAAAAGAACGATAAGATCACGCCAAGTGCAATAAGTACAAGAGGGCCGAATAACACTAATTTTATAATTATAGTCCATAGCGTTTTCATAAGAGTGAGTTTTTAAAGCGTGATACAGCCAAGAAGACGACTTCCCAAAATATTGCTTAGCCAAATGGGATATCCAGAGTTCTTTCAATTCAAAAAAACGAGTTGATTTGTCCATAACCATACAACTATTAATGACAATACAAAAATAAGAAATATATTATTAGCATCCAAATAAAGCGATAAGAAAATCATTATTTCAACATTCCTGAAATCACTCCAAAGACTATATTTGGCTACGCTACGTTCTCACGAAAAATGAAAGGTGTTAGCGAGGATCGTCAAACCATAAATAGTTAAACTCGCCAAAAGGGTTCGACGGTCTCAAAAAAATATAGAGGAAGGGATCTATAAAGTCTATAATCAAAACAGATTTTTTTGGAGGCGTTGTGTGAAGTCGACAAGCAAAACAGATTTTTTGGGAGGCGTTGTGTGAAGTCGACAAGCAAAACAGTTTTTTTTGGGATCGTTGTGCAGAATCGATAATCGCAATAGATTTTTTTGAAGGCGTTATTTGAAATCGACAATCAAAACCGTTTCTTTTTGAGGCGTTGTGCGGAATCGATAATCGCAATAGATTTTTTTGAAGGCGTTATTTGAAATTGACAGTCAAAACAGATTTTTTTGGGAGCGTTGTGCAGAATAGATAATCGCAATAGATTTTTTTGAAGGCGTTATTTAGAATCGACAAGCAGAATAGATTTTCTTGGGGTCGTTGTATGAAATTTGTAATCAAAATATATATTTTTGAAGAAGTTGGATAAAATCAATAGGTTGAAAAAACTATTTTTGACTATCCGTAACTTTTGAACGAAGCAGCAAAAACAAGCCGAACTTTTCCTTCCGCACTTACCCGGGTTGACCCATAAATTAGTACCTTTGCCCACTCATAGTCGACCTCATGATAAAGAAAATCGTAAAAGTACTTTGGATACTTTTGGCCGTTGCCACAGCAGGCAGCTTCATCCTGTTCTACTCCATCAGCAAAGGATGGATCGGCTACATGCCGCCGGTAGAAGACCTGGAAAACCCCAACTACAAATTTGCCACCCAACTATTCTCGGAAGACGGGAACATTCTGGGCACCTATTCCTATAGTCGCGACAATCGTATCTACGTCAGCTATAACAACCTGCCTCCGAGCATTATTAACGCGCTAATCGCCACCGAAGATGTCCGTTTTGCCGGCCATTCGGGCATCGACGCCATCGGTGTGTTGCGCGCCTTAGTTAAGCGGGGTCTCTTCTTTCAAAAACAGGCGGGAGGTGGCAGCACCATTACCCAACAATTGGCCAAACAACTCTATTCGCCCCGCGCCGACAACCTGCAGGAACGATTGTTGCAAAAACCCATCGAATGGGCTATTGCGGTGAAGCTGGAGAGATACTACACCAAAGAAGAAATTCTCACGCTCTATCTCAACTACTTCGATTTCACCTACAATGCCGTGGGCATCAAAACCGCCGCCCGAACCTATTTCGGATGTGAACCTGGTGAGTTGACCATCGAACAGTCGGCCACCTTGGTGGGGATGTGCAAAAATCCGTCGCTCTACAATCCGATCCGATTTAACGATCGCTCGCGCGGGCGACGCAATGTGGTGCTCGGATTGATGCAGAAAGCGGGTTACATCACCTCAAATGAATGCGACTCGCTCCAACAACTGCCGCTTACCTTGCACTACACACGCGTAGATCATAAAGAGGGGTTGGCTACCTACTTCCGCGAATATCTCCGCGGCGTACTCACCGCCAAAGAACCCAATCCGGCCAACTACCGCGCCTGGCAGAGACAGAAATACTACGAAGATTCCATCGACTGGAAACATAATCCGCTTTTCGGCTGGTGCGAAAAGAATACCAAAAAAGATGGCTCCAAATACAACCTCTACACCGACGGGTTGCGTATCTACACCACCATCGACTCCCGCATGCAACAATATGCCGAAGAGGCGGTAGACCAACACCTCAAAGAGATGCAGGCACACTTCTTCAAAGAGAAAAAAGGACGCTCCAAAGCACCGTACAGCAACAATCTCACCCAAGCCGAGGTGAACAAACTGCTCGACCGGGCTATGAGGCAATCGGATCGCTACCGCATCATGAAACGCAACGGAGCAACGGAAACCGAAATACGCAAGGCATTCGACACTCCCGAAACGATGTCGGTATTTACCTGGAACGGCGAGCGCGATACGGTGATGACACCCATGGATTCGATTCGTTATTACAAATATTTCCTCCGTACCGGATTCATGTCGATGGATCCGCGCAACGGACATGTCAAAGCCTATGTGGGAGGCCCCGATATTTCCTATTTTCAATACGACATGGCCATGATGGGACGCCGCCAGATTGGTTCTACGGTGAAACCGTTCCTCTACACATTGGCCATGGAAAACGGTTATTCGCCGTGCGACGAAGTTCGCCATGTGGAATATACGCAGATTACAGAAACCGGAGAACCATGGTCGCCCCGCAACACCGTGAAAGAACGATACGGAGAGATGGTCACCCTCAAGTGGGGACTCTCCCGATCAGACAACTGGATATCGGCCTACCTCATCGGCAAGCTCAACCCGTATGCATTGCGGCGACAAATCTGGAACTTCGGCATCCGCAACCAACAAATCGATCCGGTTTACTCGCTCTGCCTGGGGCCGTGCGAAATATCGGTCGGCGAAATGGTCAGTGCCTACACTGCCTTCCCCAACAAAGGCATCCGCGTGGCTCCGCTCTTCGTAACCAAAATAGAAGATAACGAAGGCAACGTGCTGGCCACCTTCTCGCCCGAAATGGAAGAGGTCATCAGCACCCAGCGTGCCTATAAATTGTTGGTGATGCTGCGTGCCGTCATCAACGAAGGCACCGGCGGAAGAGTGCGCAGACTGGGCGTGCAGGCAGACATGGGTGGAAAAACAGGAACGTCGAACGACAATGCCGACGGCTGGTTCATCGGCTTTACACCCTCGTTGGTGTCGGGTTGTTGGGTGGGCGGCGACGAACGCGACATCCATTTCGACACCATGACCTACGGACAAGGCGCTTCGTTGGCACTGCCCATCTGGGCAAACTACATGTCGAAAGTGTTGGCCGACAAATCGTTGGGCTACGATGCAAACGAAACATTCGACTTGCCCGAAGACTACGACCCCTGCAAAGAATCCGACAAAGAAGCGCCCCCACCCGCAGAGGAGCAAGGATTGGACGATTTATTTAAGTAACCTCATCGACATGGTTTATCTACTGAGCATCAGCAGCAACGAATCGCCGGAACGCTACCTGCCGGAGGCACGCCGGAGTTTGCAAGCACGCTTCCCGGGCATTCGCTTTTCCATTGAAGAAGAGACGGCACCCATCGGCATGCGGCGAACGGTGCCTTTCATTAATCAGGTGGCACGCTTTCAAAGCGAACAGCCGGCAGAAGTTGTCACCGCGCAACTAAAGCAGATTGAACAGGCATCCGGACGAACACCCGAAGAGAAGGCGGCCGAAAAAATCCGCCTCGACCTTGATTTGTTGGCGTGCGATTCTCATATATATAAGGTGGACGATTTTCAACGAGACTACATTCAGCAAGGCATTCAAGAGGTGAGTCTGTCCTACATCGGCATCATCCCCGCACGCTACGCCTCCACCCGCTTTCCGGGCAAACCGCTGGCTTTGCTCGGCGGAAAAAGTGTGATACAACGAGTCTACGAACAAGTGGCGGACACACTCGACGCCACCTGTGTGGCCACCGACGATGCACGCATTGCCGCAGCGGTGGAGGCCTTCGGCGGAAAAGTAGTAATGACATCGCCTCACCACCGAAGCGGCACCGACCGTTGCTACGAGGCGTACGAAATCATCGGTTCACCGTTCGACATCGTGGTGAATATTCAGGGTGACGAACCCTTCATTCAATCCTCGCAGCTTCGCACGCTCAAGCGTTGCTTTCATGACGGGAAAACCCAAATCGCCACCTTGGTGAAACCATTCACCCCCGAAAACGGATTCGAGGCATTGGCCAACATCAATTCACCCAAGGTGGTACTCGACTGCAACCAAAATGCGCTCTACTTTAGTCGTTCCATTATTCCGTTTGGGCGAAACCACGATCGCAGCCAATGGCTTGCAAACCACGTCTATTACAAACATATCGGACTTTACGCCTATCGGACGGAAGTGCTGCGCCAGCTGACCCAACTTCCGCAAACGCCACTCGAACTGGCCGAATCACTCGAACAACTTCGTTGGTTGGAAAACGGATACACCATTAAAACGGGTATCACGCTCATAGAAACCATCGGCATCGACACACCCGAAGATTTAGCCCGTGCCCAAGAGATGCTGTCGACCACCACTCAAAGTCATTCTTAAACCAACCATCTCAAAAAGCAAACAGATGACAGAAAGCTCTATCAACGAACACTATCAATCCATCGTCAGCTTGCTGATTGCATTGCGCCTCAACGAGGCGCTCACCCAATTGGATGCACTCTTGTACAACTGCGACGATGTTTCGTTGCGTCCGCGATTAGAACAGATCAACACCTCGTATCAATACATGCTGCAATATATGCGCAACGGCATGTACGATCCGGAACGGCCAAAACTCTACCGGCAACTGTTGGCGCAAACGTGGAACCTTGCCGACGAGGCACGCATAAATGCGCTCGATATTGTTTCGTTGCACTACTACCACACCGCCCGCCGCAAAGCGGGCAAAGATCGGCTAACCGCTCTTGTGCAAAACGGACGTTTCCCGGAGATACAAAAAACTGTTGAATCGTTCGCCGACGACGTGGCTGTTAGCAAGTTGATGGAATATAAAGGCATCGAACAACTGCAGCAACGACGCGAAGAGGCCGACCGCGACCTCTTCATTACCCTGTGGACAAACAGCAGCTGGAGCAACGAAGAGAGCGCAAAGATGAACGAGTTGTTGCAATCGGAAACGATGCCGGAGATTGATCTTTGCCTCTTTGTGAGCGCAGTATTTCTCAGCCTGATGGAGTGCTTCGACGATCGGAAAATAGATTGGATGATAAGTGCGGCACAGCATCGCAGCCGCACCGTGAGTCAACGTGCTGCGGTGCAGTTAGTCATTCTTATTCAACTCTTTGCCGACCACCTGTTGCTCTATTCCGAACTGACGGCACGCCTGTCGCTCTACGAAGAAGATGCCGCATTCATCCGCCGCATCACCGTTATCTACCTGCAACTGTTGCGCAGCCAAGAGACCGAAGGAATTGACAAAAAGATGCGCGAAGAAATTTTCCCCGAAATGATGCGTAAAGCCGGCAACCTGCACCGCCCCAAAAAGGAAAACGACGAAAATGACGAGAACGACGTCAACCCCGACTGGGAAGAGTGGATGGAGCAATCGGGATTGTCCGAGCAAATACGCAAAATAACCGAGCTGCAAATGGAGGGTGCGGATATTTACCTCTCCACCTTTGCTCCACTGAAAAAACATCCGTTCTACAGTCAACCGGGCAACTGGTTTATGCCGTTCGACAATCTGCACTCGGCCGTATTCAATCAGTTACAGTTGGAGAACCAGTTTGAAACCCACATGATTGATCTTTTTCTACAAACCGGCATGTTGTGCAACAACGACAAATATTCGTTTGCCTTCTCGCTCAAACAAATACCCAAAGACCAACGCCGAATCATCATCGACCAGATGGCACCCGAAGCGGAAGAGTCCGTCCGGGACCATCCGGAATTTTACAAGGCCATCAAAGCCAAATACAACACGCCGGAAGTTATCAGCAACCAATACATCCAAGACCTCTATCGTTTCTATGTGCTCAACCCGCGACGCAGCGAGTTTCGCAATCCGTTCAAGGAGAAATTCAACCTTTTCCGCAATCCCATATTAAAGAAGTTCTTGCGAGAACCCGATCAGTTGCCAACCATTGCCGAATACCTTTTCCGCAAAGAACGGCACGCCGAAGCATTGGAAATTTATCAAGAACTAATCGAACAGCACAGCGCCGATGCCAACATCTACCAGAAAGCCGGTTTCTGTTTGCAAAAAGAGAAACGCTACCGCGAAGCCGTCGAATTCTATTTGGCTGCCGATTCACTCAAACCGGCACATTTGTGGACACTTCGTCACATTGCCACCTGCTACCGTCTGCTCAAAGAGTACGCCGAAGCACTCACCTACTACCGCCGCATCGAAGAAATAAACCCCGAAGACCAAAACACCCTCTTTTACGTCGGACTTTGCTGCGCCGAAACAAAACAGTATAACGACGCCCTGAATTATTTCTTCAAACTCGACTACATCGAGGGCGGAAACGTGCGCGCCGAACGTGCCATCGGATGGTATTCGTTCATCACCGGCAAACACCAGCAGGCCATGAAGTATTATAATAAGGTGTTGGCCGACAAACCCCTCACCACCGATTATCTGAATGCGGGACACGTGGCATGGGCATTGGGCAAACCCGATCAAGCCGCCACGCTCTATGCACGGGCTGTTCAGGCAAGCGGAAGCAAAGATGCTTTTCTCCGGCTATTCCATAACGACCGCGAAATACTTATTGAGCAAGGCATTTCCGAAGAGGATATTCCCCTCATGGCCGATCTCGTTTAATCTTATAGATGTATCATATAAATCATTATCCACCCCTATCGCATGCTACTCTTTTTCAGAACTCCCTCACAAAGCGTCATCGCCGTTGAATGTGTAAACACACTGCCGAACGACGACCTCCGCAAATTATGCTGGCTTTTTGGCGATGCCATCCGCCAAACCGAACCACTCTCGGGCTATTTCATCGGCCCGCGTCGCGAAATGATTACCCCGTGGAGTACCAACGCCGTAGAAATCACCCAAAATATGGGATTAACCGGCATTGTCCGCATCGAAGAATATATTCCCGCAGTCGACGAACAAACTTGGTACGACCCCATGTTGCAACGTCTGTACGACGGATTGGATCAACAGCTTTTCACCACCCATCGGCAGCCCGCGCCCATTATCCACGTGGACAATCTCGAAGCTTACAACGAACAGGAAGGATTGGCGCTCTCGAAAGAAGAGATTGCCTACCTCCAACAGGTAGCCAAAGAGTTGGGACGACCGCTCACAGACTCCGAGGTGTTTGGCTTCGCCCAAATCAATTCCGAGCATTGCCGACACAAGATATTCGGCGGCACTTTTGTGATCGACGGGGTAGCACAAGAATCGTCGCTCTTCCAACTCATTAAAAAAACCACGCAAGAGAACCCCAACAAGATACTATCGGCCTATAAAGATAATGTAGCCTTTGCGCAAGGCCCGGTGGTGGAACAGTTTGCCCCCGCCGACCATTCCCAACCCGACTACTTCCAAGTAAAGGAGATAGAAAGTGTGATTTCCCTCAAAGCCGAAACACACAATTTCCCCACCACGGTAGAACCGTTCAACGGAGCCTCCACCGGCACCGGCGGAGAAATTCGCGATCGCATGGGCGGAGGTAAAGGTTCCATGCCCATTGCCGGAACAGCCGTGTACATGACCTCCTATCCCCGCAGCGAATCCGAACGTCCGTGGGAAGAGATGCTACCCGTGCGCAAATGGCTCTACCAAACTCCGGAACAAATTCTCATTAAAGCCTCCAACGGCGCCAGCGACTTCGGCAATAAGTTCGGCCAACCGCTCATTTGCGGATCGGTACTCACTTTTGAACACACCGAAGACCAAGAAACGGTTTACGGCTACGACAAAGTTATCATGCTGGCCGGAGGCGTGGGCTACGGCACGCGTCGCGATTGTCTGAAAGGAACTCCCCAGGCCGGTAACCAGATTGTAGTGCTCGGCGGAGACAACTACCGCATCGGTTTGGGCGGCGGATCGGTGTCGTCGGTCGACACGGGACGATATAGCAGCGGCATCGAACTCAATGCCGTGCAACGCGCCAATGCCGAGATGCAGAAACGAGCCTACAACGTGGTGCGGGCGCTCTGCGAGGAAGAAATCAATCCCGTGGTGTCGATTCACGATCACGGATCGGCCGGACACGTCAACTGTCTGTCCGAATTGGTGGAAGCGTGCGGCGGACTCATTCACATGGACAAACTTCCCATCGGAGACAAGACCCTTTCGGCCAAAGAAATCATCGCCAACGAGAGTCAAGAGCGCATGGGACTGCTCATCAAAGAAGAGTCTATCGAACATGTACGCCGCGTGGCCGAACGTGAACGTGCTCCGATGTATGTGGTGGGCGAAACAACCGGCGACCATCGTTTTGCTTTCGAGCAGGCCGACGGTGTACATCCCTTCGATTTGGCCGTGAGCCAGATGTTCGGTTCCTCACCCAAAACCTACATGGTAGACCAAACCGTGGAGCGAACCTACGCCATGCCCACCTACCAACCCGCGCAACTCGACGAATATCTCTCCAATGTCTTGCAACTCGAAGCTGTGGCCTGCAAAGATTGGCTCACCAACAAGGTAGACCGTTCGGTAACCGGCAAGATTGCCCGTCAACAATGCCAAGGCCAGCTGCAACTCCCCTTGAGCGATTGCGGCGTAGTAGCCCTCGACTATCGCGGGGCAAAAGGTATTGCCACTTCCATCGGACATGCTCCACAAGCCGCATTAGCCGATCCGGCGGCAGGCAGCCTGCTGGCTGTGAGCGAAGCACTCACCAATTTGGTGTTTGCCAACCTGAGTGAAGGCTTAGACAGTGTGTCGCTTTCGGCCAATTGGATGTGGCCGTGCCGTTCGCAAGCCGGTGAAGATGCCCGCCTATATGCGGCCGTGCAAGCATTGAGTGATTTCTGCTGCGCCCTGCAAATCAACGTGCCCACCGGCAAAGATTCACTCTCCATGACGCAGAAGTATTCCGACGGCAGCAAAGTAATTGCCCCGGGCACCGTGATTGTGTCGGCCGGCGGCGAAGTAGACGACGTGAAGAAAACCGTTTCGCCCGTGCTGGCAAATGATGCGGAGAGTATCTTACTCCACATCGACTTTAGTTTTGATGCATTGAAACTCGGCGGTTCGGCTTTTGCACAAACCTTTGGCAAGGTGGGCAGCGACGTACCTTCGGTGCAAGATGCCGACTATTTCCGCGACGCTTTCCTGGCCGTACAAGCGCTGGTTGGCAAAGAGTTGTTGCTGGCCGGTCACGACATTTCGGCCGGAGGTCTAATCATCACCCTGCTCGAGATGTGCTTCGCCAACAGCGAGGGCGGACTGGAAATCAACCTTGATGCACTACCCGAACCCGACCTCGTCAAACTGCTCTTTGCCGAGAATCCGGGCATTGTGGTGCAAGTGAGCAACCAACGCAAAGCCGAAGTACTGAAAACACTCGCCGATGCCGGCGTGGGATGTGTGATATTGGGCAGACCTACCGACGAACGCCACATTCTAATAGAGAAAGCAGGCGCCGTGTATCAATTCGGCATCGACCACTTGCGCGACATCTGGTACTCCACCTCTTACCTGCTCGATCGCAAGCAATCGATGAACGGCTGCGCCTTGCAACGTTTCGAGAACTACAAAATGCAACCCCTAACCTTCCGCTTTCCCGAAAACTTCAAAGGCAAACTCTCACAATACGGCATCACCCCCGATCGCCGCACCGCATCAGGTATCCGTGCAGCCATCATTCGCGAAAAGGGAACCAACGGCGAACGCGAAATGGCCTACTCGCTCTATTTGGCCGGTTTCGACGTGAAAGATGTGACGATGACCGACTTGGTGAGCGGCAGAGAAACCCTCGACGAGGTAAACATGATTGTATTCTGCGGCGGTTTCTCCAATTCCGACGTGCTCGGATCGGCCAAAGGATGGGCGGGCGCCTTCCTGTTCAACCCCAAAGCCAAAGAGGCGCTCGATCGTTTCTACGCCCGTGGCGATACCTTGTCGCTGGGAATCTGCAACGGCTGCCAGCTGATGATGGAACTTGGCCTCATCTATCCCGAGGATGCCGACAAAGGCGTGATGCTACACAACGATTCGCACAAGTTCGAGTCGGCT
>JAISHB010000129.1 GCA_031262785.1 Prevotellaceae bacterium
TGCCGCCGACTGCATGGGCGAAGAGACGGCCATCAAAGCGGCCGCCCTGCTGCCGGGTGAGGCACTGTTGCTCGAAAACCTCCGCTTCTATGCCGAAGAGGAGGGCAAACCCCGCGGACTGGCCGACGATGCGTCGGACGAAGAGAAAGCCGCCGCCAAGAAAGCCGTCAAAGAGAGCCAGAAAGAGTTCACCAAGAAGCTGGCCTCGTATGCCGACTGCTACGTGAACGATGCCTTCGGCACGGCACACCGCGCGCACGCCTCCACGGCACTTATCGCCAGCTATTTCGATGCAGATCACAAGATGTTCGGCTATCTGATGGAGAAGGAAGTGAAGGCGGTAGACAAGGTGATGAATGATATTCACCGTCCCTTCACCGCCATCATGGGAGGCTCGAAGGTTTCGTCCAAGATAGAGATCATCGAGAACCTGCTGGGCAAAGTAGACAACCTGATTATTGCCGGCGGCATGACCTACACCTTTGCCAAGGCCATGGGCGGCAGCGTGGGCAACTCCATCTGCGAAGCCGACAAGCTGGATTTGGCACTCGACCTGCTGGCCAAGGCCAAAGCCAAAGGGGTCAACATGGTGCTGGCTGTGGATGCCAAGATTGCCGACGCTTTCTCGAACGATGCCAACACCCGCTTCTGCCCCGTCAATCAAATACCCGACGGATGGGAAGGCTTGGACATCGGCCCGCAGACCGAGCAAATTTTCGCCGACGTAATCAAATCTTCCAAGACCATTTTGTGGAACGGCCCCACGGGCGTGTTTGAGTTCGACAACTTCACGCACGGCTCGCGTGCGGTGGGTGAAGCCATTGTGGAAGCCACCCGAAACGGCGCCTTCTCGCTGGTAGGCGGCGGCGATTCGGTGGCCTGCGTCAACAAGTTCGGCCTGGCCGGCGGCGTGTCGTATGTCTCCACAGGCGGCGGCGCTCTGCTCGAGGCCATCGAAGGCAAGGTGCTTCCGGGCATTGCTGCCATCAACGCATAAACCAATCGGTTCAAGAGGACAGCTTTCTTTCGGGAAAGTCTGCCCTCTTTTTTTCGCTTCTTTTTTTCTTCGCTATCATACAGTACAACTCCTCTTATCTCTTACCACTCATGAAAAGCCATCTCCTCTTGCCGGCTACTTTGCTCTTTGTTACCGTCGTTGGACGGGCGCAAGAGACCCCGCTCGGCCGCGTTATTAACACCCTCAAAGAGCGCATCGTCCTGTCGGGCTATGCCCAAACGGGCTATACGTGGGACGAAACCGCTTCGTCCAACACCTTCGACATCAAACGCCTCATCTTCATGGCCAACGGCCGCATCACCGACAGGTGGTCGTGCTCGTTTATGTACGATTTCGCCTCCTCGGGCAACTTGCTTGAGGTCTATTCCGAATACCGTCTCCTGCCCGCGCTCACCGTCCGGGTTGGGCAATTCAAGACCTACTTCAGCGCCGAAAATCCCCTCTCGCCCTGCGTAACCGAACTCATCGGCTGCTATTCGCAAGCGGTCAGCTACCTGGCCGGTGTCAACGGCAGCGATCCGCTCTACGGCGCCCACGGCGGACGGGATATGGGGCTGCTCGTCTACGGCACGCTCCTGAACCACCGGTTTACCTATCACTTGGGGCTGATGAACGGGCAAGGCATCAATCGCCGCGACCTCAACCGTCGAAAAGACCTCGTGGGCAGCCTGCTGATTCACCCCGCAAAGTGGGCTTCGGTGGGCGGCTCGTTTATACTGGGTCGGGGAACGGCCGTGGCGGCCTCGGCGGTCAATCCCACCATCGGCGTGGGGCAGGAGTACCGGCGCAACCGTTGGGCGGTGAGCGGCATCCTCAAAACCAAGCCGGTGGATGTTCGTGCCGAGCTGCTCGGAGGCGTCGACGGGCAGGTGCACAGTCGTGGACACTATCTTTCGGCCACCCTGCGCACCTTTCCCAAATTCGACGTGGTGGTTTCCTACGACTACTTCAACCGCAACACCGCCCGGGGTGAGGCACAGACCAACTACATCGCCGGCGTGCAGTACCATTTCTATCCCTTGTGCCGGTTGCAGGCGCAATACCTCTACTGTCGGCCTAAAACCGCCGGCGGCAGCTCGCGCATCGAAACCCAGCTGCAGATTCGTTTCTAACCGGTCGGTTTCCTCTTGTCCGATGCAACGGCGATGCTCCCCCGCGCAAACCTTTTGGCCGGTTGAGTTGTTACTCAAGGCATAATCTCAATTATTATTAAAATAACAAAACAATGGCAACAACCAATTTCCAAGGAATGCCCGTACGCATCGTGGGCGACTTTATTAAAACAGGCGACATGGCTCCCAACTTCGCCTTAGTGAAAACCGATCTTTCAACCGCCACGTTGAGCGACTTTGCAGGCAAGAACCTGATATTAAACATCTTCCCGAGCTTGGATACCAGCGTGTGCGCCACCTCGGTGCGTAAATTTAACCAGTTGGCTTCGTCGCTGCCCGACACCCTGGTGCTGGCCATCTCGAAAGATTTGCCCTTTGCCCATGCGCGCTTCTGCACCGTGGAGGGCATCTCTAATGTGATTCCCCTTTCGGACTTCCGCGTGTCGGATTTCGATGACAATTACGGGGTTCGCATGGCCGACGGCCCGTTGGCCGGTCTCTTGGCGCGCAGCATCGTGGTTATCAACAAGAACGGCAAGGTGGTCTACACCGAGCTGGTTCCCGAGACCACTCAAGAGCCGGATTACGACCGAGCCATCGCTGCCGTGAAGTAGGCCGCAGCCAATCCATCCCAAAAGAGGCCGGCCTTTCGGAAGGAAACGTCGACCTGCATAGCAAGAGGGTGTATCTCAACGATACACCCTTTGTTTTTAGAGAAAAAGTAGTTTCCCCAACTTGTTGAAACGTATATCTATCTAAAGGACAAACTTCCCCAATTTGTTGAAACGCATATCCATCCAAAAGGCAAGCTTTCCCAACTTAGGGAACCGTATACATATTCAAAGAAGTAACTTTCCCAACTTAGGGAATCGTATCCATATCCAAAAAGTACCTTCCCCAACTTAGGGAACCGTATACATATCCAAAGAAGTAACTTTCCCAATGTAGGGAAAGCTACTTTTTTTTGAAAACAAGGTTTCCCACCTGTGGGAGAGGTTGTTTTTATGCAAAAGCAGGCTTGCCCTGGCGAAAAATCCCCTGTTTCTACTCGAAATGCTGCATTCTTCATGCATCATTCTTCATTTTTCCCTATCTTTGCGCAAATTAATCAACTATGTAGAGATGCTGACGCTCCTTTTAAGCTATTTATCCAAGAATTTTTGTTCGCACACGTCCGGTGGCGGGCGAATAGTTGATTTTACCCCCCCCAGTTTACATTTATTAACATCTACCCTGCGGGAATGGGCGGGCGTATGTGGGTATGCCCGTACAACCCCCTGTTTACTATTCCCACCCCCACACCCCCTAAAGGGGGCTTAGATGGTATTGCTTCCTCAGTAGTACTACCTAAGCCCCCTTCAGGGGGTGTGGGGGTGGCTGTCAGGACGAATCATTCACCCAATTAAATAAAAACCCGTATGAACAAAAAAACATCCTACCAAACTCCTTCCATCCACATCCTGAAGATGGACAGTGAAGGCGTCATTGCCGCCAGTACCCAAGACTTTGGCGCGGGCAAACGCTACGACCTCGGGCAACACACGCCCCGACCTCTCACCGGCGGACTTTTCCGCTTTGCAAAGAACCTGCTGCCCCTCATGGCAGCTGCCCTGATGCTTCCCGCCTGCAGCAGCGGGGATGAACCACAGCTTAATCCCGACGAAAAGGTGCTGGTTACCTTCACCGCTTCGAAACCTTCTGCAGACGATGCCACTACACGCACGGTATATGGTGTGGTGGAAGGAACAACCGACGACATCATCACCGTGGATTGGAATTCGGACGCTACCACCGAGACATTGGGTATGGTAGCTCTCAAAGAGGGTAATATGATTGTGGGGGCAAGCTCCGTACAGGGAACTTCCTTTACCGGCACTTCCCTGAACCTGGCAGGTTATGCTGCTGCGGGAGCCGATGCCTACACCTTTTATTATCCTTATAAGAACGATTATACTGGTGCCTGGGTCATCTCCAGTATAAACGCAGGCGCCCCCTTGCAGAGTATATCCTTCAACCAGAGTGACCAAGTCTCAATAGCCAACGAACTGTCTAACTTGAGCGACTACGACGTGATGTACATCGATGAACCTGTTACCGACGGCAGCACCTTTGTCCTCAAGCACGCCTGCGCCGCCCTCTATTTCAACCTCACGCTGCCCAATAATGCACCGGCGATAGACAACATCACCCTTAGCGCTTCCGAGCCGGTGTTCAAAACCTATGTGACAATTAACTACGGTAGTGACGGCAAGGTTACCTCTGTGATTCCTGATGGGGATGCTTTGAGCACCCTTACATTGAAGATTACGGGTGATGTCGCCGGTACAGGCGACGGCACCGGCACCCGCTCCCTGAAAGCCTACATGACGGTTCCCCCGCAAGCCGATCCCGGCGACTTCTATGGTAAGCTGATAAAGGTATCGGCCAACACCGCGGGCAATGCGCAGACCTACAGCAAGA
This sequence comes from Prevotellaceae bacterium, assembly GCA_031262785.1. Taxonomy (GTDB): domain Bacteria; phylum Bacteroidota; class Bacteroidia; order Bacteroidales; family Bacteroidaceae; genus Bacteroides. The sequence continues at coordinate 4,591 of JAISHB010000129.1, forward strand.
TTATCAACCTGTACGACACCTCTATCGCCTCCTCAACCGACAAACTCGAGAGCGGCAAGTGCTACTCGTTCTACTCCATCTTGACCGAAGACAAGTTTGCCGGCAGCAATATCTACTGGGACGACGTCAACAAAGAACTTACCTTCGTGAAGGAACCCTACGACATGAGTAAGGTGATGTATCAAGGGCTCTTCTTCCGCTGGGGAGGATTGCAAGGCATATCGCCCGCAGGCAATTGGAACAGTTCTACTGCGGCCGGCACCGGCACCCCCGTGTATAGCTTGTCGAGTACTACACCAAGCTACGGAGGTGCTTTTAGCAACAGTATTGCCCCTGCCGGCCCATGGGCATCCGGGCAAAACCTCACCAACGATCGGGATATTTGCTACCAAATAGACAATAACTTCCGCCTGCCTGCGAGCAGTGAGTTTACAATATCGAATTATGTGAATGGAACCACAACCGACACCGCTGCACCGGCCGGTACGGCTCAGGTGAAGACAGGATACATTGGACGCAATGCCTATATCCCGAGCAGCGGATATCGAAGCTATGCTAATGGAGATATCTATCTTTTCAATGAATACTTTTGTTATTGGACAAGTACGGTATCTACTGGTAGTAGCGCATTTTGTATAGAGGACGGGGGCGAATCAACTGCAAACATTAACAGCCTTAACTCCATCCGCTGCGTAAAGAAGTAATAATCTCCCCCCGCGGCACCCACACAAAGCGCCCCTGCAAACCAAGCGGTTTTGCAGGGGCGCATGGTTTCTACGCTTTGGTTGCTTGGGGATTTATCCCTATCTTTGCGGCCGTTTTTTCGGTAGAATAACAAGGTATATAAATAATAAGGTATTAGCAACTATAAACATGATCACAGTATCCAATCTCTCCGTACAATTTGGCAAAAGAGTCTTGTTCAACGAGGTAAACCTGAAATTTACCGGCGGCAACTGTTACGGCATCATCGGTGCCAACGGTGCGGGCAAGTCCACTTTCTTGCGCACGCTCTCGGGCGACTTAGATCCCACCACGGGAAGCATCACACTTGGCCCGGGCGAACGTCTTTCGGTGCTCAGTCAAGACCACTTCAAGTGGGACGCCTTTACCGTGATGGATACGGTGATGATGGGACACACCCTCTTGTGGGACATCATGAAACAACGCGAGGTGCTCTACGCAAAAACCGATTTCACCGACGAGGACGGGCTGAAAGTCTCCGAACTGGAGGAACGTTTTGCCGAACTCGACGGTTGGAACGCCGAAAGTGACGCGGCCGCACTGCTGAGCGGGCTGGGCATCAAGGAGGAGAAGCATTACCAGCCGACGGGCGAGCTGAGCGGCAAGGAAAAGGTGCGTGTGATGCTGGCACAAGCGCTCTTCGGCAATCCCGACAACCTCTTGCTCGACGAACCCACCAATGATTTGGACATGGAGACAGTGATGTGGCTCGAAGAATACCTCTCGGGCTTTGAACACACCGTGCTGGTGGTGAGCCACGACCGCCATTTCTTAGATTCGGTCTGCACCCACACGGTAGACATCGACTTTGGCAAGATCAATCTCTTTGCCGGCAACTACAGTTTCTGGTATGAGTCCAGCCAGCTGGCGCTGCGTCAGCAACAAAATCAAAAAGCCAAGGCAGAGGAGAAGAAAAAGGAGTTGGAAGAGTTCATCCGACGCTTCAGCGCCAATGTGGCCAAGAGTAAACAGACCACCAGCCGCAAGAAGATGTTGGAGAAGCTGAATGTGGAGGAGATTAAGCCCTCGTCGCGCAAATATCCGGGCATCATTTTCACTCCCGAGCGCGAGCCGGGCAATCAAATCTTGGAGGTATCGGGGCTGACCAAAACGATGGAGGATGGTACGGTGCTGTTCCGCGACGTCAACTTCAATGTGGAGAAAGGCGATAAGATTGTGTTCCTCTCACGCGACGCCCGCGCCATGACCGCCCTGTTTGAAATCATCAACGACCAGGCCAAAGCCGATGCCGGACACTTCAACTGGGGCGTGACCATCACCACGGCCTACCTGCCGTTAGACAACACCGCCTACTTCAACACCGATTTGAATCTGGTGGATTGGCTCAGCCAATTTGGCGAAGGCAACGAGGTGTATATGAAGAGTTTCCTCGGACGGATGCTCTTCTCGGGCGAGGAGGTGCTTAAAAAAGCCAGTGTGCTTTCGGGTGGGGAAAAAATGCGCTGTATGATTGCCCGCATGCAGCTACGCAACGCCAATTGCCTGATATTGGATACGCCCACCAATCACCTCGACTTGGAGTCGATACAGGCCTTCAACAACAACTTGAAAAACTATAAGGGAAACATCCTTTTCGCCTCGCACGACCACGAGTTCATCCAAACCGTGGCCAACCGCATCATCGAACTCACCCCGAAGGGCATCATCGACAAGATGATGGAGTACGACGAATACATCGCCTCCGATCACATCAAAGAGTTACGCGCCCGCATGTACGGGGTATAGGAATTATTTCCACACCGGTTGGTCGGTCACGGTGTAGGTCTCTCCACCTTCGTAGATGGTCCGGCAGAAGATCTCGATTTTCTTTTTCCCTTCGGCTAAATTTCGCAAGGGGAATGAAATCAGTCCGGTGCACTTGTCTTGGTAGGTATCGCCGTAGGATTCGTGGAGAAACCGTAAGTGAAGGATTTGGTCGTCTGCCTCTGTTTCGTTGTCCGCCCGGTCAATGATCATGGTAAAGAGGTGGCGCTTTGCATCTTCGTCGCGTCCGTTGCCGTAATAGAAATACTCTACATTGAGGTAGCCGCCGGCCTTCCAGGCGTTGATGATGTTGATGCGATCCTTGTCTTTGACGTTGCCGGAGTAGGGGAGAATCTCTTTGGTTTCGACATCTTCGATGCGGACAATCTCGGCCTGGTAATCATAGCCGGAAATCTTCTCTGCCGAAAGCAGGTATTGCACGAAGGCGCGTTGTCCGTCTATGGCCTTATAGCCGCCCATCTCGGCCAGGTTGCTGGGATAGAGCGTTTTGCCGTCGTCGAGTGCAAAATAGAAATCATTGCTTTGGATTACTTTCACGGTGGATAACGACAGGAGTGACGGATCTTTTTCCTGGTCCGAGCACGCGAATAATACCGGTAACAGGCTTGCTATCCATATCCACGCTGCCGGTTTGAGTGTAAACTTGTTCATCTCTACAGTATAAGTTCTTTTTTTAACAATTCTTTTTTGCGGGTTGTATAGGCCAAAATGCAACCGCCGGGGAAATACTGCATACTGCGTTGTTAAATGCACTCTCCCTCAGGATTTCCCTTGCTTGTTTGGCGCAGTATCTCTACATTTGTTGCATTTACTAACGAGATATTAAGAAACGTGTCCACGAACAGAATGGAAGAGGCCGAATTAGCTGATCGATGCAGGCAGGGAGACAACAATGCCCGCCGGGAGCTTTATGAACGTTATGCCGGACGACTGATGGGTTTGTGTATGCGCTACTTAAACAATCGCGACACGGCCGAAGACCTGCTTCACGAAGGGTTTCTTAAACTTTTTGGTTCGTTCGATAAGTTCACCTATCGGGGGGAAGGTTCGTTGCGTGCTTGGATGGAACGGGTAATGATTAACCTGATCATGCAATATTTCCGCACCAACGATGTGCTTCGCCAAACCTCCGAGCTGACGGCCGTTCAGGAACCCTACCATGCACCCGATGCTGCGGAGGTGGAAACCATTCCCGAGCAGGTGTTGATGCGGTTCATCGGCGAACTGCCGACAGGCTATCGCACCGTGTTCAATCTCTACGTCATCGAAGAGAAGTCGCACAAAGAGATTGGCCGGATGCTGGGCATCAACGAGAAGTCCTCCTCCTCGCAACTGGCTCGGGCAAAAGCCCTCCTGGCCACGAAAGTGAAACAATGGATAAAGAGAAACGAGTAACTCCATAGAAACCTATATTTTCATCATGAAGATAGCAATGAAAGAACAAGAAGAATTGTGGTTAAAACATATACAGGAGCGGATGAAGGAACATGCCGAGCCTGCACCCGCCGACGGATGGCAACGATTGCAAAAGGCGCTGGATGCGCCCTCGCCTTTGTCGGTGACTTCCCGTCGGGGACATTTGCTGCGACGCCTGTCGGCGGCAGCGGCGGTAGTGGTGCTGCTGACACTCTCGAGTCTCATGCTTTGGATGATACAAGAGCAAACGGGTGGGAGTAGGCCGCATGTGGTGGAACATCAACCCTCGTTGGTGGCTGCGGTATCGGAAGAGACCGCGCTCGGGCAGGAAGCACGGGAGCAACCGGCGATGCCCCGGGCTTTGCGTCATCCGACGCTTCACAGACCGGCTGAAACTCCTTCGCACCACCGGCAGAACGAAGCGGCAACGACCGCTTTGCCCGAGGTCGAAAGCACGGAGAGCGAACAATCCGAAGCGCATGCCGGCAACTCATCCGAAGAGGCGGTAAGCGGACAGTCCGAAACGTCGCGTAACGCCACTCCCTATCGACCTTCCGGCAAGGACAAGCTTCAACTGCCGGTTGAAAAAGGTACAGGGGCGCGGCAGCGGGGCTGGTCGCTGGCACTGGCTGCCGGTAATGCCTTGGCCTCGGGCGGTGACATCCTGAATGAGCCTCCGCTATTCAACGACCGACCGTTGCACAGTGGTGCACCGAATGGAGATAAGTTGGATGTGGCCAGTACGAGCGATGGCGCCATGGCTATTCCGGACGACAGCGAGTTGCTCTTCAGTAATGGGGTGCCCTACTTGCGCAACAATAAGGAAATAGAATCAATCGACCATAAATTGCCTGTTACGGTGGCCTTCTCCGTGCGCAAAAGGCTTACCAAAACCCTGTCGGTGGAGACGGGGCTTAGCTACACGCTGCTTTCGTCGGACATTAAATATGTGGCCTCTTCCGAGAAGGTGAGCCAGAAGTTGCATTACCTGGGCATTCCCGTGCGTGCCAATTGGAGCTTCTACGACAAGGAGCGCTTCACGCTCTACGTCTCGGCCGGCGGTGCCGTAGAGAAATGTGTCTATGGAAAGGTGGGCGATGAGAAACTCACCGTCAATCCGCTGCAGTTTTCGGTGTTGGGTGCTTTGGGTGCCCAGCTTAATCTCAGCAGGCGGGTGGGTATTTATGCCGAACCGGGCGTTTCCTATTTCTTTAAGGACGGCTCGGGGGTGCAGACCATTCGTAAAGAGCATCCGCTAAACTTCACCCTGCAAGCCGGGCTGCGGTTGAGTTACTGATTCATCTCCGCTACTCCCGAATCCCGAAGTGGGTGCTCTTCGAAAACAGACATACCGGTACTCCCGAACTTGGGGTACCGGTATTTCAGTTTCTGGAGGGTCGGTGGCACGAGACGGGCAACCGATTGGAAAGAATGGTTAGAACCGATAGTCTACACCCACGCCGAACACCTTGTTGGTACGGCTGTATACCTCGGCAAGCGGCGAGGCGGCAGAGGCTGCGGGTTTATTGTAGTCGCTGTAGGTTGTCCAGAAGTAGGCCACATTCATCTTTAATTTAGAGGAGAGGTTCAAGGCAGCTCCCAAACCGATGGAGTAGGAGTCGCAGGAGAAAGAAGTGTCACTCTGAAACTTGTCGGACAAGCCATAGTCGGTCTTTTGAAAGCCGGCGCTGACGGTTACATAGCGATGGGCATCCCACTCTACACCGGCCAGGTATTCGTGTGTGCCGTGTGTGAGAAATTTCTGTTTCCCCACCTCGGTGCCGTTGTCTACCACAGGTGCCATGCCGGCTGCTTTATCGAAGAAGTGGTGATACTCCACCGTGGCGCGCAGCGTGGGCAGGAACTCGTAGCCAACGGCGGCGGTGAGTAGAGCCGGGATGTCGTTGGGTGTGTTCACACCGTTTTGATAGGCTTTGAATTGTGCTTCCGTACCATCGGGGACCTCTAATTTCTTGGTCTTGTTTTCGATGTTGAGGTTGGCCATGAACTCATATTTCAGACCGATGTTCCACTTGCCGGTCTTGAGGTTGGCTCCGAGAATGGGAGTGATGCCCCATCCCGTCTGGTCGCAGTCTAAAGCTATGTTGGCCAATACTCCGCCGGGGGCTTGCGGTACGTATTGCTGATAAGGGGCTTTCAGTGTGGCGGTGAGGAATCCTTCGTAGCCTCCGGTGAAGTAGTTCATGCGTCCGCCGACGAATACCGATAACCAGTCCTTTATTTTATAGGTGGCGCCCAACTGGATGCCGTAGATATATTGCTTGCCGTCTAAGGCGCTGTTCATGCCGTATAGGTCGGATACTTTGGTTCCTGCGGGCAGGACGGCCAACAGGGGGGAAAGCTGTGTGTTAATCATGCCCATGGCCATCGCGTCAAACATGGGCAAGCCTGTGTCGAAGGAGGCCTTACCACCTCCTCCCACCACGGCAAAGCTACCGGACAACGTCCAGTTTCCTATTTTGTATGCAGCTTGCAGACTGGGAATTACCGGAGCCGAGGCAGTACCTTTATAGTGTCTGCTTCCTTCGGGAAAAAGTGGAAAGGTGGCGTCTATCTCGCGCGTTTGATAGGCGTTTTGGATGTTCAGTGAGAGGTACCAACCGTCCTTGGGAAGGAAAGCCAGTCCGGCCGGATTGGTATATACGGCGTCTATTTCGGTGGATGCACCACGCGCCAACATGCGCAGGAAGGCCACATGTTGATTGGTGTTTGTCAGGAGTCCCCCTGCATAAGTTGAAGTTGAAACGATTAGCATTAGCAGGCCAATCCATAATGTTTTTCTCATATTTACTCTTTTTTAATGATTATAGGGCGCAAAGGTAACATAAAAGTGCACAAGACAACTCATCTTGTGCACTTTTATTGCGAAGAACCGACAATTTGTAAATTGTTTCAGTTGAAACCGAGCCGATGTGACAGCGTGGTGTTCCTTCGTGGGGGATTTATGGGCGGAGCATCGCTTCGGCATCGAGGTTGCCTCCTTCGATGTCTTTGAAGTAGCGGTAAGTGCCCACTTTGAGTTCAACGGTGGCGGCGTCGTCGGCAATGATGATGCCTTTGGGGTGCATTTGCAGGGCACTGATGGTCCACATCTGTGTAACGGCTCCCTCCACGGCGTGGTAGAGGGCGCGGGCTTTGTTGTGTCCATTCACGATAATCATCACCTCGCGTGCCGAGAGCACGGTGCCGACGCCTACGGTAAGCGCCGTTTTGGGCACCTTACGGACATCGTCCTCGAAGAAGCGCGAGTTGGCAATGATGGTGTCGGTGGTGAGGGTCTTTTGGCGGGTGCGTGAGTTGAGCGACGAGCCGGGTTCGTTGAAGGCAATGTGTCCGTCGGGGCCGATGCCTCCCATGAAGAGGTCGATGCCGCCGTAGGAGGCTATCTTGGCTTCGTAACGGGCACACTCGGCTTCGAGGTCGGGCGCGTTGCCGTTGAGTAGGTTGGTGTTCTCGGGCACAATGTCGATGTGCTTGAAGAAGTTGTTCCACATAAACGAGTAGTAGCTTTCGGGATGCGCCTGCGGCAGTCCCACGTATTCGTCCATGTTGAACGTCACAACGTGTTTGAACGACACCTTTCCCTGTCTGTTCAGGTCGATGAGTTCTTTGTACATGCCAAGGGGCGAGGAACCGGTGGGGCAACCCAGCACGAAGGGCTTTTTAGCAGTGGGGGCGGCGGCATTGATTTTGGATGCTACATAGCAAGCCGCCCAGCGGGATACGGACGCATAGTCCGGTTGAATGATTAATCTCATATTGAATTAGGTGATGTATAGTTTGCTTATGCAATTGTTTGGGCGTTGAGTGCGGCGGCCATGTTGCGTGCCAGTTGCTCGCATTGTTCGGTGACGGCGGGGGTGATGGCCTGCTTCATCTCCACCGGTTGGCCAACGAGTTGGAACTTGCTCTTGTCGGCAAACTCGCCCAATCGTTTGGCGGCGGCACTTGCCCAGCAGTAGGAACCGAAATAACCCAATAATCGTCCTTTTACCTCGCGCAGCAGAATACGCGACAGCAAGAAATCTACGTCGGGATAGAGTTGGCCGCTGTAGGTGGGCGAGCCGATGATCAGTCCGCGGTATTTGAAGATGTCGGCCAATATATACGACGCATGTGTTTTGCTCACGTTGTGCATCGCGATGTCGCGGATGCCCTCGTTGGAGAGTTCGGCGGCGATGGTCTCGGCCATCTGTTCGGTGTTGCCGTACATCGAGCCGTAGGCAATGACCACGCCTTTGTCGGCCTCGTAGCGACTCATGCGGTCGTAGAGGTCGATGACTTGGCAACGCTGGTCTGTCCATACGGGGCCGTGGGTGGAGCAGATGATTTGTATGTCGAGTGCCGAGAGCTTTTGCAGGGCGCGCTGCACTGGCATGCCGTACTTACCCACGATGTTGGAGTAGTAGCGTATCATCTCGTCGCGGTATCGGTCGGTGTTGATGCGGGTGTCGAGAAAACCTCCGTCGACAGTGCCGAAGCATCCGAAAGCATCGCCCGAGAAGAGTGCCCCTTCGGTTTCGTCGAAGGTCATCATGGTTTCCGGCCAGTGTACCATGGGGGTGAGGTAGAAACGCAGGGTGTGATGTCCGAGCGTGAGCGAATCGTTGTCGCGCACCTCGAGGAAATGGTCGTCGTGGATACCGTAGAAGCCTTCGATCATCCCGAAGGTCTGTTTGTTGCCTACAATGGTGATGTCGGGATAGTGATGTTTGATCAGACGGATGGAACCGGAGTGGTCGGGTTCCATGTGGTTGATGACAAGGTATTGGATGGGGCGCTCGCCGATGATGCTTCGTATCTTCTCAAGGAAGACCTCGAAGTAGCATACATCCACCGTGTCAATTAGTGTTACGGCTTCGTCGTCGATTAAATAGGAATTATAAGAAACGCCACCCGGAAGTGGCCAAAGAGCTTCGAAGAGATGCTTGCTGCGGTCGTTTACACCCACATAGTGTATCCGGCCTTTAATCAAGTTCTTTGCATTCATTTGGTAGATTACTATTTAGATTTATTCTATATATTGGGCGCAAAAGTACTTCTTTTTTCTCACATAGCATACAACTTGCCTTGATATGCGCCCTGCATACGCATTCTTTTTTGCAGCCGGTGGTTGAATTCGTAGTTCTTCAAGCCCCAGTCGGGGGCGATGAGCAGTTCGCGCGGCGATTGAGAGACGAAGCGGTCGAGCACCAAGCCGGGACGCAGCCGCTGGATGCAGGCAATGACCAAGTCGAGGTAATCATCGACGTGATGGAAGAGGCGGAACTCTTCGGGGTGGAGCAGGTAGTCGTGTGCCATCTGTGTACCGCGGATGAGTTGCAGCTGGTGCAGTTTCAGTGTGGTCAGGGGAAGCTTCGACAACCGGTCGCATTGGAGTGTGATCTGTTCATCACTCTCGCCGGGCAGCCCCAGAATGATGTGTGTGCCGGTGAGGATGCCGGTCGCGGCGGTGCGCTCAACGGCTTCGACGGCTTGGGCGTAGGTGTGCCCGCGGTGGATGCGCAACAGGGTCTGTTCATCGGTGCTTTCAATACCGTATTCCACCAGCAGAAAGGTGCGTTGGTTCAACTCCGCAAGGTAGTCGAGCAACGCCGGTGGCATACAGTCGGGGCGGGTGCCGATGACTAATCCCACCACATCGGGCACAGCCAGTGCCTCTTCGTAGAGCCGGCGCAAGGTTTCCACTTCGGCGTAGGTGTTGGTGTAGGCCTGAAAGTAGGCGAGGTATTTCATCGCAGGGTATTTGTGGGCGAAGAACAGCTTACCCTCTTCCAATTGGCGGGTGATGGAGCGGCCGGTTTGGCAATAGTCGGGGTTGAACGTTTGGTTGTTGCAGTAGGTACATCCGCCGTAGCCTTTGGTGCCGTCGCGGTTGGGACAGGTGAAGCCTGCATGAAGCGATATTTTCTGCACTTTGAAGGGAAAGTATTGCTTCAGGAAGGTGGGAAAATCATTATATAAGAGAGGTATGGTACTCATGGAGTGTAAAATTTGCCCAAAGGTAGAGGATTCATTATAATACCCAAGCAATTTGATGAAATGTTTTCGGCGGGCGCCCATGCTCGTTGTCGTTTGTCTTTGATGCCGGATTTGAGATTTGGGAAATAAACCGTATATTTGTATAAAATTAAAGCATTTATGGAAGGTAAAGGAGAAATCATCATCTACCAAGCACCGGACGGCAGCACTGACTTGGACGTTCGGTTAGAGAATGAAACAGTGTGGCTGACGCAAGCCCAAATAGCACAGTTGTTTGGCACTAAACGCCCGGCCATAACCAAACACTTGAGTAATATCTATAATTCAGGTGAGCTGGATGAAATGAGCACATGTTCCATTTTGGAACATATGGGTAATGAAGGCAAGCAGAAGTATATAACAAGGTTCTACAACCTTGATGTGATCATCTCTGTCGGCTATCGTGTGAACTCCCAAAGCGCTACCAAATTCCGCATTTGGGCAAACAAAGTACTCAAAGAATATCTCATCAAAGGCTACGCCGTACACGGTCAAATCAAAGCGCAGCAATACGAAGATTTGCGGCAAACTGTTCAGTTGCTCTCGAACGTGATGCAACATAAAGAGCTGAATGCAGACGAAGCCACCGGGCTGCTCCAAGTCATCACCGACTATACCTATGCTTTGGATACGTTGGACAAATACGATTACCAACAACTGACAGTAGAGAACACCACCGCCGATGCACCGTTCCATGCCACCTACGACAATGCGATGGAAGCCATCCACTTCCTGCGCCATAAGTTTGGCGGCAGCGACCTGTTTGGCAACGAGAAAGACCAATCGTTCCGAAGCTCCATCGCCACCATCTATCAAACCTTTGGCGGTGTTGACCTCTATCCGAGCATCGAAGAAAAGGCGGCCATGTTGCTCTACTTGGTGACCAAGAATCATTCGTTTAGCGACGGCAACAAACGCATCGCCGCCTTCCTGTTCCTCTGGTTTATGGAGAAGAGCGGCATTCTTTATCATCCAGATGGTAGCAAATTGATTGAGAACAATACGCTGGTTGCCCTCACGCTGATGATTGCTGAAAGTCGCACGGAGGAGAAGGATGTGATGGTGAAGGTGATTGTGAATTTGATAAATCGGAGTAACTGAACGGCATGTTTGCACATAGGCATATTCCAAGTACTTGTCTGCTACCCATTTTTACTCCAAACGTTCACTGTTCTTGCATTGTACATGCCAATTTTGCACTCAAATTTATCGTTGATATTATCTCCAGCTTCTCCTCGCGGTTGAGGTAATCGCCGATGTCGTAGTAGTAGATGGTTGCTTTATTCATGGTTCAATTTTTCCATTCTTTGCTGCCTGTTCTTCTTCAAATTCATCTGTCCATTCGCGCAGCTTTTGTTGCAACAGGTTTTTGTCCGGCAAATATAGCGCATATTGTGCGGCATAGATATTGGCATCTTCGGGGAGCGTAAGCTCTACTAACGATTGGTTAGCCGTTTCACAGAGCAAGATTCCGATGGTTGGCTTTTCAAAGGCTTGCTTCTGGTAGCGGTCGTAGTAGTTGACATACATTTGCATTTGTCCCAAATCTTGATGGGTTAGCTTCTTGGTCTTGAGGTCTATCAATACGTAGCATTGCAGCAGGCGATTGTATAGTACCAAGTCGACAAAGAATGAATCTTCCTCGAACGTGAAACGCTTCTGGCGAGCTTCGAACAGGAAGCCTTTGCCCATCTCGAGCAGGAACTTTTGGAGGTTGTTGATGATACGTTCTTCCAGCTCGGTTTCCGTATAAGTGGAACGTTCCTCCATGCCCAAGAACTCCAAGGTAAATGGTCTTTTCAAAATGTCGGTTGGTTTCTCTATGGTCTGTCCTTCGTTGGCCAGACGCATCACTTCGTCTTTATCTCGGCTCAATGCCAAGCGTTCATATAGACTACTGGCGCATTGGCGGGCGAGTTGGCGGACGCTCCAGTGCTGTTGCGCGGCTTCTATCTCGTAAAAGCGGCGGGCATCAGGGTTCTCCACTCTCATCAATACAAGGTAATGCGACCAAGAGAGCGTGAATTTGGCAGACACTGTCGGGCTTTTTAGAGATTTCCGCAACACTGTTGCGGAAATCTCTGTAGAATACAGTAATACGTATATACCATGGTCAAATTCACCGTAGTGGCGACCTTTTGCCGAGCCTGCTCTATCAGCTCTGCCACCTTATTATATAAGGTATCTATTTTCTCTATTTCGTTCTTCATACGTTATTTCGTTTCCTTCTTTACTAAAATGGTTATCGCTATTGGGGTGCGGCTACCCGAACCGAATCTCTTACCGCCTTCTTTGCGGTATATATCAAGTAGGGTGTTGAAATTCATCCGTCTCTTGTTTCTTGTTTTTCAATTGTTCCAACGCTTTAGTGGTTGGGCATCGCAAAGATACTGATGCCAAAAGACCGCCATGTTGCTCTACTCAATTCCCAATAACCAATCTATCACGTTCAGCTTTCGTATCCCGTCATATACGGGGTTTAAGTCATAGTCCATCGTAAGTAGATACTTCGGGTTGGAATCGTTGATAGCTTTCAGCGAAGCAAGTTCCCGTTCAAGGGTAGAGGGTTCCATCGTGGAATAGGCAACTTGGTAATACGAAATGTAGCCTTTGATGTCTTCGACGACGAAGTCAACTTCTTTGTCTCGTATTTTGCCGATATAGACACGTTCGTAGCGGCGGAGCAGTTCCAGATAGATGACGTTCTCCAGTAAGCGACCTATATCCACCTGCATACGTTTGGGCAAACGGGATTGGCGGAAGCCTGTATCGGACAAATAATATTTCTCAAATGTCCTTAGAAAGCCTTTGCCTTTAAGGTCGTAACGAGGCAC
>JAISHB010000042.1 GCA_031262785.1 Prevotellaceae bacterium
TGATATACCTTCATGATGTACAGATTTTAATGGGTGAATAATTAACGTGTATAGATTTACACTATGTGGCTTAAAAACGGGGCGCAAGATATGAAATTATCGACACAATCCAAATTACCTGCGTGTGTTGTTGAACATAAAAGGCAAAAACAGCCCTCCCGTTGGTAAACTATTTGCAATTTTCATTGTTAATAGCAGCAAAACAAAGAATATATGAGAACCTTAACCCTGTTTTTCCCCCTGTTGTTTCTCTCTTTGGGCACGCTCAACGCTCAACAGCCCAAAGAAACAACCGAAGATTTAACCGCATTAGCCCACCAGGCCGAACTTCAATTCTTAAATGGTCGGGAACAAGATGCCGCCCGAATGTATGAGTACCTGCTTCGTTACGATCGCACCCATTTGCAGGCAAATATTTACTTGGGTAATTATCACTTCTTACAAGCTGAAGATGAGAAGGCACAGCTCGAGAGCGCATTTCGCAAATTGCGCCGTCCCACCCGCATGCAGCGGGCACGTTTTCAAAACCGGCTGGTTGATATCTTTAGTAATCACTACACCAAAGCCAAAGGCTATTTGCAGCAAGTGCTGCTAAGCTTTCCCTCCACCCAGGCGGAGTACGCCCTGCAAAAGATTGGTGCGCTGGAAAAAGCCTTGAAACGTATCCGGTAATAAAAAGGGGAATCCCCTATTTTCAACCGCGCTTCTTTCGTTGCTGTATAAGTAGAATAGCGAGCAATCCCAGCAACAAGATGCCCAATCCGGTGTAGGCAATCCCTTCGGTAATATGCAGACTTTGCGGATCGAAACGCATCTCGACGGTGTGGGTGCCGGCAGGAATATGCATGGCGCGCAAAATATAGTTGGCACGTGCAATGTCGGCAGGTTTTCCGTCGATGGTGGCTCTCCATCCGTCGGGATAATATATCTCGGAGAAGACGGCCACCCCGTTGCGGCAATTATCGGTTTCATACACCAACCGATTCGGCTCATAGGCGGCCAGGCGAATCTGTGCGAGCGAATCGCAGGCAGTTTGGGCAGCATCTTTGAGCAGGTGACGGAAGCGGATGTCGACGACGGCTGTTTCGTTGGATAAGTTGGTGCCGACGGCTTCCAGCTCTTGATTGGCATTGTCGACATAGCGGATGCTGTCGACAAACCAGGCATTGCCGTAGGCATAGGGGTTTTGAACAGGCACCTCTCCACTCTTTGTCGGCAGAATGAAATACTTCGTATTCAGCATGTTCAAGACCGGAATGTCGGCAGGCTTTATGCTTGCTATGTTACCTCCCGAACGGGCAATCACATTCATCTCGGGGGTGAGATAGGTCTCGATCATATCTTGATAGCGGCGCAGCTTGGCGGCGTGATAGCCTCCTACGCTTTTGTGCCAATACGAGGTGTTGTTTTCATTAAATGTATTGCCAGCCATGTTAAGCACCCGATAGTTGAGCGTGGTATCTTTGAGAATCAGCTGGTCGGCCGGCGTTTTTTTGAAGGTCTCGGTACGGATGGTGCGCGGTTCAAACTGGCTGTCGTTGAGGTAGCGTTTGTCCACGCTCCACAAATCAATCAGGCACAAGAGAGCAATTCCGCCAACGGTAAACGAAGCACGCAGTTTGCCCCAGCCATACAACAGCAGCAGCAGGACGCCGGCGGCAATCACCAGCAAACTGCGACCGGCATCGGCACTAACCATTTCGGAGCGCATCTCACCCAAGTTTTGGATGATCTCGGGAATCATATTCACCGGCACTCCGCCGCCCCGAAGCATCGCCATCTCTTGCGAAGAGACAAAGGAGTTACCCAAGAGGTCGGGCACCCAATAGACCAGCAACGCCACACCGGCGGTCAGCGCCAGACTGACGGCAAACGCTTTTTTGTCGGTTCTAAGCAGCGAGGGTTCATCGATAATCCGCTTCAAGCCCAGGATGGCCAAAAGTGGGATGGTAAACTCGGCAATCACCAGAATCGATGACACCGCCCGGAACTTGTCGTACATCGGCACGTAGTCGATGAAGAAATCGGTGGGCGGCATGAAGTTTTTTCCCCACGAAAGCAAGATGGAAAGCAGCGTGGCTCCGACCAGCGCCCATTTCATGGGGCCTTTCACCACAAAGCATCCCAGCAGAAAAAGAAAGAGTACGAACGCTCCCACATAGACCGGCCCAGCCGTGAAAGGCTGGTCGCCGAAGTATTGAGGCAGGCCGTAAATGCCGCCTTGAAGATATTCTTGTTTGGCATGCTTCATCGCTTGACTGCTTTGCGAGAGTGCAGCCGACGAGGAGCCGCCTTTGTAGTTGGGAATCAGCAACGTGAGGGTTTCGCCTACACCGTAGCTCCATTGCGTGATATAGTCTTTGTCCAGCCCTCCGCTGCTTTGTGCGGCTTCCTGGCCGGTGGTTACCAGTTCGCTCTTCCCGCGCATGGTCTCTTTGCTGTACGTGTA
This sequence comes from Prevotellaceae bacterium, assembly GCA_031262785.1. Classification (GTDB taxonomy): domain Bacteria; phylum Bacteroidota; class Bacteroidia; order Bacteroidales; family Bacteroidaceae; genus Bacteroides. The sequence continues at coordinate 2,450 of JAISHB010000042.1, forward strand.
GGTGTGATAGAGGTTGGAGAGATTGATACTCACTCCAATCACCGCTGCAATTGCCAATACTCCGCTGGCTTTGAAGAATTGCGGCAGCGTTTTCTGTTGCCAAGCCTCCACGGCATAGGCAATGACCATGAAAAGGATGACAAAGAGGAAGTAATAGCTCATCTGCACGTGGTTCGACAAGATTTGGAAGGCCACAAACAGCGCCGTGGTTACACCGCCGGCCAGCAGCTTGCCGCGATAAGCCAGCACCATGCCGGCAATGGTGGGGGGGATGTAGGCCAGTGTGATGAACTTCCAGATGTGTCCGGCGGAAATCAAGATGAAGAAATAGGATGAGAACGCCCAAAGCAAGCCTCCCAATCCCGCCAGCCACGTGGAAACACCAAAGGCACGCAGTAGAATGAAAAAACCCAGCATCAGAATAAACGTCAGGTTGACATACGAGGGCAAGAAGAGTTGATACACCTTTTGCAGCCACGTAAGCGGCTGTGTAGACTGGTAACTGGGAGATATTTGATAGGTAGGCATGCCGCCGAACAGCGAATTGGTCCAGCGGGTGGTTTTTCCGGTCTGCTCGTGATACACTGCGGCTTCCTGGCCGGCTCCTGCACCGGCCGCCGTGTCGTGCTGAAACAGGATGCGGTTTTCCACATCTGCCGGAAAGAAATAGGCAAACGAAAGCAGGGCGTAAGCCACTATCACCAGCAGATCGGGGAGGATTCTCTTTATCTTCATGAGGGGGGATTATTTCATCTCCCAAGTGTCGTTCGTCAGCAACAGTTCTTGGAAATTGTGGTATTTCTTTTTGGCGGAAACCTCTTCGAGCTGTGCCTGGATGGATTCGTCGTAGGTGGGAGCTTCCACATCGCGAATCACGCCGAGGGCTACGGGAAAGTCGGGACCTTCCATCAAAGCCAGCTTCAGTTGCAACGTATTGTCGGCGCAGTGTGCATCGTGCACGAGAATGTCTTTCTCGGTGATGCCGTTCTCGCCGAGTTTGACCACTTTGAGGCCGAATCCTTCTTGTGCCAGGCCGTACTCTTTGTTTTCACCGAAAAGTAGCGGTTGTCCGTGCTCTACGTAGATGGCGTTGCGGGCACGGCCTTCTTTCTTATAGATTTCGTCGTAGGTGTTGTCGTTGAAGATGACGCAGTGTTGTAAAATCTCCGTTACGGTGGTTCCTTTGTGGGATTGGGCTGCCTTGAGTACACGCACGGTGCCTTCGGCATCGGTGGCTACGCAACGGGCGAAGAAGCGTCCGCGGGCACCAAAACTAAGCTCGGCCGGATGAAACGGATCTTCCACCGTTCCGTAGGGAGACGATTTGCTGACAAAGCCTCGGGGCGAGGTGGGAGAATATTGTCCCTTCGTCAGTCCGTAGATGCGATTGTTGAGTAACAGGATGTTTATGTCGATGTTGCGGCGAACGGCATGGATGAAATGGTTGCCTCCGATGGCCAGTCCGTCGCCGTCGCCCGATACCTGCCACACACTCAGGTGCGGACTCGCCACTTTGCAGCCGGTGGCCACCGCGGCAGCGCGTCCGTGAATCGTTTGCATTCCGTAGGTGTTCATATAATAAGGTAAGCGGCTGGAACAACCGATGCCCGAAATCACGGCCGTTTCGTGGGGTTTGATGCCCATCTCGGCCATCGCTTTGTGCAGGGAGTTCAAAAAGAAGTGGTCTCCGCAACCCGGACACCAGCGAGGTTGTCCTTTCTTGAAATCTTTTGCTGTATATTGGTTCATGATGCTTTGTAACTTAGTTGTTTAACAATTCGGTGAAGGCGGCTACCAATTCGCTCACTACGAAGGGCTGCCCTTTGATTTCATTGAACTGATAGGGCGTGAAGTGGTCTATTTTCATGCGCAGATACCCCGCAAACTGACCCAGGTTCTGCTCGGCCACCACCACCTTTTTATAGCGCGTCAACACCTCGGCGCTGTTTTTGGGAAGCGGGTTGAGGAACGAGAAATGTGCCAGGGCAACCTTTCTTCCGGTCTCATTGAGTTCACTCATCGCCGAATAGAGATGCCCGTAGGTGCTGCCGAAACCCACAATCAACAGCTCGGCGTCGTCGGCGCATCCTTCCACTTGCAGGTCGGGCACCGGGATGCGGGCAATCTTTTCGGCACGCAGGCGGCACATCAAATCGTGGTTGTCGGCATCGGTGGAGATGGCGCCCGTTTGGTTGTCTTTCTCCAATCCGCCCAAGATATGGGTGTATCCTTCTTGTCCGGGAACCGCCCAATAGCGTACCCCGTTTGCCGGATTGCGACGGTAGGGAGAATAGTTCTCTTTCATCTGGGCGGTGACATATTGGGGACGGATTTCGGGATAGTTGGTTAAATCGGGTAGTTTCCAGGCTCCCGAACCGTTGGCCACGAATCCGTCGGACAATAGGATAACGGGTGTGAGGTGTTCCAAGGCTATTTTGCAAGCGGTGTAGGCCGCATCGAAGCAATGGGTGGGCGAGGTGGCGGCCAGCACCGGCATCGGGCTTTCGCCGTTTCGACCGAACAGAGCCTGCAGCAGATCGGCCTGTTCCGATTTGGTGGGAAGTCCGGTAGAGGGTCCTCCGCGTTGTACGTCGAGTACCACCAACGGTAGCTCGGTAATGACGGCCAGATTGATCGCCTCGGATTTCAGGCAGATGCCCGGTCCCGAAGTGGTGGTGACAGCCAGCGCACCACCGAAGGAAGCCCCCACGGCAGTGGAGCAACCGGCAATTTCATCTTCGCACTGCACGGTGACCACGCCCAGCGATTTGTGCTTGGCCAGCTCGTGCAATACATCGGTGGCCGGAGTGATGGGATAGGAGCCTAAGAAGAGTTTGAGGCCGGCTTTTTCGGCGGCGGCGATGAAACCGTAGGCGGTGGCCTTGTTTCCCGTGATGTCCATGTAGCGTCCGGGAGTTTTGGGATGACTCCCTATTTTATAGGTGTGCGCCACCCAAGCGTGTGTATTATGTCCGTAATCGTAGCCGGCGTGCACCACTTTGAGGTTGGCTTCGGCCACTTCGGGTCTCTTTCCGAACTTTTCGCGCAGCAAATTCTCCACGATAGTCAGATCGCGGTTGAAGAGCCAGCACACCAATCCTACGGTAAACATATTGCGGCATTTGAGCATGGCTTTGTTGTCCATGCCCGAGTCGGCCAGGCAATCTTTGACCATCTGCGAGATGGGGGCGGCAATCACCTCTTGTTTGATGCCCAACTCTTCGATGGCATCCTTCGTAGCGAAAGCCGCCTTCTGCAAGTCGCCGGGCTGGAAACAATCGGTATCGATGATGATGCACCCCGTGGGTTTGGCGTATTTATACTGCATTTTCAGGGCAGCCGCATTCATAGCCACCAGCACGTCGCACTGATCGCCCGGAGTGAACACTTTGCCTGCTCCAATGTGTACTTGATAGCCTGAAACGCCGTTTAATGAACCTTGTGGTGCCCGGATGTCGGCCGGAAAATCGGGAAATGTACTGATGTCGTTACCGACCGTAGCCGAAACTGTTGAAAAGATGTTTCCGGCCAGTTGCATACCGTCGCCGGAATCGCCGGAGAAGCGCACTACCACTTGTTCCAGCTCTTTTACCATCATGTCGTTAGCCATATTGCTATTGGTGTATTAAATGAGTGAGAATGAAGCCCCGGGTGGGGCGATACGAGCGGCAAATTTCGGAAAGTAAATCGGATTAGCAAAACAATTCGTGCAAAAGTCGGCGGAATGCCGTATCTTTGCCGACCCCAATCAGCCCCTGTAGTTCAATGGATAGAACGTCGGTTTCCTAAACCGTAGATTCGGGTTCGATTCCCGGCGGGGGTACTTCCCGCTCCCCCCGGTCAGCGGCAAGGATTCGCAAGGCGGTGGCGGTGGCTCTTTAGGGCTGTGAGGGCGAAAAAAGCAACGGGGAGGTGTCGTCCCGATACCTCCCCGTTTTTTTGACTGTAAATTACCTATTCAGATGATTTTATTTGTCCAAATATCCAAACTTGACGTTAACCTTGGGGTGGCTCCTCCTCTCCGTCGTCGCCACTGTTCCCATTGTTGTTATTATTGTTGTTATCCCCGGTGGGGAGTGTAATCTTTTGGTGGAGCACGTCACGTTGGTAATGCTGAATCTCCGCATTTAAATAGCTGATGTAATCGGCGTAGGAAGCGTCGCCTTCAATCAATACACGTGCTCCAATCAGGTCAACGAAGGCGCGGTAGGCCGTGTCGGTAGCTTTACGGGCGTTTTTCAGGGCGCCGTTGACCTGATTCTTCTTGTCTTCGGTGCGTTCCTCCATCAAACGGATCACTTCGTTATTCGCATCCTCCAATTCTTTGACCAATGCGTCGAGTGCAAGCGCCCGGACGGCATCGGCATACTTGGTTTTCAAATCGGTGATTAAATTAATTATCAATCCTCCCTGCTTGTCGCGCTGTCCCATGCCCTGAATGCTGTAATCCTTGATGGCTTGCAGCAATTCAGTTACAAAGTCGGACAGACTCGGCTCCATCTCGAAGCTCTTGATGCGTCTTTTCAGCGCAGTGTAGAGCCTGCCGCGCAGGCTGACGGCCACTTCAATTTTAACGGTTAGTGGATTCTTGTTAGAGAGTTTCAATGCTGCATCTTCGGCGGCAAGGGCTTTTTCAAGCTCGGATAGCGCCGCGCCAAACACCTTTACGATGATTTTAGTCTCTTTGGCTCTATTTACAATCTCCGTAACGAAAAGGAAATGAGAACCATTGTTGAGTGCTGTGATAGGAAACACAATTACTTTCATATTGGCTTTTCTATTTTGATGTTTATTATAGGATAGTACACGGAAACTTTCCGTGACTAAATCGGCTGCAAAAGTAATCGAACCAATCCGAACTGGAATACAAATTTTTCACTTTAACATAACATTAACAACTGACGGAAAAAACAGGCTTTTTTCTTACAAGAAATGCGGTTTTAGTTGTCAAATCGAGTTGCTTCACCCCAGAAACATTACATTTATTAACAAATCGGGCTGTTTGGCTCCGGAAACCACGTTTTCTTTCCTGAAACGGACGGTTTGGTTCCGAAAATCGCGTTTTCTTTCCTGAAACGGACAGTTTGGTTAAGGAAATCGTGTTTTCCTTCCTGAAACGGACAGTTTGGTTAAGGAAACGACGTTTCTATTAACAAATGGAACTGTTTGATTCCGGAAATCGCGATTTCTTTCTTGAAACGGACTGTTTGATTCCGGAAATCGCGTTTTCCTTCCTGAAACGGATGGTTTGGCCAAGGAAACTGCATATCCCTTCCTGAAACAGACCGTTTGCCCCCGCCCCCGGCAACTCCGGCGTGGCACAAAACCGGGCAGGGGCAAAGCCTTAAAAAAGAGCGGTAACTCAATTTATTTGGCGAAAAACTTGCTCGGTTCGCGGAAAAGTAGTTTCTTTGTGCCCTGTTTGAAGTAAACGTAGATAAAAAACAATAAAAGATTAAGATAGAAATGTCGAAGATTTGTCAAATTACGGGTAAAAAAGCCATGATTGGCAACAATGTTTCACACTCCAAGCGGAGAACCAAGAGAACTTTTGATTTGAACTTGTTCAAGAAGAAGTTCTACTACGTGGAGCAAGATTGCTGGATAAGCCTTAGCCTTTGCGCTAACGGTTTGCGCGTGATTAATAAGAAAGGGCTGCATGCCGCGCTGATTGACGCCACGGCAAAAGGCTACTGTGATTGGAAGAACATCAAAGTAATCGGCTAACGAGAAGGAGACACCATTATGGCAAAAAAAGCAAAAGGCAACCGCGTGCAGGTTATTTTGGAATGCACCGAACATAAAGAGAGTGGTATGCCGGGAACTTCCCGCTACATTACCACCAAGAACAGAAAAAACACCACCGAGCGTTTGGAGTTGAAGAAATACAACCCCATCCTCAAGCGTGTAACCGTACATAAAGAAATTAAGTAAAAGAATACGCCATGGCAAAAAAGACAGTAGCAACTCTGCAGGACGGTCACAAAGAAGGCCGCTCGTATACCAAAGTAATCAAGATGGTGAAGTCGCCCAAGACGGGTGCTTACGTTTTTGACGAACAAATGGTTGCAAACGAAAAGGTACAAGACTTTTTTAAGAAATAAGTTTGTTAGTTAAATAAAGATCGGGCCTCCGCTGTGAAGCGGAGGTTTTTTTGTGCTTAGTTGCACTCGCGATAGAAGTCAAACGCTTCAAAGATAGCCTGCTTATCGGCCGTTTGGTTCAGACAAATGTCACCGACCCCGGCAAGCAGGGTAAAGTTGATGACACCGCCGCTGTTCTTCTTGTCGTGCTTCATTAGCTCGTAGAGCGTTTCGTACCGGTTGCAATCGAAGGGAAGCTCGCCGTAATGCGTGCGGATGAAGCGAACCGTTTGCTGCAGCTGGTTGGCCGGGAAGCCCGCCAGGGTGTGTGAGAGGTAAAGTTCGCAGGCCAGCCCCCAGGCCACCGCGTAGCCGTGTAAAACAGGACGGCCGGTGTACAGGGCAAGGCTCTCGAAGGCGTGGCCGATGGTATGCCCCAGGTTGAGTGCCTTGCGCACCCCTTTTTCGAGTGGATCTTGGGCTACGATAGCTGTTTTCACGGCGATAGAGCGTGTCACCAAACGAGACAAGCGGTCGGTGTCGATGTGATCGGTGTCAAAGGTCAGCAGCTCCGCCCAATGTGCCTCATCACTAATCAAACCGTGTTTTAGCATCTCGGCATAGCCCGAATAGAAGCCCCCGCTATCCAATGTGTGCAAAAAAGTGGGGTCGATGAGTACGGCTGCGGCCGGGGCAAAGGCACCCACCTCGTTTTTGAGTCCGTCTAAGTTGATTCCGGTCTTTCCTCCCACGGCAGCATCTACCATGGCCAGCAAGGTGGTGGGGATATTCACAAAGGCGATGCCCCGCTTAAAGGTGGCGGCGGCAAAACCTCCCAAATCGGTCACCATGCCGCCACCCAGGTTGATCAGCAGCGAATGACGGGTGGCACCGTTGCTGCTGAGCGCGTGCCACACCCGGTGGAGGGCGCCGATGGTTTTGTGGTCGTCGCCGGCCTCGATTACGATTGGGTAGGCCCCGGCGCAAGCCTTCAACTGTTGTAAACGGGGCAGACACAGGGCGTGGGTATGGCTATCGGTGAGCACAAAGAGTCGATCGTGGGGAATGCGTCCGAGCAACTCCTCCAAGTCGTGTTCCAGCTGTTGGCAGCAAATAAGTTGGGATGATTCCATGCTTGCTGCCCGTCAAATCACTTCGATGGATTCGGCAGGCACCCATCCTACCTTGCCGTCTTCCAGGCGAATCTCTTTCCACTCCCGCATGGAGTTGTCCTGAACCTCCACCTTGCGTCCTTCGTGCAAAATGAAGAGCGTGGTTCCGCTTTCGCTCGGGGTGCTCCGTACCGTTACGCTGGGGGTGAGCACGATGGCCTCGCTCGGGTGGAGCAGTTTGCTTCGCTGGCTGTAGGCAAAATAGTTGGCCAGCACGCTCACCACCAAGAAGAGCAGGATGCCGGCAAAGCCGCATTTTTTCCATTTCACCCGCCCGGTAAACACATACAGGCAAGCCGAGGCCAGCAACAGGATGAATGCGGTCAATCCTACGATGCCCCACGTTTCTACATCCATCAGGCGGACGAGGGCGGCTCCCCACTCCACGAAGAAGATGCGCGGCACCGGAATGACTTTATCAATGGTTTTGGCGCGGGCTATCTCGAGGTTGGCGCGGACATCGCTGTTGCCGGGCGAGAGCAGCAGCGCGCGTTCGTAGTTCAAAATGGCGCGCGCCAGGTTGTCGGTCTTGTAATAGCTGTTGCCCAGGTTGTAATAGAGTTCGGGATGCTCCCCTTCTTTGAGCAACGACTCGTAGATTTCGATGGCCGATGCGTAGTCGCTCTTCAGGTAGGCGCTGTCGCCTTCGGATTTAGTGAGCGGACGGGTAGCGGCGGGAGCGAACCGGGTGTGGGCGGCAGACAGGGTGTCGGCCACTCCGGTGGAATCAGTTTGGGCGTAGCTGCTTACGAATAGTAGCATCAGGGCTATCAGGGCTATCTTTCTCATCACAATCGTTATTTTTTGATTATCTTTTCCATCTTGCCGATGACCTCGAGCGAGTGGTTGTACACATTGTCCATGGCTTGGTTGTCGTTGCCCGGGGCAAAGCGGGCAAACTCGCATTGGTTGAGTGTGTGGATGAATTCGTCGGTGAGCGCGGCATCTACTCCGTAACGCTGCAGCTCTTCCCGGATATTCTCTTTGGACAGGCGCGAAAGCGGAATGTTCAGCTTGTCGCTGATGTATCCCCAAAGGGCTTTCATCACTTCGTCGTAGAAAGGCTCTTTTTTGTTTTCGGCCAGTAACCGTCCGGCCATCTTGAGGCGTCGCACGGCCACGCTGTTGGCTTTTTTGGTGCGCATACGCGCCAGGTTGGCATTCGCCGCAATTTGTCGACGGTACAGCAGCACGAAGAAGATGAACGCAACGCCGGCAAGCAGGTAGATGGTCCAGTATGCGGCCGAACCGAAGAAATAGTCGCCGCGTTTGTGCAGGCTCACCCGGTGCTGTTTGATGAAGCGGATATCTTCGTTGAGCACCTTCAACTCTTCTTTGCTCGTGAAGTTGGCAATGGTCTGCGAGGCATTCCCTTCCCCTTTGAGCACATCGAGTGTGTAGGGCTGGGTTGAAAGCGTTTTGTACGACTTGCTTTTGAGGTCGAAATAGCTGAATGTCACCGGTGGTATCTTAAAAGTGCCCGCATTGCGGGGTATCGCCAGGTAATCGATCACCTTACTGCCCGAAAGTCCGGTCGAAATGAGTCGTGACTTATTCTCCACCTTGGGATCATACACCTCAAATTCGTCTGGGAACTTAACTTCCGGCGTAGCGATGAGCTTTAAATTGCCGGTACCCGAGATGGCCACCTTGAGGGTGATGGCATCGTTTGTTTTGACCTGGGTATTGCTCAAAGTGGAGGTGATGCTGAACTCGCCAACGCCGCCCGAGAACCCTTCGGGCTTCCCTGCGGGCAGTGGCTTCACCTCTAAGGTGATGGTGGGGGTCAACAATGTTTTTTTAACCTCGACGAAGCCTCCTCCGTTGAAAAACGCATCGAAGGGATCGATCACTTGCGTTGCTTTGGCTATGGAGGCATCGAAGCGGGCGGCATTAATGGTCAGCTTGCCCGATTGCTGCGGAAAGAGTACAAATTGACGGTAAACGGTGGTCTGGTAGTTGCGTCCTTGGTAGTGTTCCAGTCCCCACTTGCGATTGGCGGGCAGTTCCACCTCTTGCGAGTGGAATCCTTTGAAATCGGGCAATTTGATGTTGTCGAACGAGCGCAGGTCGACGGCCGAGTAGATTTTATAGGTGAGTAGCAACGCTTCCTGCTCGTACACGCTGGTTTTCGATACGGTGCCGGTGATGAACAGGTCGCTGGCTCCTATGGAGTTGCCCGATTGAGTACTTTTGCTTCCTCTGGGTTCCCCGCTCTCCAAAGCACCGGATTGATCGGCCGGAAGCACCTTAATGGTCACCGAATTGGAGATTAATTGATTCCCTTCCACCTGGAGGGTGGCGCCGGGGATGGTATAGGTTCCCTCTTTCGTAGCCATGAGCGTGTATGTGAAAGTGATGCTGGAAGAGGTGGTGCTCTTCCCGTTGACCATGTTTCGGCTATACTGCTGTGAGCGCATCGGCCCCATCAACACATCGAATGCTTTAATGGCAGGAGCGCGGAAATCTCGAACATTATTCTGGGTGGTTACAACGTATGACAACCTGAATTGGTCGCCTACGGCCACGGCATCGGGTGCCGAGGCGGTAAAGGTCGCTTTGTCGTCGGCCAAAGCGCGGAAGGCAATCATCGCCAAGGTGATCCCTATAAGTAGTATCTTTTTCATATTTCGTTTGATGCGTAACTCCGGCTTATTACCAGTCTTTCTCCAACTTGGAACCTTTCATGATCATTTGCTGCTTCTGCACCTTGTCTTGAACCTCTTTTTCGTCTTGCATGGCCGACTGGAGCAGCTGTTCGGCATTTTCTTTCGAGAGTTGGTTCTCTTGTTGCTGGTTCTGCTGTTGCTGTTGCTGCTGGTTCTGTTGCTGTGGTTGATTCTTCTTTTCCTGCTCTTTTTGCTCCTGTTCCTTTTGCTGATCTTGGTTTTGTTGCTGCTGCTGCTTCAGCAGTTTCTGCGCCAGCGCCAGGTTGTAGCGTGTTTCTTCATCTGCGGGGTTGTTGCGCAACGCTTGCTTGTAAGCATCGACGGCTTGCCCGTAATCTTTGCCTGCTTGAAAGAGCACACCCATGTTGTGGTATATCTGCGCCAACTTGGTTTTATCTTTCTCTATCTTGGAGGCTGTGACGTATTGTTCCATGGCATCCTTTGCTTTGTTCTCTCTGAGCAGGGCATTGCCTAAGTTATACATGGCTATCGGGGAACCTGGATTGATTTCTAATGCTTTGCGGTAGTTGACGTTGGCATTGACCCATGAACTGTCTCGGAAGGCACGGTTGCCCCGTCGGATAAAGTCGCGCTCGGCTTTCTGCGCCGATATCGAACCTACGGTCAGCAGTAGCACTACCGTTGTTACGGTTGTTTTCTTGAAAAGATGGATGTGGCGGAAAAGCGGTTTTTTGCGCTCCAATATCAGCATCTCGATGAGTAACAACAGCAGCACGATCCATGCTACGGCCTGAAACTGTTCATTGAATTCGGTGTAGACTTGTGTTTCCACATCGGCTTTAGACATCTTACCGATTTCTTGCGAAATGGCGCGTTGAGCACCATTCGAGTTGTCTACCCGCACATAAATGCCGTGACCGGCTTGGGCAATTTCCTGACACATCTGTTCGTTGAGGCGGGTTACCACCACATTGCCTTCGCGGTCGCGTCGATAGTCATTTGTTCCGTCCACCGGAATGGGCGCTCCGTCGGGTGATCCGATACCCAATACATTTACCTGCACGTTCTTTTCTGCGGCCAATTTAGCTGCTTCTACGGCTCCGCCTTCATGGTTTTCGCCGTCGGTGATAAGGATGATGGTGCGTCCAACCTCTTTCTGCGGAGTGAAACTGCGCATGCCCAGGTTAATGGCGCTACCGATAGCTGTTCCCTGTCGGGTGATGAGCGAGGGTGTAATCGTTTCGAGGAACATCTTGGCCGAGATGTAATCGCTGGTGATGGGAAGTTGGGTGAACGCATCGCCGGCAAAGACAATCAAACCTACTTTGTCGTTTTCCATCTTGTCGACTAATTGCGCCACCAATCGTTTGGCTTTCTCTAAGCGGCTGGGCTGTATGTCTTGCGCCAGCATGGAGTTGGAAATATCCAGTGCGATGATTATTTCTACTCCCTGTCGCTTAACAGTCTCTAATTTGGCTCCGAATTGGGGACGCGCCAGTACTATCACCATCAGTGCAAGGGCGGTGAGTGTCATCCAAAACTTCATGTTGGGACGATAGCGGGATACGTCGGGCATCAGTTGTGCCATAAGCACCGGATCGCCAAAGCGGCGCACGGCCTTCCGTTTCCGATAGTTTGAATAGAGATAAAACGCGGTTAGCAACGGCAGCAATATCAATAGGTAGAGATAGGCGGGGTTTTCAAATCTAAACATGTCGTTAGGGTATCTTTTTCAATATCGAGTTTCTGAGTATTACTTCCAGCAGCAAACAGCAGAGTGCGGCAAAGGCATACCAATGATAGTCTTCTTCGCGCTTGCTGAACTCTTTGACGTTCAGTTTGGTCTTCTCCAGTTTGTCTATCTGTTCATAAACCGATTTGAGCTTGGAGGTACTGGTGGCGCGGAAGTAGTTACCTTCGGTAGTGGCGGCTATATCGGTTAGCATCTTCTCGTCGAGTTCAACGGGCACGTTGATGTATTGCGTGGTACCTCCTACCTGAATGGGCGTAGGTGCTGTGCCGTTTCCTCCTACTCCAATGGTGTAGACGCGGATGCCAAACTTCTTGGCAATCTCGGCGGCTGTCATGGGCGAAATGTCACCGGCATTGTTCACTCCATCGGTCAGCAAAATGATGACTTTCGATTTGGCTTTACTCTCTTTCAGGTGGGCAACGGCATTGGTCAGCCCCATACCTATGGCGGTGCCATCTTGTATCATGCCGCACTTGATGTTCTTTATCAGGTTGAGCAAGACGGCATGGTCGACGGTTAACGGGCATTGCGTGAAGCTTTCACCTGCGAAAAGCGTGATGCCGATGTTGTCATTGGGGCGTCCGTTGATAAACTCGGCTGCTACATCTTTTGCCGCCTCCAGACGGTTGGGCTTGAGGTCTTCGGCCAACATACTGGCTGATATGTCGATGGCCAGCATGATGTCGATGCCCTCAATCTCGCTGTTTCTCCAACTATCAGTGGTTTGCGGGCGTGCCAATACAATGATAATTAATATCAGGGCAATGATACGCAGGGTGAAAGGAGCATGCAACAGGTAGTTCTTGTAGCTTTTCGGCGTATGTGCATACACGCGGGCATCTGAAACCTGAAGCGTAGCTTCATTCTTTCTCCGGTTGAGGATATACCATATAATATAAGGTATAAGCAACAGAAGCAGGAGGAAATATTCTATATTGGCAAAAACCATATCCTATACAAAGTAATTATACAAATTGACAGCAATATATGTGAATGCCGCTATGAGAGCGGCTGCGATGGCTATAATGCCTGCAATCAGCAAAATCTTCATACGCAAGGGGCGTTTCTCTATGATGGTGATTTCCGTCGGCTGAGGTTTGGTGTTGATATCAATCTGTTCCTTGGTTTCGTTGATGAAGTTGATGGCATGGAGTAGATTGGCATCATTCTCGTTAAGTTGCGGATGATGCTTGGCAAACTTCACGAGATCGGCAGTTTGGAAAAGTTTCTTCAGGTCAACGATGGCTGCTTCATCTTGCCTGAGCAGTTGCTCGATGATTTCGGCAGAGGTCATTTCCAAAGCGTTGAAGTTAAAACGCTCCTTGATGTATGCACGCAGGGTGTCGGTCAGTTCGGTGTAGTAGGTTTTGGTATCTTCTTTTTGCGACAGCTTTTCGCTTTTGATGCGTTCTATCTCTTGCATAGCCAGTTGGTGGGGCGGAAGCTTGGCTTTTACCTTCACCTTGCGGATGATAGGCTTATTGTCAATTAAACGTTTGATTAGGAATGCCAACAAGGCGGCGAAAGGGATGTAGAGTATGATACAACTTAATGCTCCATACCAATCCTCCCATACAAACGGCGGACGCATCTGCGACTTCGGGCCATAGAACTTGTCTACATCGGTAGTATCTACTGCTACATCGTAGACTTTTAATGCCAACGATTGAGAACTGTAGGTTGTGCTGTCGACTTGCACCTTCATAGGCGGTAGATAGTAGAGATTGGGGTCGAATGAAGTGATAAGATAGCGTTGGATAATCTCCATTCGCTTGTGATTATCCAAGTAGGTGGTGTCGGGCTTGGGTTGCGCCACCATTTCAACTCCGTGCACCAAGGTATCACGATAGAGCGGGAAGATGGCTCTTTTGTTCGCATCCAATGCTACCCGCAAGAGAATGTTGGTTTGCTGGCCGAGGTAGATTTCTGTAGAGTCAATGGTGGCTTCTACCGTTACAGACTGTGCGGTTGCTCGCCCTATCCAGAGGCTCCATAAAATACTAAGAAATATGATTTGTTTCATGGCATATCCGACTAATTCCGTTTGGCAAACAGAGACATCAAAGCTTTCACATAATCGCCGTCGGTACGTACCGAGACATTATCGACATTGCTTTTGGTAAATGTTTCGTTGAGCATTGCCTGTTGGTCGACCCACCAGGCATGATGAGCACGTCGTACGGCGCGTGACGAGGTGTCTATCCATTGTTCGTGCCCTGTTTCTGCATCGCGTATGTTCATCAGACCCACGTTGGGGAGTTCTTCTACGCGGCGGTCGTAAACTTGAATGGCTACCACGTCGTGTTTACGATTGGCAATGACTAAAGCATTCTTGAATGCTTTGGGAACGATGAAATCCGAGAGTAGAAAAGCGGTGCATCGACGTTTCATCACGTTGGTCAGATATTCCAGACCCAGTTGAATGTCGGTTTTTCGGCTTTCCCCCTTGAAATCAAGCAACTCGCGGATGATATAGAGGATATGCTTACGTCCTTTTTTGGGCGGTATAAACTTCTCGATGCGGTCGGAGAAGAAGATGACGCCGATTTTGTCGTTATTTTGAATGGCCGAGAAGGCCAAGGTGGCAGCGATTTCGGTAAGCAGCTCTTTTTTGAACTGTTTGACGGTGCCGAACTCCAAACTTCCCGATACATCGACCAGCAACATCACGGTTAGCTCGCGCTCCTCCTCGAACACCTTCACATAGGGCTTGTTGAAGCGTGCGGTTACGTTCCAGTCGATGTCGCGCATGTCGTCGCCATACTGATATTCCCGCACCTCGGAGAAGGCCATGCCCCGTCCTTTAAACGCAGTGTGATACTGTCCGGCAAAGATGTTGCTGGACAAGCCGCGTGTCTTGATTTCAATCCGGCGTACCTTTTTTAGTAATTCACTGGTTTCCATCATCCCTGCAACATCAAGGAACTTCTATGCGATTGAGTATCTTACTGATGATCTCGTCGGGTGTGAGGTTGCTTGCCTCGGCTTCGTAGGTGAGTCCGATGCGGTGGCGAAGCACATCGTGGGCAACGGCGCGTACATCTTCGGGAATCACATATCCGCGGCGTTTGATAAACGCGTAGGTGCGTGCGGCAAGTGCCAGATTGATCGAAGCACGGGGCGATCCGCCGAAACCAATCATATCTTTTAGTTCGCGCAGCTCATATTTCTCCGGGTAACGGGTGGCAAATACAATATCCACGATGTAACGTTCAATCTTCTCGTCGAGGTAGACTTGCCGCACCACTTTGCGCGCCTCGAGAATCTCTTCGGCTTTAAGAATCGCTTTGGAGTGGAAGGCTTCCCCGCTGATGTTTTGACGGATGATGAGTTTTTCCTCCTCTTGGCGGGGATAATCGATGACCGCCTTGAGCATGAAACGGTCGACTTGCGCCTCAGGCAGCGGGTAGGTGCCCTCCTGCTCGATGGGGTTTTGCGTAGCCAGCACCAAGAAGGGCTCAGGCAAGGGGAATGTCTCGCTACCGATGGTGACCTGCCGCTCCTGCATGGCCTCGAGCAGTGCACTCTGCACCTTGGCGGGCGCCCTGTTGATTTCGTCGGCCAGCACAAAGTTGGCGAAGATGGGTCCCTTCTTGATTTGGAACGACTCTTCTTTCTGACTGTAGACCATGGTGCCGATGACGTCGGCAGGCAGCAAGTCGGGCGTAAATTGGATGCGGCTATACTTGGCATCGATTAGAGACGCCAGTGTTTTGATGGCCAGCGTCTTGGCAAGGCCGGGAACGCCTTCGAGCAGGATGTGTCCGTCGGAGAGTAGTCCTATCAACAACGATTCAATTAGGTGTTTTTGTCCGACAATGACCTGATTCATGCCGGTAGTGAGATTGGTTACGAAAGCGCTTTGGCTTTCTATTCGTTCGTTTAACTCGCGAATGTCGATGGTGTCAGCCATATAACAAGTGTTTTATGATTTAACTTCAAATGATGTCTCTTGCAGGCGCTGTTTGTTCTGTTGGCGCACGATTGTTTTCCCTTTCCCTCGAAAAAGGTGCCCAAAAGTACGGCAATAAATTAACCGTACCAATGAATCATTCTTAAAAAGTGATTAGATTAAAATACTTTCAAAGAGTTTAGGGCTTTTTGGAAGCTTTCCTACTCCTTTTTCACCAGTGTGGGGATGTTGATGGTGGTTCCCAGCGGTACGCTATTGGGATTCTTGATGGTTTTGGGGTTATGTTTGACGATGTAGGGCCACGGCGCCTTGGTGCCGTAATACTTCAGGGCGATGCGGGTGAGTGTCTCGCCGTTGGCAATCTTATGCTTGGCCATGGTGCCGATGATGCGGTAGCTGGTGGAGTCAATCCGGTAGGGTGCGTCCTGTGGCGCCGTGTTTTCGGTGGCGCGCAGCGGGATGGGCGCGGGGGTGGTCACGGTCTCTTTCGCAGGCACGGGAGTGGTTTGCGCAAGGGGACTGGCTTCGAGGGTATCCGGAGAGATCACCTGCGTGGTATCGCCGGGGGCGAGTGTATCGGCGGGGACGGCCGTCTGCCCGGGGGCTTGGGCAACCGGTTCCACCTTCTGTGGCGCCGGTTTGGCGGGCGAGAGGTAGTTGTAGAAGTCGGGGTCGTAGATGAAGGCGATGCCGGCCGCGCACAACAGCACCACGAAGACGACGATGCCGATGAAGTAGTTCATGGTGACGCGTCGCTCCTTCTCTTCGGGCGTAAGTCTTTTAGGGGCTTCGGGTTCCACCGGTGTTTCGTCCGGCTGGGAAGAAGAAACAGGCTCTTGCACCGGTGTTTCATCCGGCTGGGAAGAAGAAACAGGCTCTTCCACCGGTGTTTCGTCCGGCCCGGGCAGGGAAACAGCCTCTTGCTCCCCGGAGTCGTCGGATTCCGCCGGGGTGTCGTCCAAGACGGTGCCTTCCTCGAGCAGGACGGTCTCGAATTGGGCGAAAGGCTTGTTGATGAGGTCGCGCAGAGCGGCGTCGGGGGTGAAGGAGACCTTGGTATGCTCTCCGATTTCGAAGCGTTGGCCGGTGTTCACGTTGATGCTTTCCCGACTTTCCACTTCGATGAGCTTAAACGTGCCCAATCCTTTGACCTTGACGTAGCGGTCGGCGTCCAACGCTTTTTCAATGAGCGAGAAGAAGGCGTGCACGAACGCTTCCGCCTCTGCTTGGGGGAGGTTGTGCCGGTCAACGAAGAGTTTAACCAGTTGTTGGATGCTGAGCTTCTCGTTCATAGCCTATTTAAATTTGTCTTTGAGCAGGGAACTGGGGCGGAAGCCAAGAGCCAGCTTGGGGGGAACCAAGTAGCGGGCTTGGGTAGCGGGATTCACCGTGATACGCTCCCCTTTTTTGCGCACCTCGAAGGTGCCGAAGCCCTGCAAGACCAGCGTGTTGCCCTCTACCCACTGCTCGCCCAGGAGCGTGAGCAGGGAGTTCATCAACTCGGCCGTCTCCTTGTGGGTATGTCCGGTGAGTTGTGCCAGTTCTGCGGTAAATTCTTTGTTGTTCAAGTGAATGTCCTTAAAATTGGGTGCTATATTAGGAAGATTTTCGCAGATGTGCAACTCTTTGGGCAGAAATCAGTCGAGAACCTGCCCAAAGAGGTCGAAATCGTCCGATTTACAGATCTGTACGTCGTAGAATCGTCCGATTTCCAGCTTCCCACGCCCGCGCTCCAGGAGCACTTCGGGGTCTACCTCGGGCGAATCATACTGGGTACGGCCAATGTAGTAGTCGCCCTCGGGGCGATCCACGATGACCCGCAGGGTTTGCCCCACTTTTTGGGCGGCAATCTCGGCTGCAATGCCCTGTTGAAGGGTCATCAACCGGTCTAAACGGGCTTGTTTCACCTCGTCGGGCACGTTATCCCGGTAGTGACGCGCCGCATAGGTGCCCTCTTCGTGGCTGTAGGCGAAGGCGCCCATCCGCTCGAAGCGGGCGGTGCGGACAAACTCCGTGAGCTGCTCGAAATCTTCGGGGGTTTCGTCGGGATGTCCCACCATGAGCGTGGTGCGCAGGTGAATGCCGGGCACCTCGCGGCGGATGTGCTCGAGCAGGGCGTAGGTTTCGGCCCGGGTGACCCCGCGGCGCATCTGCGTGAGCATGTGGTCGCTGATATGTTGCAAGGCGATATCCAAGTAGTTGCAGATGTTGGGGCGCTCGCGCATCACACGCAGCAGTTCGGTGGGGAAGTGTGCCGGATAGGCATAGTGTAACCGGAGCCATTCGACCCCGGGCAGATCGGCTAAGCGTTCAACCAGCTCTGCAAGGAGCTGTTTGCGGCTGCTGTCCACTCCGTAGTAGGTGAGTTCCTGGGCAATCAGCTGAAACTCTTTCACCCCGCGGGTGGTAAGGTGTTGCACCTCACGGACAATCTCTTCGAGCGGGCGGGAAACATGCCGTCCGGTAATCAGCGGGATGGCGCAGTAGGAGCAGCGGCGGTTGCATCCCTCGGAAATCTTCACGTAGGCGTAGTGCGGGGGGGTGGTGAGCGTGCGCTCGAGCTGCAGGTCGGGGCGATAGGCGCTCCCGAGGTCGGCAATCAGTTCTTTCCAGTTGAACTTGCCGTAGAATTTGTCCACTTGCGGAATCTCGAGGGCGAGTTCTCTCAAGTAGCGCTCCGACAAGCAGCCCATGACGAAGAGTTTGCGCAAGGTGCCCGCCTCTTTAGCCTCGGCCAGCTGCAGAATCATCGCAATGGACTCCTCTTTGGCATCGCCGATGAAGCCGCAGGTGTTGACCACGGCAATCTCTCCCCGCGGGCGGGGCGCATCGTGGGTGACGCGGTAGCCGCACGCCTCCAATTGACGCATGAGTTGCTCGGAATCGACCAAGTTCTTGGAACAACCCAGCGTGATTAGGTCGATACTCGGACGAGGTTTCATGCTTGCTCCTTTGCGAAAAGCGAGTCGACGAATTCGCGGCGGCGAAACACCTGCAAATCTTCCATGCCCTCGCCCAATCCGATGTATTTCACGGGGATTTTAAACTGGTCGGAGATGCCGATGACCACGCCGCCCCGTGCCGTGCCGTCGAGTTTGGTGATGGCCAGGGCAGTCACCTCGGTGGCCAGGGTGAATTGCTTGGCCTGCTCGAAGGCGTTCTGCCCGGTGGAGCCGTCCAAGACGAGCAACACCTCGTGGGGCGCCTCGGGCACCACCTTTTTCATCACATTCTTTATCTTGGTCAGCTCGTTCATCAAGCCTATCTTGTTATGCAGGCGTCCGGCCGTGTCGATGATGACCACGTCTATCTGATGCGCCACGGCCGAGCGCAGCGTGTCGTAGGCTACGGAGGCCGGGTCGGCGCCCATCTTCTGTTTGATGACCTCTACGCCCGCACGCTGTCCCCATACCTCGAGTTGCTCCACGGCGGCGGCGCGAAACGTGTCGGCTGCACCCAGCATCACGCTTTTGCCGCTCTTCTTGAACTGGTAGGCGAGCTTCCCGATGGTGGTGGTCTTGCCCACTCCGTTGACTCCCACCACCATGATGACGGTGGGGCGGTGCAAGAGGGGCGTCTCGAAGTCATCGGCGTCGTCGGAGTGGTTGCGCGTGAGCAGGGCGGCGATCTCTTCGCGCAAGATGGTGTTCAACTCGGCCGTGTTCATGTATTTGTCGGCGGCGGCGCGCTTCTGGATGCGGCCGATGATGCGCAGGGTGGTCTCGACGCCCACATCCGAGGAGATGAGCAGCTCCTCGAGGTTGTCTAACACGTCGTCGTCCACGTGCGATTTGCCGGCAACGGCGCGCGCCAGTTTGCCGAACACGCTCTCTTTGGTTTTAGAGAGTCCCTTGTCTAAGGTCTCCTTTTTCTCTTTGGAGAAGAAGCTTAATAGTCCCATATCTGGTAGATTGATTGGCGATTGGTTTTGTTGGAGCGCAAAGGTAGTCATTTTTTTTTAAGAAACAGCTTGTCGGTGAAGGGCGACGGCTTCGTGCAGGGGTGCATCGAGCCGGTGTCGGGCTGCACCGGCTTCTTTCACGGGTGTATCGGCCTGCCCTCGGGCTGCACCGGCTTCGCTCACCGGTGCATCGACCGGTTGTTGTGCCGCACCGGCTTCTTTCACCGGTGCATCGACCGGTTGCAGCCCGACACCGGCTCGGTGCACGGCTGCATGAAGCAGCCCGCTGGCTTCGGCGGCGAGTTTCGTTGCCGAAAATGTGCATCGAACCACTATATTCTGTACATTTGTGTCGTGTTAGAATGGCATCAACTCCTCAGCCGCTTGCCGGGCATCGCCTTCGACGTGTTGTACCTGGGCATCATCATCGGGACGATTGTCGTGATCATACTCGACAACCGCAACCCGGTCAAGACCCTTTCGTGGGTGCTGGTGCTCACCTTCTTGCCCGTGGTCGGGCTGGTGTTCTACCTGTTTTTCGGTCGCAGCAACCGCCGCGAGCGCATCATCAGCCGCAAACTCTACAACCGCTTGGTCAAACGCCCCAAGGCGGAGTATCTTTCGCAGGAGACCATCGCGTTGCCCGTTGCTTACGGCCGTCTCATCAGTCTGCTTCAAACTACCGCGCAAGCATTGCCCTTCGAGGGCAACCGGATTGAGATATACGCCAGCGGATTGCCCTTTCTGCGCTCGCTGCTGCGGCAAATCGGCCGTGCGGAGCATCACATCCACCTGGAGTTTTATATTTTCGAGGACGACGGCCTCGGCCGCATGGTGCGCGACGCCCTGGTAGCCAAGGCACGGGCGGGTGTGGAGGTGCGCGTCATCTACGACGATGTGGGTTGCTGGCATGTGCCCAAGCGCTTCTTCGAGGAGATGCGCGAGGCGGGCATTGAAGTGCGTAGCTTCCTCAAAGTACGCTTTCCACAGTTTACCAGCCGGGTCAACTACCGCAATCACCGCAAGATTGTGGTCATCGACGGACGCATCGGCTTTGTGGGCGGCATGAACCTGGCCGATCGCTACTTTCGCGGCCCCTCGTGGGGCACGTGGCGCGATACCCAACTGCTACTCGAGGGCAAAGCGGTACACGGACTGCAAACCGCCTTCCTGCTCGACTGGTATTTCACCGACAACACGCTGAACAGCAGCTCGCGCTACTTCCCTACGCTGCAGCCTCTGGGAAGTTCGCTCGTGCAAGTGGTCACCAGCGAGCCGATCGGGCAGTGGAAGGAGATCATGCAGGGCATCGTGGCGGCCATTGCCGCGGCGCGCACCTACTTCTACATGCAAACGCCCTACTTCTTGCCCACCGAGCAGGTATTGGCCGCCATGCAGTCGGCCGCCCTCTCGAAGGTGGACGTACGCTTGATGCTTCCGCTGCGCGCCGACAACCGGATCACCCACTTGGGTTCCTGCTCCTACCTGGGCGACGTGTTGCAGGCCGGCGTCAAGGTCTATTTCTACCGTCCGGGCTTTCTGCACTCCAAATTGATGGTCTCGGACGATGCCTTCTCCACGGTTGGCTCCACCAACCTCGATTTTCGTTCGTTCGAGCACAATTTTGAGGTCAACGCCTTCATCTACGACCGCGACACGGCGCTGCAAATGCGCGACATCTTCTTGCAAGACCAGCACGAGTGCGTGCAGCTCTTCGCCAAGAACTGGGCGAAGCGCCCGGTCTGGAAGAAGTGTATGGAAAGTGTGGTGCGGCTGATGGCTCCGTTGCTGTAATCGCCCGGTGGGGGTGGGTTACTCCGCTGCGCGGTGCCGGAAAAACGAGAAGTGAACGCTGCCGTAGGTGCGTTGCTCGAGGAAGCAGGGGTGGGCATCGAAGCGATGCTTCTTACCGTGCTCGAGAATGAATAATCCGGCCGGTTTCAAGAGTGTACTCTCCAAGATGAGGTCGGGGAGGGTGGGAAGCTCGGGTAAATCATAGGGCGGATCGGCAAACACCAGGTCGAAGGCCGCGTGCATACGCCCGCTGCGCACAAACCGGAAGACGTCGCCGCGAACGGGTATCCAGTGTTCCTCCTGCAACTCCTCCTTCATCCCACGGATGAAAGCGTAGTGGTCGCGCTCCTTCTCCACGCTGACCACACACCCGCAACCGCGCGAGAGCAACTCCAAGCTGATGCTGCCCGTACCGGCAAAGAGGTCGAGCGCCCGGGTGTCCGCCTCCAGATTCAGGTAACCGGCGAGCACATTAAACAGACTCTCTTTGGCGAAATCGGTGGTCGGCCGCGCCCGGAAGCTCCGTGGAGGGTCGAACCGACGCCGTTTATATACTCCGCTGATTACCCGCATGTGTGAATGGCTTGAAAATCGAGGTGCTCGCCGCCGGCCGTCACTGCCACCCGGCGAATGTAGGTGCGCAACGGCTCCAGGAGCGTCTCCTTGTCGGTGATTTCGCCCGACAGATGCAGCTCGTCGTGCTCCTGGTCGAAGTTTAACTGCTTCCACGCGTAGAGTATGTAGTAGATGCGGTCGGTGTGCTGCTTGGCGGCAAACGAATTGGCCAGCAACAGGTGACCGTCGGCAAAAGCCAGCAACTCGAGAGAGCTTCGGCAGAGGTTGACGTAGAGCTTGCGGTTGTTGCCCCGCCGACTCCGGGTGGTGAAGTAGTCTATCAGGGGCGTGATTTTGGCGTAGAGCTTGAGATCGGGGAAACGCTCGTGCAGGAAGTGCAACGCGCTCTTGTTTATGCCGAACAGCACCACCGTGCTGCTTTGTCGCAGGATGTTGTATTGCACCACTTCGCCCGTTTGCTTGGGTAGGTTGTAGTGGAAGAGCTGCTCGGCCTGCTCGTCTTCAAACAACTCCAGGGGGAGGATGGTAAATCGGTTGTTGTCCGTCAGGATGTTGACGCGGCGGAAAGAACAGGTGCCCAACCACTCCAGCGAGTGAGTCGCTTCCTTCAAATTATTCGTGAGTGAGAGCAGCGGGTTGATGTTGTGCCGGAGATAGGTCGCCTCTCCTTTGCCGAACGTATCGAAGAGGGCAAAAGAAAATCCATCCGTCCTCAGACGGATGGATAATGTGTACTGTTCCGATCGACTAAAGTCTATCGTCTCCATCATGCGGGGGTACGCGGGTTACTCCCAGTTGCCCGCATTGTTGTTGGCGGTCTGAAGATCGCCGAACATCAAGCCGGGATACTTGTTGAGCTGGATCTGACGGTCTTTGAGGTTGACCACTTCCTGATGATCGAGCGAACCCAAGAAGGTTTCGTAGGGAGCCTTCACCTCTAAGAGGCAAATCGGAGCACCCGACTTGGCGGTGTCGTTGCGGATAGCCATCTCAAACTGTTTGCCCTCGCTGAAGGGGATATAACGCATCGAATCGGCATTGAAGCTCTTCGAGAAGACGGTGTCTCTCACCGAAACCCACAAGGTATCGCGTTTGAAGTTCTCCAATCCCCACTTCTTTACATCGTTGTACCGACCGGTCTTCTTGGCTTTGTTGATAATGGACATGGCTTTCTTCTCGGTCAAGCCGTCTTCCAATTGCTTGTCGGTGAGTTCACCTTCCTTGTATATGAAGGGGAGTTTCTGGTTCTTAACGAAATCGATTAGGGTATCGAAGCTTGCCGTATACTGCTGGTCGTGCTGACCGCGATACTCTTGCTGCGCCTTCCTGATGTCAATTAAGCGGGCGATAACCGCTTTCTCACGTAACTTTTGGGCTTCGGTAAAGCGTATCGGACCCATGATACTTTCGTAAGAGAGGTAGACCAACACTATCGCGCATAAGCCGAGGATAACATTAAATAAAGTTTTCATGATAGCTATAATATTAATTTTGTATATTCGTGGCACAAAAGTAAAGCAAATAATTGTAATGGAGGTGCTTCAATGAAACTTTTTATATTTTTAGTATAATGATAGCGGATGATTTTATGCAACTGGTGCGGATGAACCTTCCGTATCAACCTACTCCCCAGCAGGATAAGGCCATAGAGAGGTTGGCTGAGTTCGTGTGTACGTCCCGGGATGAGGTGGTGTTCATCCTGCGGGGATATGCCGGTACGGGTAAGACTTCGATGGTGGCGGCACTGGTGCGTGCACTCGATGGTCTGAAACAGCGTAGCGTGCTGATGGCACCTACCGGACGTGCGGCTAAGGTCTTTGCCGCTTACGCGGGGCATCCGGCCTTCACCATTCATAGGAGAATCTACCGGCAAGAAAGCCTCCGTCGGGAGGGCGGTAGCTTCCGTTTGCACGTCAACCTTACCGGGGATACCTTATTTATAGTAGACGAGGCCTCGATGATAGCCACCGCGGGCACATCGGACAACCGATTCGGCAGTGGCAGACTACTGGACGATTTGGTGGAGTTTGTCTATTCGGGACGCAACTGCCGACTATTGTTGATGGGCGATGCAGCACAACTTCCACCCGTAGGGGAAGCCCGGAGTGGGGCACTGATAGCCGAGGTGTTGCAGGGCTATGGCTTAGAGGTGATGCAAACCGACCTTACCGGCGTGGTGCGTCAAGCAGCCGATTCGGGTATCTTGTGGAATGCTACGAGGCTTCGGGAACAATTGGCGCGTGGCACCTGCAGCGGACTTCCGGCCATCCGGCTGGATGGTTTTGCCGACATCCGAGCGCTGGGGGGGGAGGAGCTGACGGATACCTTGAGCGATTGCTACGCCCGCCAGGGCATCGAAGAGAGCATCGTCATCTGCCGCTCCAACAAACAGGCCGGCGCCTACAATCGGGGCATCCGCGCCCAAATCTTATGCTACGAAGAGGAGATCAGCGGAGGCGACCTGCTGATGATTGCCAAGAACAACTACTTCTGGTTAGCCTCACAGACCCACTCTAAGGAAGCCGACTTCCTGGCCAACGGGGAGACGGTGGTGGTGCGCAGGGTGCGTGGGTCGCACGAGTGCTACGGTTTCCGCTTCACCAAGGTGATGCTGCGCCTGCCTTATCACGACGACAGGGAGCTGGAGGTGCTGCTGCTGCCCGACACCCTGCACAGCGAGGCGCCCGCCCTTGCCCCTGCCGACCACACCCGTCTGTTCGAGGCCGTGCTGGAGGAGTATGCCCACCTGCCCAAGGCCGAGGGGATGAAGCAGCTCAGGAGTGAGCTGCACTACAACGCCCTGCAGGTGAAGTATGCCTATGCCGTAACCTGTCACAAGGCGCAGGGCGGAGAGTGGAAGAACGTCTTTGTGGATGTGGGCTACGTACCCCCCGAGCAACAGGGCGTCGATTACTACCGCTGGCTCTACACCGCCTATACGCGGGCTACCGAACATCTCTACCTGGTCAACTACCGGTAGGGGAACTACCCACCCAATATCGTAACGCTGCACCCCCGCGGAGTATACCCTCGGGGGCACACTCCCATACTGTGGGGGCAAAAGGTATATACCCGTGGGGCAAAAGGTATATACTTGTGGGGGCAGTGTATATACCTTTGCCGCTACAACTGTTACATTTGTACTTTACAAGTGTTACACTTGTGGCCTACAACTGTTACACTTGTGCCTTACAAGTGTTACACTTGTAGGGACAAAGGATACTACTTAGCCCCCTTAAGTATCATACTTAGCCGCCTTAAGTATATACCTTTACCCCGCAGGGTATCATACCTTGTCCGGCAGGGTATATACCAAAAAGAGGGCGTGTCGTATCGACACGCCCTCGGGGAAGGATAGGGGAGAGGGATGAATCTATTGCTTCATCACCTTGAAAGTGCGGTTGTTGACCTTGAGCAAGTAGAGGCCCGGGGAGAGTGCAGAGACGTCGAGGGTGACCTCTTGCGTACCAGGCTCGGGCAGGCTCAGTAGCAACTGGCCGGTGAGCGAGTAGATGGCAATGCCCCGGAGCACTTCGCCGGTCGATGCGATGTGTAGCGTGCGCTGCATGGGACGCGGGTTGATGGTGATCTCGTCCGTCTTGGGGGCATCTTGGATACCGGTGGCTACATCCAGCTTCAGGGCGGCCGGTGCAGCGGTGGTGAACTTGTTCTCGGCCTTGGGTATAGCCCAGGCACCCAGCGAACCGGGATTGTCGGCACCCAGGTAGATATTGCCGGCCAGGTCGAATGCGGCACCGTAGGAATCGGTACCGGCTGCCGGGGTGATGCTGTATGCCAGTGTGATGGAGGGAACTCCGGCCTCGGTGAAGCTCACATCGTAGATCTTGAGTTCGTCGTTGGTACCTACGGCCAGCCGGCTACCATCGACGGTGACGGCCAGAGCGCCTCTTCGGGAGTCTCCCACGTAGCCGGCCGAGTTGTAATCAATAGCTCCGGCCTTGTTCACATGGATGAGCGAAGGCACAGCGGCGCCGTCGTTGCCGGTTTCACGATATTGCGTAATCCACCAGCCGTCGAACCGTCCGTCGGGTGCAATATGGTCGGTACCGTTGATAACTCTACCTTCGGCATTGTCAAAGACTACAGCGCTGGGGGCTTTGGTCCAGGGTTGGTCTAAGGTGCCTATATCGTAGCGCAGGATGGCCTTTGTTTTATTGGTCGAGGTAACTGTATAGTCTTCGTCGCTGGTAAAGAGCTGCGTCTGGGCGCCGCTGCCTTTGATCCACAGCGAAACTACCGATCCGTGTATCACGGTGCCGTCATCGGCGGTGGTCAAGCCCGAGCTGGCGCGGTTGCCGCCAAATACGGGTACGAAGTCTTTGGTGGGATTGCCGGCCTCCACTCTCCATACACCCGAGTGGGCATCTGCCCAGTCGGCCAGGTAGATATAGCCATCGTCCGAGACAGCCGGGCATTGCGGACTGGCCGAGGTATGCCAGTTTACGTTGCCGCGGTAGGCATTGTCGCCTTGTCCGGTTACGTCTGTCAGGGCGGCATCCAGAATGAAGAGACCGCTCTGTAGGGTACGGCCGCTTACCGTGCCTGCTTTGTGGTTGGTCACATACACACGTCCGAAGTAGGGACTCTCCATGTTGTTGTCTACGGCCATGCCACGTACGCCGGCAAAGCTAATAGTCTTGTCGGTGTCGGAGGAGAAACGGCGCGGGGTGATGCCCGGAACAGCCTCCCCTTGGGCAGTGATGCTCCAGCTCAAGCCATTGACGGTGAGGTCGCTGATGTCTATTTCTACGCTGCGGCGTCCTTTCTCCAATGCACCGACGGGGAACGACTTGAGCACGGTACCCTTCTCTTGGTAGACGTCGATAGTCAGGCTGATGGCATCGGCATTGAGCGTGAAGCCTATCTTATACTTGCCTGCGCCGGTGGCTTCGGCCGTCAGCTCGGAGGCGTAGATGTTGGGGATGTTCGGTTCCACCACCGGTGGTTCGGGCGGCGTGTAATTGGGGTCGACCAGGTGGGTGACGAAGTCGGTGGTCTTGGCAGCCTCTACCACTACGGTGGTATCTTTGGCATTGTAGCCGGTGGCATTGTAGCTCAGGTGGTAGGTACCCGGAGCCAGGTCGCGGAACACGAATATACCGTTGTAGTAGGCATCGGTAGTGTAGGTGGCCAGCTCTTGATTTTCTGCGTTCTTCAGGGTGACGGTGGCACCGTTGATAGGTAGGAACCGGTCGCTGCTCTTGGCGATGTATTTATACTTCGAGTTGTCGATGATGCTATTGGCATCTTTAAGCGCACCGGCAATCACACCCACGGTGGGTGCATTGGCTCCGTAGTAGGAGAGGTAGTAACGCTGCAACTGCACGGCCGTGAGTTTGCGATAGTCGTCATTAAGCAGACGGTGTGTCTCGGGCTGGTAGTCATGGAACGAGCCTTCTACCAAGAAACCGGGGATGGTCAAAGGTTTCAACACACCCAGGTTATAGGTTAGGAAGGAGTAGTCCCCGCGAATACAGGGATTGGTCATCGTGTAGGAACCTGTCCATATAGTGAGAGCATTCTCGAAGACGAACGGCCAGGCAGCTTTGCACATCTCCACGTCTTTGGGTTTGGCCGGTTGACCGGTGCCGGGGGTCTCTTTATATAGGAAGAGCAGGTAGTTGGTACCGGTGTTGGTGCCCAGCGCGTTGCTATGTATCGAGATAAAGGCGTCACAGTTGCCTGCGTTGGCCTCTTCGGCTATCTGCGAGAGGGCGCGGTCGTCTTCCGTTCTGTTTTGGGTACGTGACATCACAACCGTAGCGCCCGATTGCTTGAGTAGGCGTTCCAGCTCCAGTCCTTTGGTCAGGTTGGCGGAGGATTCATAGAATCCTTGTTGGTTGCCTAAGGGGAAGGGGATGGTTTCTAAGTTACGGTCGTCCGAATCATATCCGCCGTGTCCGGGATTGATATAAATCTTGATGCCCGACAGGTCGGTGCGTTGTGCCTGCACAGCTACACAACAGCACATAGTTATAATATAAAAGAGGATCTTCTTCATGGCTTTGAATCATTAAGGGAGTTGAATAGTGAGGAGATAAATCTCTCCGCGGTCGGTGTTGAATGCAATCTGCTTGCCGTCGGGAGCTGCTGCCGGATACATGGCGACAAGCGACTGATCGGTGAGCTGTTGGCGGGCGCTGCCGTCGGTGCGTACTGCTACGATGGCCGAGCCTGTAACGCGGTGGCCGTCGTCGCGGTCATCCATGCCAATCACCCATTGGTTGCTTAACCATTTGGGAGCGTTCATTTCTCCTACCGACACGGCGTTCTGCCCGTCGATGTCGCATACAAAGGTAGCACTACCGGCCACGGTGTATACCAACCGTTTGCCGTCGGGCGAGATAGACGGCCATAAGTAGCTGGCCTCAGTTCCGTTAGGAGTGAGTATCTTCTTGGCACCGCGCGTGTAGAGTGCGATGTGTCGATCCTCAATCGTTACATACGTATCGGCCTGTAGTTGCTTGGCGAAGTCGGCAGCCACTTGTGGCGATGTGGCCCGGGTGGCAGCAACTAATTGCTTGGTTTCACCTGTCAGCAGGCTGCACGATTCGGTTGCAACATACTTGCGATGGTCGCGGAAGGTGTTTACGCGATAGATAATCCTATCGGCATAGTAACGGTAATTGTAACCGGCACCAGATGCGGTAGTGAGCACAGACTCTTGGCCGCTACTCAGGTTGTAGGAGCGCAGCCCGGCATAGTCGGATGCCGTAATAACCAATCGTTGCCCGTCCGGTGTAAAGGTGGGGTGATACGATTCCTGGTGAATAGATACCTTCTTTAAAGATAGGATGGTGATTTCTTGTGCACTTGCTGCTGTGAAGGTTGCCATCAGCCATGCAACACCAATGAGTGTACTGTTTCTCATTTGATTAAGTGTATTGATTAGAATTATAATTACAGCCTGTATTTCAACAGGTAATGTGCTTTTGGGGGTTAACAGGAGATATCGTTCTTCCTGTACGGTCTATTTTTGTGTTTCTGCGCACAAAGCTATTTTATTTTCTCACAGTAGAAAGGGGAACGTCTCTATGTATTAACGTTTGTTTTGATATAATGTGTTTTATTTTGATTATTCCGATTGAATGCGCAACACTCGGACGCCTGTCCAGTTGCTGTTGCGCTTCATCATCTCGCGCAGCGAAACCTTGGAGATAACCACCTTCTTTTGTGAGGAGGAGGCGTGCAGTAGACAGAGCTTGCCTTCTACGTAGAAGGCAAGCCCCAAGTGGGCGAGGTCTAAGCCGGGTGTATTGCTCACCAGGCAGAGAATGTCGCCGCTCTGAATCCATGGCAATCCATTGTTGGGCAATTTGTCTTTGGGCACATAGTGGAACTCCTGCCCCGAAAGCGATTGCTCGATGGTTCTCATCTTGGCTACGTTATCGGGCGACTCTTTCAAGTGTTTGTAGAGTTGCGGATGGGTGCTCATGAACGATAGCTCCAACTTGGCGGTATAGGGACTGTTTTTGGCTGCCACGTCTTCTATATATCCCAGTTTGATGGCGTTGTTTATCCATTCCGAAGTGTAGTGCAAACGGGAGGTATAGCCGTTGATCGTGCCGTTGCGATAGCGTAACTGTTGCACCTTGGCGATAAATTCGGGTTCGGAGATCTCGCCGTTGTGCGGGGTGCAAAGCGACATGGCCAGTGTGTATTCCACAAAGGTGGTACAGTCTACCTCGTCGCAATTGATGACGAGTTCCTCCTTGTCGTTTACCTCCAGGGTGTGGGCTACGTAGGGGCGATCCAAAAATTCGAGTCCGTTCTTAACCATGCGGCTGTTCCCGCTTTGTGCCGGAGCAGCCAGCGTCCAGAGGACACAGAGAGCGGCGACGGATATCCATGTTGTTAGTCTCATTTCAATACTGTTTAATCAGGTTCTTGTAGTCTGTTTTTTTATCGAACGGCACCATGGTGAAACCATAGTTAAACGATTTGCCTTTGTGCGGTTGAATGCGATAGGGAGCGTGCGGAAGGGCGCCCCATGAGTTGTCGCCGCCCAATCCCATCATGCGGTAATCAAGGAACAAGTCGATGAGTAATTCGGGCTGGGGGTCGGTCAGGTGCCGGTGGTTGGTTTGGTCGGTGCGGGGGGCGTTGTTGTGAAGACTTTCACCGCTGTCGAAGCTCTCTAACAAGTAGTTCGATGCATTGAATTCGAGGAGGCTGTCTGCCACAAACAGAAGTCCTCCCTTCTGCTTGTCGCGGGTGAGTGCCAACCAGCTGACGTCGGTGCGATGCTCATTCTCCTGAGGACGGATGTAGGGTTGGTACATCTCTTTGATGGGACGGGTATATTCACCAATGAATTGGGCGGTGCGGCGGTCGGAATAATTCTCTTCCGGTCCGCGCCCGTGGTAGACCAGTTCGGTGAGTTCGCCGGTGCATTGCATGCGCATACCCAGGCGCGGCATCATGGGTGTGTCGTTGCCGTTGGCAGTGAAACTGTTGTTGACATGGATGATGCCGTCGGCATAGAGTGTATAGGTTACGGTCCATGCACCTTCTACTTGTGGGTATTGGTAGGTCACCGTTACTTGGGTGTTGTTGCCTTTGGTGTTGATGTTGAATGTGGCGGCTTCCAGCTCCTGATAGGAGAGGTCTTTCCATACTTTCAGACGGACAGGTAGCTTGGCGCCGTAGTCGTTGTCGGTGGGGGCACGCCAGAAGAAGGGATGTAATCCCCGGCTATTATTGATATACTCTGTCTTCTGATAGGTGTACGATACCAGCATGCCGCTTCGCTTGTTGAACACCGCATTAAACAGCTCGCCGCTGAAGATTACCTGTGTGTTGGTCTCGGCCATCTTGGCTGGTTGATGGGCAGCGGCAAGCTCTTTCATATAGGGTTGCACTTGAATCTGTTCGCGGGCGATAACGGTCCCGGCTGGCAAAAAGGGCTCTGCTTTGCTTACGGTGGCATACAACTCGATGCTGACATCGCCCTGTACTTTGCTTTTCGGCAGACCTTCAAGGAAGGGAGATGTAGCTATGCTTCCTGGTTTACCGGTGATGTTATCTAACTTCCGTTTGTAGATCTCTTTGCCGTCCTGGCGCACGATATAGTGGAAATCATACTTCTCGAGATTGGTGAAAGAGAAGTCGTTGCGTATCCGTACGGTGGAGGTCTGTGGGTCGAAGCCGAAGAACTTAATGTTTTGATAAACCTTGCCCATTTCGGCGGTTTGAGGCTTCACGCTGCGATCGGGATAGACAATACCGTTGATGCAAAAATCACCATCCGAGGGAGTACCTGTCGGGCCGTAGTCGCCGCCGTAGTTCCAATATTTCCGCTTGTCGGCAGTTTGGGCGGCTAGCCCCTGATCAACCCAATCCCAGATGCAACCTCCTTGCAGCAGGGGATACTTCTCGATGACGTCCCAATAGTCTTGGAAGTTTCCCAGACTATTACCCATGGCGTGCGCATATTCGCAGAGAATGAGCGGGCGGTACATATCTTGGTTCTGGGCATACTTCTCTATTTGGTCGAGGGAGGCATACATGGGGCAGTAAATGTCGGTGTTCC
Organism: Prevotellaceae bacterium; assembly: GCA_031262785.1. Classification (GTDB taxonomy): domain Bacteria; phylum Bacteroidota; class Bacteroidia; order Bacteroidales; family Bacteroidaceae; genus Bacteroides. The sequence goes on from JAISHB010000042.1 coordinate 33,825, forward strand.
ACTCTAATTTAGCACGTTCATACTGAATGGGACGACTGGTGTCGAGCAACTTCAACGTGTTGTAAGTGATGTAGAAATTTAGTCCGTTACCCGCCTCGTTGCCGAGCGACCAAATAATCACCGACGGGTGGTTCTTGTCGCGTTGATACATTCCCACGGTACGGTCTTCGTGCGCTTTGGTGAAGAGCGGATTATTACCCAACGTACCTCCTACGCTCAAGTCGTAGCCCATGCCGTGCGACTCGATATTGGCTTCGTCGATGACATAGAAGCCGTACTGGTCGCACAACTCATAGAATCGTTCCTGTTGCGGGTAGTGCGAGGTGCGAATGGTGTTGATATTATATTTCTTCCACAACTCCATATCTTTCATCATCAGCTCTTCGGTCACGTAGTGTCCGGTGTTCTCATTATGTTCGTGTAGATTAACGCCTTTGACGAGAATGGGTACGCCGTTAATCATAAGTTGTCCGTTCTTAATCTCTACCGAGCGGAAGCCCACTTTGCACGAGGTCGATTCAAAAATCTCGCCATTGGTGCGTTTGAGTGTGATGAGCAGCGTATACAGATTGGGTGTTTCGGCAGTCCATTGTTTTGGGCGGGTAATGGTTTTCTGGGGAAACTCCACTTGTGTTTGGTCGGCCTCTACGCGGGTTGACGATTGTGCGATGTTATTGTTGGCGTCGTCAATCAGCCGGTATGATACCTGATAGGGAGTGGTCAGATCGTTTTCGTTGGCCAGCTTCACTCTCAGGCGGAAGATGCCGTCGGTGTAGTAGCTGTCGAGCAGGGTCTCCACTTTGAAGTCGGCAATGTGTATTTGGGGAGTGGCGTAGAGGTAGATGTCGCGCTCGATGCCGCTCAACCGCCAGAAATCTTGATCTTCGAGGTAATTGGCATCGGAGAAACGATGCACCTGAATGGCGATGATGTTGTTGCCCCGTCGGGCAGCAGCGGTGACGTCGAAACGGGCGGGCAGTTTCGACTGTTTGTTCATGCCCACAAACTTGCCGTTGAGATAGTAGTAGGCTATTCCCCGCACGCCGTCGGCACTGAGGAAGATCTCTTTGTCTTCCCACTCGGCGGGGATGTTAAACTCGCGGCGGTAGGTGCCTGTGGGATTCCAGTCGTTGGGTACGAAGGGAGGATCCGGTTTCTCCCAATAGGGGGGATAGCCGGGAGAGCAGAACTCGTAGCGGGTGTTGGTGTAGATGGGGGTTCCGTAACCTTGCAGTTCCCAATTGCCGGGAACGTGGATGGTTGGCCATTTGCCTGCATCGAATCGTTCGTTCATGTAGGTGGTTGGACGGTCGGCAATGTTCTCTACATAGTTGAACTTCCATTTTCCGTTAAGCGGGATGCGGGAGGTTCCTGTTTTGCGATCGTTTATGATAGCGTCTTCTTCACTGATATAGGAAGTGAAAGTGGATCGGGGTTCCAGGCGATTGATATGTAACAGCTTGGGACTGATTAATTCTTCGTAACGATTTTCCTGTGCGTTCATGGATAGAGGAAGCAACAGAAGCGCCAAGAGCGTGAGGGAAGTGAGTTGTTTCATTCGGATATACGGATTAGAGGTTCATGAGCCATTTCTCCAGCTCGGCTGTCCACAAACGTTTATAGGTGAAGTTGTCACGGAAGCCCCATCCGTGTCCACCAATTGGATAGATGTGCATGGAGACCGGTACACCGGCTTTTTGCAAAGCAAGATAATAATCGATACTATTTAGGGGAGGCACGCTGCGGTCGTCGGACGAGAGTACAATAAAGGCCGGCGGGGTTTGAGACGTTACGCGGTTTTCGAGTGAATAGCTACGTTCCAACTCCGGGGTGGGATGTTCTCCCAGCAGATTTTTCCGAGAGCCGGCATGAGTAATACCCTGCATCATGGAGATGACCGGATAGAGCAGGATTTGAAAGTCGGGACGACTCTCTTCGCTACTGTAAAGCGTGGCCAATGAAGCGGCAAGATGCCCGCCGGCCGATGCGCCCATGATGCCCACGCGGTGCGGATTGATACCATAGTCGGCTGCCTGTTGGCGCACCAGTCGGATAGCCTGCTGGGCATCGCTGAGCGGCACCTCCTTGTGTCCGTTGGGCATACGGTATTTCAATACCACGTAGGTAATGCCCATGGTATTCATCCAGGCGGCCATGTCATGTCCTTCGTGATTCATGGCCAAGCGGGCATAGCCGCCGCCCGGGCAGGCAATGATGGCCATACCGCACGGTTTGGCCGCCGGATAGATGGTGATGGTGGGATTTACTACATTGGCTACACGTCCTCCGTTCAAATCTTCTTCCGTGCCGGTTAAGCCGTTGGAGTTGGGTGCTCCGTTCGGCCACAGGGGAACGACGATCGGTTTCTGCGCCCATGCAGGGAAACTCAAAAGCATTATTAGTGCGAATACTACTTGTTTCATACGTTTATCTATTCTTATTTCTTTTCATCGAAGCTTTGATGAAGTAGGTAATCAGCAGGATATAGGCCGCCAAAGCCAGCACCTCCGACCACGCGTTGTTCAACCACGCATCATTTACCAGATAAATGCCGCGAAAGCGCATGGCGGCGCTCACCACTCCCCTCAAAGCACCTCCGGCGATGAAGCCCGAGGCCAGCAACGTGCCCTTTTCGGTGCGTGCGGTGTTCACGGTGGCATCTTTGCTGCGGGTACTAACATACCAATTAATGGCGCCTCCCACCACCAGCGGGATGTTCAGTTGCAAGGGGATGAACATGCCCAGCGCAAAAGCCAGCGCGGGTATTTTGAAGAAGTTTAGCACGATGGCCAGCAAGGCACCGATGCCGTAGAGTATCCACGGCGCGCCCGTTCCGCTCATCAACGGTTTGATGACGGCTGCCATCGCGTTGGCTTGTGGTGCCGACAACTCTCCGCTGGTAAATCCGTAGGTATCATTGAGGATAATCATCACGCCTCCCACGGTGGCGGCCGAGACCAGCGTGCCGAGGAATTTCCAGCTCTCTTGTTTTACGGGCGTGCTGCCCAGCCAATAGCCTATTTTCAAGTCGGTGATGAAACCTCCGGCCATCGACAGGGCGGTGCAGACCACGCCTCCCATAATCAGGGCGGCAACCATGCCGCCGGGGCCGTTTAGTCCCACAGCCACCATGATGACCGATGCCAGGATAAGCGTCATCAGCGTCATGCCCGACACCGGATTGGTGCCCACAATGGCGATGGCGTTAGCGGCCACCGTGGTAAACAGAAAGGTGATGAATGCCACCACCAGAATAGCCACCACGGTGTGCAGCAGATTGCCCTGCATCACATCGAAGTAGAAAAAGAGCGCTACGGCGGCCAATGTCAGCAACGAGCCGATGGCGATAATCTTCATGGAAAGGTCGCGTTGGGTACGTTTGACGGCGGTGGTGACGGCAGATTTTCCTCCCATCTCCTTGGCAGCCAGTCCGACGGCGCTTTTAATGATGCTCCACGACTTGACAATACCGATGATGCCGGCCATGGCAATGCCCCCGATGCCGATGCTCTTGGCGTAATAGTTAAAGATCTCTTCGGGCGACATCATGCCCACGGTGGTTGTAATCTCGGGGTTCCACTGGTTCAGCAGTGTCTCGCCCCACAAGAGCGACATGCCCGGGATGATAACCCACCACACGGCCAACGATCCGGCGCAGATGATGGCGGC
>JAISHB010000098.1 GCA_031262785.1 Prevotellaceae bacterium
GGACGGTTCATCCATCAGAATTATGTCAGGTTCATGGATTTGGATGCCCGCTAAAAACACTTTGGTTCGCTCGCCTCCACTCAGCCCATCCATGTCACTATGTAGCGTAGCAGATTTTAGCCCCCAATAGTCCAAAGCTTCCCGACAACGAGTCTCTATAGTCCAGTCGTCGGATAAAGTATCATAATCCTTTTGTGCCACACTACCCCGCAGAATTGCTTCGAGTGCTTGTAACTTGGCGTCAACATTCAATGCTTCGGCTATCGTCCGATTCAAATATCCGGTATGTTGCTCTATATAATAAGGTGTCGACGAACAGAAGATATTCCCTACTGACGGCTGCAGCGTTCCGGCCATAAGCTTTAAGAGCGTAGATTTTCCCGCACCATTATTGCCTACAATGGAGACCTTCTCGCGGCTTTCGACGGAGAAACTTATATGTTCAAATATATTTTGCTGATGGGCGTAGCTATATGCCACGTCGTTTATAATGATACTCATGATGTGATACAATTAATAATTCGGAACCTCCGGCCGTGGGTGCTGTCGGTTCTACCAAGGATTACATATCTCTCGTGCGAAATATTAATTGTTCACTTTCATCGGAATGACTTTAAATTCGATGCCAAAGATATGCTTTCTATTCGATTGCATCATGATTTAAAGTAGAAAGCCTTGTAATTCTTGCCGATAACGGCAAATAATCGCTATCTTTGAACTGCATTTCGGCAGCAAACTTGCCGATAGCTCATATATGACATACCTCTCAGTAAATGAATACGCCGCTAAGTACGGCATCCCGGAACGCACGGCACGCAACTATTGCGCTGCCGGAAAGATAGAAGGTGCATTCTTGACGGGTAAGACATGGAACATACCCGAAGAGGTAGGCTTGCCTTCACGCAAGCAATCGACAAAGAAAGTGATGCCGCTTCTTATTGCTTTGCGTGAACAGAAAGCTGCCAAGCTGAAAGGTGGCATCTATCACCGCACACAGATTGAACTCACCTACAACTCCAACCATATTGAAGGTAGTCGGTTGACACAAGAACAGACCCGTTATATTTTCGAGACTAACACCATTGGCGTCACCGACGAAAGCATCAATGTGGATGACATCATCGAAACCATCAACCACTTCCGCTGCATCGACTTGATTATAGACCGTGCCGAAGAACGATTGTCCGAGGCTATAATCAAAGAGCTACACCTTATATTAAAGAGCGGTACATCGGACAGCCGCAAGGATTGGTTTGCCGTGGGCGATTACAAACGGTTGCCGAATGAAGTGAGCGGTAACGAAACCTGCCCACCGAAAGAGGTGCATCGACAGATGAAAACTTTGCTCTCCGAATACAACAGCAAGAAACAAAAGACGTTCGAAGATATTCTTGACCTACACCAGCGCTTCGAAGCGATCCATCCGTTTCAGGACGGAAACGGGCGTGTGGGTAGATTGATGATGTTCAAAGAGTGCTTGGCAAACGGTGTCGTGCCGTTTATCATTACCGACGAGCTGAAACTGTTCTACTATCGGGGCTTGCAGCAATGGCCGAACATCAGAGGGTATTTGACGGATACTTGCCTGACGGCGCAAGACAGGTATAAGGCATTGATGGATTATTTTCAAATAAGATATTAGCACCTTCTTGTGACTTTGTTTCGCTTCGTAACACCTTATTTACAAATACATTTCGTACTTTCACCCCTTTCCTACATCGGCAACTATTCATTCACAAAAGAGATGCAGCCCGAATACCTTTCTCTACATCAGGTATTCGGGCTGCACAATTCCTGACGGGGACAACCCGCCGGTTCGCATTAGCGTATGGGAGAGGAATCCTTTACTTTGCTCAAATCATAATATGGCGACGAAGTATTATCATTGCCACGAAGTATTGAAATCTTATCATTGCCATTAAGTATTATCGTGTCCGGTTTCTCCGGGTCTCCGTCTTTTTTATAAAGAAGTATCGTTTGCGTTTTCTCCGGAAGCGAGGACCCTATCTTTCGCTCCAATTGGAACACGATGGGGATGAAATATCTCACCTTCACCGGTTTGCCGCGAAGCTTGCCGGGGTTCCACTTATCCATCTCACTGACTAAACGCAAAGCCTCCTTGTCCAGATCGGGATGGACAGACTTCATAATCCGGGTATCCACCACACTGCCGTCGCGATCGATTGTAAAGCCTACTATCACACGTCCTTGAATCTTTGCTTTCAGGGCATCAGCCGGATACTTAATGTTCTCGGCTATGTAGTGCCTGAGGTTCCGCAAACCTCTGGGATACGAAGGCATCTCGTCGACCGTGTCATAAATGGTGTCGCTCGAGACTACATACGCTGCCTCACTTTGGGCGGTGGGCAGAATAGCATTCACTTTCGCGGCAGAAAGCTCTGCCATGGCGTGACTAACTTGCGGACGGGCAAACAGCGCGATAACGACTGCAGCCAAGGGGAGTACATACAGGTACTTCAACCCTGCCCACTTACTGGATTTCTCTTTTTTCATCATGGTAATTCTTTTTTTTAATTTGCTGTGATTAAAGCTGTTGGTCATCGAGTAGAGTCTGGTGCCGACAGCTTTCTTGATTAATAAAAACTGATATTGCGTTGCATCGATGCCTTTGTTAATAACGTAGCGGTCGGCCGCATATTCGTGCGTGTTCTGCAGCTCTTGCTTGAGCAGCCATGCGGCAGGGTTGAACCATTGCAGCAGGATGCAGATGTCGGCCGCCAGGATGTCCAGCGAATGGCGTGCGTGCAGATGTGCCCACTCGTGCGCCAGTATGGCTTGCCTGTTCTCTTGCAGGTCTTGCCTCGAAACGACGATGTAGTGCCACCAGCTGAAGGGCGCCACCGCTTCGTTGAGCATCACCAGCGTGGCCTCCCGCATGGTTCGTCCGCTTGGCGTGTCGCTTTCACACACTCTCCGGCGTGCTCCCCGGCGACAGATCTGTAGTAAGGAGTAGAACGACCAGCTAAATCGCACCAACAAAAAGGCCACGCCTGCCAGATAGCCGACCAGCAACCACGCCGCCCATGCCGATGTTGTATCTGCTTCCGTCCGAGTATCGGTCGTTGCGATCGAGGGCAATGCCCACCACTCTTCTACCGTCAGCATTAGTCGTCCCACCTCGGTGGGTTCTGCCGACGTCACCTTTAGCAGCGGTAACAGCGCCGACAGCAACAAGATGCCGAGCAAGGCCCATCGGTTGAGGCGATGGAATGTCTCGCCGCTCAGCAACACGCGGTAGAAGAGGTAGAACAGCGCCAAGCATACCGACGATTGAATGATATAACTCAAGAAATGTCCCATAACGCTGGTTTTTTACTGATTCTGTTCCACCTCGTCCAACAGTCGCCGAAGCTCTTCAGGCGTAATCTTTTCTTCTTGTACCAACGACGAGACGGCACTCAGGTAGGAGTTGTTGAAGTACTTTCCTATCACGCCCTTTAGCGTCAGCCGGCTAAACTCCTTACGGTCTACCACCGCATAATACTGATAGGTATTACCGAATGGTCGGTGTGCGACGTAGCCTTTCTCCTCTAGTCCGCGCACAATAGTCGACAGCGTATTGAAGTGCGGCTTGGGATCATCGTATAAAGCCAGCATTTCACGCACAAACAACGGCCCCTTCTCCCAGAACAGGCCCATGATTTCTTCTTCCTTTGCGGTCAATCCTTTCATTGCAATTGGTTTTTAGTGGATGTATATCTTAGCGGGCACAAATAACTAAACTATTTAGTTACTAAACTAATTCTTTTAGTTAATAATGCGTAACGGGTAAAAAAACGAGGCATATACTTACCTCGCGCCCGCCGGATTCAGCCTGTTTCACCCGTGACATGCTTCCAATCTGTTCGGAATAGACTCGTCGAATGCTTGGTTTTGTATCTATCCGGCCGGATTCTTAAAAAAGAAAGCATCTCCTTTAACAATCTGACCGGATTGATTAGAGATGCTCACTGTTTTGCCTACATTTTCCGCAACTTCAGGCTTGCCGGAAGTTTTTCAGGATGAGACTTGCGGCGATGATACGAACCATTGCGTTGACCGAAGCCACTTAAAATTGAAAGAATCAGGAGAAAGAAGAGTAGAGGAATGGGGCTGCTGAAAATAAATAGCATCTTGTTTGGTGGCAATATTATTTTCTCTACTTTTGCATAGTAATCCCAAATTAAATATATATTATCTTATGACAGGTATTCAAGATACAGCTACGCAAAACTTCGGTTCATTAATCCGGAGTAGAAACAGATATATTGTTCCGAAGTTTCAACGTGATTATTCATGGAGTGAGGAGCAATGGGATGATCTATGGCAAGACATCAATCAAATGATGAGTGATGATATTAGCGATCATTATATGGGATATCTTGTTCTTCAAACAGCTAATAACGAAGACTATTCTATCATTGATGGACAACAACGATTTACCACCATTACTATGATTATTCTTGCAGCCATCAAAGCAATCAAATATCTTGCTGAGGCGGGTAATGAGACAGATCAAAATAATCAACGGGTAGATGCACTAATGCATACTTATATAGGGAATATCGATTCCATCTCTTTGTCTTATGACAATTTTCTTATATTAAATCGTAATAACAATAATTATTACAAGGATTATATAGTGAAATTAGGCGAACTCAGAAGCCGCAAAATCACTACTACCGAGAAGTTGATGAAACAATGCTTTGAGTGGTATGAGGGAAGAATAAAAGATAAGTTTACCTCTGGTGAAGAATATGCCGGATTTATCAAGAATATGGTAAATAACTTGTTCTTCACCGTCATTACAGTAAGCGATGAAATGAACGCATTTCGTGTATTTGAAACCTTAAATGCGCGAGGTGTACAGTTGTCTTCTTCCGACCTCCTGAAGAATTATCTTTTCTCGTTGGTAGATAAGACTGTGGGGCATGATGGAAAATTGGATGAATTAGAAGAAAAATGGTATGAATTAAATAAGAATCTTGGTGCGGAAAAACTTCCTGATTTTCTGCGGTATTATTGGAATTCACAACATAAAACCGTGAGAAGCGGTGAATTATTTAAGGCTGTACGTACAACCATTAAAGAACCGTCACAAGTATACCAATTACTTAATGAACTACTGATATATAGCGATGTCTATATCGCACTCAAAAGTTCCACGGATGAGTATTGGGAAAATGATATAGAGATAGAAAAAAATATAGATCTTCTGCAATTGTTCGGTTTGCGGCAACCTTATTCTTTATTGATGGTTGCGAATAGAAAATTGGAGAAGTCTGTTTTTAAGCAAGTTTTGAAAGATACTATTATCATATCATTTAGATACAATGTGATTTGTGGATTGAATCCCAACAAAATAGAAGAAGTATATAACAATACCGCTTTGCATATTGTAAAGACACAAAGTTATAACAGTGGACTATTGAAAGGAGTGTATGTCGGCGATAATGAATTTGAGGCTGCATTTCGTATTAAGGCCTTTGCTTCCGCTAATGCCAAGAATAAAAAGCTTCTTCGTTATATATTAGGTAAGATAGAACATTTTATTAGTGGAAACGCCATTGATATACGCCAAGAGGATTGTACAATCGAACATATTATGCCGCAATCGCCCAATGATGATTGGGATCTGGATGATGACGATATTGATCGCTTATCTTCTCGATTAGGAAACTTGTGCTTATTGGAGCGGAGTCTGAATCGGGAGGCCGGTAATAAGGATTATCAAACAAAGGTAGCTTTGTATCATAAATCTAGCTTTATAACGACTAAGCGAATAGCGGAGCAATATAATAGTCAATGGAATGAAACCACAATAGCCAGTCGACAACAGCAAATGAGCAAAAAGGCTAAAGATATTTGGAAAATATGAAATGATTGCGAGCTATCTTCCAAATGAATCTACCCAAGCATCTCGAGGCTTTTGAACAGCGCATCGAAAAAAAGCTTGGGCAGAATAGCTATGGAATAGTGCCTTTTGGTCAGATTCGCTCCAGCACCGTCTCCACCAACGTATCAATCGTATTCTTGTAGCCGGTGTCGGCCTCTTTGGCCAACCGATTGGCAATGACCATGCACACCGTGGTGGCTTGATGCCCCATCAGGCGGCTCAGTCCGGCCAGCGCGGAGCTTTCCATTTCGAAGTTGGTGATGCGGTGGCCTTGATACTCGAAATTCTCAATTTTTTCGTTTTGATTCGGGTCGGCCAGGGGGATGCGCAGCACGCGTCCCTGCGGACCGAAGAAGCCGTTGGCCGAGATGGTGATGCCGCGCACCATGTCGGTGCCCGCAATGCGGTCGGTCAGTGCCGCGTCGGCAGCGATGACGTAGGGAGCGGGGGCGCACTGGTTGCCACTCCAGCCCATGTGGTCGAGGAAGGCGCGTTCCAGTTGCAAATCACACACCTGGTTGCGTCCGGCGTAGAAATTGAGCAGGCCGTCGAACCCGATGGATTTCTGCGAGCAGACAAACGTGCCCACCGGCGTGTGGGGCTGCAGGCCGCCGCAGGTGCCGATGCGAACCAGCTGGAGGCTGCGCAAGGCGGGCTTCTGTTCGCGGGTGGTGAAGTCGATATTGGCCAGGGCATCCAGCTCGTTCAGTACAATGTCGACGTTGTCGCAGCCGATGCCGGTGGAGACCACCGTGATGCGTTTGCCGCGGTAGCTGCCGGTGATGGTGTGAAACTCGCGGCTCTCGACGTCGCACTCTTCCCGGTCGAAGTGGGCGGCCACCAGCGACACGCGTCCCGGGTCGCCCACCAGGATGATCTTGTCGGCCAGCCACTCGGGCTTAACATGCAGGTGAAAAACCGAACCGTCGTCGTTGATGAGCAGTTCGGAGGGGGCAAAATAGGGTTTCATACGGATGCTATTTGCTTAAAGGTTGATTGGACGAGGGGGCGATGGGTTTGGCAATGGTCTCGCGCATGGAGGTGTCGGCCTCGATGTTTTTCATGCGGTAGTAATCCATGATGCCCAGGTTGCCGTTGCGGAACGCTTCGGCCATGGCTTTGGGCACTTCGGCTTCGGCTTCGATCACCTTGGCGCGGGCTTCTTGTGCCTTGGCCTTCATCTCTTGTTCCGAGGCCACGGCCATGGCACGCCGTTCTTCGGCTTTGGCCTGCGCAATGTTCTTATCGGCATTGGCTTGATCCATTTGCAGGACGGCACCGATGTTTTTGCCGATGTCGATGTCGGCGATGTCGATGGAGAGAATCTCGAAGGCCGTGCCCGCATCTAATCCTTTGCGTAGCACCAGTTTGGAGATGGAGTCGGGATTCTCGAGCACCGATTTGTGCCCTTCGGACGAACCGATGGACGAGACGATGCCCTCGCCCACGCGTGCCAGGATGGTGTCTTCACCGGCGCCGCCCACTAATTGGCGAATGTTGGCGCGAACCGTCACGCGGGCTTTGGTGATGAGCTGAATGCCGTCTTTGGCCATGGCGGTGACGGGCGGGGTGTCGATTACCTTGGGGTTGACCGACATCTGTACGGCCTCGAACACGTCGCGACCGGCCAAATCGATGGCCGTGGCCATCTGAAACGGCAGTTCGATGTTGGCTTTCGAAGCCGAAACCAAGGCGAGCACCACCTTCTCGACGTGTCCGCCGGCCAGGTAGTGCGCCTCCAGGCCGTCGCGTGTCACGCTGTTGAGGCCGGCTTTGTGCGCTTCAATCAATCCGGGCACAATGATGTAGGGCGGAACGTTACGGATGCGCATCAAAAAGAGTTGCACCAGCGAGATGTTGACTCCCGAGACCTTGGCCGAGAGCCAAAGGAAGAAGGGAACATAGTGGAAGAAAAGTACCAGAAACACAATGCCGCCCACCACGAGGGCAACGGTGAAATAGAGTGATGTGGGTTCCATGAGCTTTAGTTATTAATGAATGATGAGGAATTGAAGCGGGAATTAAACGGGAAGGGGTTCGACCAGAATGATGCCGTCGGTGATGCGGCTCACCACGATGGGAGTTTTTTCGTCCAGAAAGCCCCCGGAGGATTTCACCTCCACGATGCGGCCGGCTATTTCGGCGCTGCCGATCAGGGCCAGTCGGGTGATGGCGATACCGGTGCCGCCCACCTTGACTTCGGGAGGAACCTCGCGGTCTACCGTCGAGGTAATCTCCTCCTTGAGGGCGATATGATCGAGCGTCTTGGAGCGCATGAACCACACCACCGCACCGGCGCAGGCAACTATCGAAATCACCAAGGTGATGTATCCGGCCGTGGCACCCGAACGGGAGAAGGCGAAGTAGCAGGCAAAGACAAAGCAGCAGCCCGACAAGAGGCCGGCAATGCTGGTTCCCGGAATCAGGAACAGTTCAACCAGTAGCAACACAATGGCTACGGCGATAAGTATGGCTATAATCAGTATTTCCATGGGGTATTATTTAAAGGAGTTTATTTCGGTGTTGCGCACCCGGGTGGCGGTGCGGCGAATATCGGTGCTGAGTTGCTCAACATGCTTTTCCAAATCGAGGATGGCGGGGGCCAGGCGGGCGCGCTCTGCTTTGCTGCTGCGGATGTATTGCGTGCGCAGCTCCTGCAACTTGCTTTGCTGCTCCTCCAATTGCTTCTCGGTTTGGAGATAGGTGCGGAACAGCGTCTTGGCCTGCGGCGAGCGGAACTCATTCCATTGATAATAGGTGTGCGCATCGTCGATGACGAACTCGAAGTCGTAGGTGCGCTTCACCGGTGCCTTGGCCGTGCGCACCTCCTGCAGGCGCAAGCGCGCCTCGTTCACGATGGAGGCATCCTCCCACGTCTCTTGAATAGATTGGATGAGTGCCAAGCGGCGGAGCTTCTTGTTATCGGTCGTTTCGTAGTCGTAGACCCGCTTGGAGACATTGGGCACGAAGATGTAGACGCACACCTTGCCTTCGGGTTGAAAGCGGTCGGAGGCAAACCATCCCAGCTCGTGGTATTCGTCGATGACATACATGTAGTCGTTGGCGGGCGAGTTGAAGGGCATCCCCACGTTGTCAGGGGCGAGGTAGCTGTCGTTGTTCATGTTGTAGCGAGTCACGAAAATGTCGTAGCCGCCCATCGACTGCGGGCCGTCGGAAGCGTAGTAGATGGTGATGCCGTCGGTCATGACATAAGGGTAGTTGGCATTGACGCTGTCGTTGATCAGGGAGGGCAGGGGACGTCCTTTACCCCATTCGCCCTGCATCTTGTTGCAGGTGTAGACGTTGAATTTGCCGTCGGTCTCGCCCTGCTCGCCGTAGTAGATGCGGTTGCCCAGCTCGGTTTCATAGACGGTGGCCTCGTCCTCTTTCTTCTGTTGGAAGAAATCGTTGTACATGAAGAGCGACCCCGACTCGCGGCTGATGCGGTAGGCATCGAGGAAACGGTTCTTGTCGACCACCACGCTGTCGATGATGCACACCTCTTCCACGCCGCGCAACATGCGCAGGCCGTTCTTGCTCTTTTCGAGCAGCTTCTCGGCCTGGTCGGTGGAACGTTTGCGCTTGACAAGTTCGGCAATATATGCTTCGAGGCAGGTCACCGCCTCTTCGAAGCGGTAGGTTTGCTCGTAGGCTTGTGCCAAGTAGTATTGTCCGCCGGTGATGCGCTTCTTAACCGCGGTCTCCAAGTAGCCGACAGCCGCCTCGGCCTGTCCGGTCTGCAAGCAGCAGACGCCATACCACAGGTTGTAGTTGCCGTTGCCCGGTTGCGACTTTACGAATCGTCGGAAGGTGGGCTTGGCCTTTTCGTATTGTCCTTTTTGATAGAAGTTTTTGGCCTGTTCGAGCGTTTGCGCCTGCAGGTTACATACAGACAGACAAACGAAGGCTATGAAGAGATATACAATTCTCATGGGATGCATTGGATGGGTTAGCGAGACAAAGGTAGGAACAAAAAAGAGAATAGTTACCTTTGCCCTCAAAAAAACGTATGCCGAGCTATACCTCCCAACAACAACTGCTGCGCCGCATCAACCGCCGCTTTGCCAAAGGCGTGGTGGAATATGGTTTAATAGAAGAGGGCGACCGCATCCTCATCGGTCTGTCGGGTGGGAAAGATTCGTTGGCGCTGGTAGAGCTGCTGGGGCAGCGTGCGCGCATCCACAAGCCCCGTTTTACGGTGGTGGCCGCCCACGTGGTGATGAAAAACATTCCTTACCAGAGCGACCTCGACTATCTGCGGAGCCACGCCCAGGCGCACGGCATGGAGTTCGTGGTGGTCGAGACCGGGTTTGATGCCTCCACCGATGCGCGCAAGTCGCCCTGTTTCCTCTGTTCGTGGAACCGCCGCAAGGCGCTCTTCACCGTGGCCAAAGCGCAGGGATGCAACAAGCTGGCCTTGGGACATCACAACGACGACATCATAGAAACCCTCCTGATGAACCTCACCTTTCAGGGTGCTTTCTCCACCATGCCCCCGCGGTTGGTGATGAAGAAGTTTGCGCTCACCCTGATCCGTCCGCTCTGTCTGGTGCATGAAGCCGATTTGGTGGAGTTGGCTGCCTTGCGCGGCTATCACCAGCAGACGAAACACTGCCCCTACGAACAGCAGTCGCACCGCAGCCAGATGAAAGCACTCTTCCACCGGCTGGAGGAGATGAATCCCGAAGCGCGGTACAGCCTTTGGGGGAGTATGCGGGAGATTATCCGGTAGTGATTTTCTCATTACCCAAGCGGGTGTGGATGGCATTCGTCAGATAGGAAACCTTCGCTCAACTTCAATATCGTACAAACAAGAGATACCAGTGATAAGTGAGCTTCTTTTGAAATGTTCCTGCTTTTTCTTGTATAATCTGGAAATATCATTTTGTATATTTGCAGTGATTTAGATGAAAGTGGATATTGAAGCTTAATATCTCTTGGAGAATAAAACGCTTGCAATATACAAAAGTCCCACGCTTTCTATATTCTAATACTAATAGCTGAACAGCGGGACAGTGAAGCACAACAAGGAAAAAAGGTGAGCGATAATCAAAACAAGATATTCATGGTAATAATAAATATGACGGAGGGCTGCGTATGACCAACAAGCAGATGAAAGACCTCAAAGACCGACTGTGGGCAGGAGCCGACCAGCTTCGCGCCAATTCGGGATTGAAGCCCAGCGAATACGCAACACCCATTTTAGGACTTATTTTCCTGCGTTTTGCGGAGAGTAAGTACCGCAAGTACGAAGTCGATATCAACGCCGAGTATGAGAAAAACAAGGGCACGCGCATAGAGCGTCCCATTCATGAGATAGCCATTGAGAAATGCGGCTATTACCTGCCGCCGGAGGCAAAGTTTGACTATTTGCTGAATCTGTCGGAATCGGAAAACCTTGCAGAGAAAACAAAGAAGGCGATGGAAAAAATCGAAAAATACACCGCCGAACTCGCAGACACACTGCCGAAGGATGTCTATTACAGCGTCAATACCGAAGACGACCCGCAGGT
>JAISHB010000111.1 GCA_031262785.1 Prevotellaceae bacterium
AATAGGTTGCGGGGAGGGTTAGCCTACGTTCCGTAGTGCAGTCTGACTGCGCAACTTGAGCATGCCCCGGTGGATGAGGTTGCGTATCGACTGGTAGTTCATATTCATGATGCCGCAAATATCGTCATACTCCCGCTCCTCGATGTAGTAGAGGATGAGCGCCTTGCGCTGCCGGGGAGTGAGCTTGCCGAGCATGTATTCAACCTTGCGTTTTTGGTTGAGGATGCGTTCGGTGTTGAGGTATTCGCTTTCGATGTCGGCCTCGCAACGCAGCCCGGTGCACTCGTCTACCGACACATCGGAGAGGTTGGTGCGGCGGCGCATCTCGTCGCAAAGCTTGTTGCGCAGGGAGGTGAAGAGATAGGATTTCAGATTGTCAATCTCATCCATGTGCTCTTTGCGGACATAGAGTTTGACGAAGACATCATGTATGCAGTCGCGCAACAACTCATGATCGGTCGTTAGTTTGCATCCGTAATTGAAAAGGATGGTGGAGTATGAATTATATAAAAGAGAGAAAGACCTTGCTTCCATTGCCCTGGTCGGGGCATCACTGTTTTTGATTGCCATGGTATTCATTCGATTAAATTGGTGATGCAAAAGTAACCACGACGAAAGCAATGGAATGGGAATGGCAGGTTTGTTTCTTGTAAAATCAGACAACCTGCTGCATAACATAAGAATACGAGTATTTACATCTTTTTATACCAGTACACCCCCTCTCCGGCCAGACGGCAGGTGCCGTCGCTCCGTAGCTTCTTGGTCGTGAGGGTAAGCTCTCCCGAGCGGGGATTGATGCGATAGACCCGATAGGTACCGGCCGGTATGCGAACCTCTGTATCCCGATTACTCTGGGAATAAATGATACTGCCCGTATCAGAATTTACCAATTGATAGCAGGATGCTGCACTCTCTGCGGGCAGCATGGTGGCAGCATCGCGCAGGAATTCGGGGTCGACAACAGGCAACGAAGCACACGACCCGCCTGCCATGAACACCGCCCATGCCTGTTGCGGATAGTTCTGGGCAAAGTAGGTGACGGCCTTTTCGGGGTAACGGGTGCGGTATTCCTTCACGGCGCGGTAGGCATCGGCAAAGCCCACGCTACCTACCTTCATCTTGCGGGCGTGTTGGCGGGGCGCCATGTTCTGCCCGCCTTTGGGAGCATAGACGGTGCCGTCGCTCTTGTAGTGCCAGTAGCGAATGTCGATGATATCGACGATGCGGCTGCGCACGGGGTCTTCGAGGATGGCATCCTGCACATCCTTGGTGGTGGACAGGGCGATGAGCGGATGCAGGCCGGTCTCTTGTTCCCACTCGGTAATGACATCAATCCAAAACTGTACGAAGTGCAGCGGGCCGGTAAACTCGGCACTGATAAGCTGTACCACATTGCTGTTGTCTTGGAAGTTGTGGAGGCATTGGCGGATGTAGCTGCGATGCAGCCGGCGCAGCACCGGATTGGTAACATCGTAGAACTGTTCGGCCATGAAGATGCGCTTGTCACCGGCAAAAGGTACCGGCTCGGGGAAGTCGGTGCCGTTGATGTTGTTGGCCGTGCGCCACGGACAATCCACCCAGTGGGCGCCGGCCTCGAGGATGTTATGCTGGAAGTAGTTCTCGTGGAAGAGCAACAAACCGGCCTCTTCCCCCTTGTCGGCAAACTCCTTGAGACGGCTCCAATACCAGCGGTTGTAGCGGGTGAGGTCGTATTTACTCAAGCCGTCCCATGCGGTGCCTTGTCCGCTGCGTGCAAACGGTTGCTCGTAGTGCGGCGGCCATACCTGGCCGGTACGGCGGCGAATGCGTTCGTGGTCGTCACGGCGACGGTCGTACCAAAGGCCGTAGTTGTGATCGAGCAGCAACGTGTGGTATTTCAGCATGGTTTGTATCACCGAGTCGATGCGGTCGGTCAGGCCAAGGCCTTCGCCTCCCGGTACAAAACGGGTGATGTGCGGACGCATCATACGCAGGCGTGAGGGCTTCACACTGCCGCTCCACCATTGCACCTCTTGCCGGCCGCCCACCAAGAGAGCGCCGTGGCGAACTAATCGTCCGTCTGCTACGCTCACCGGTTTTACCGGAAGCCGGGCTATCAGTTTCTCCATCTGGCGAAACTTGACCTGCCCGATGGAGGGCACTGTGGCCGGGTCTGTACCTGCCGCTGCGCTAAACGGCGCCTGCTCAATCCACCGCTCGAGGGTGAGGCGCGGACGATGCGACTCTTCGGCCAGTTGCATGGCCATCTCTACCGTGGGGCTGCTGGTGGCGCTGGTGTTGCGCGGCAAGATGCGGGCGCGCCCGGACAGGTCGCCTCCTAAGCGTTGGGCGAGTTGGGCATAGAAGATGCTGCGGGGAGATACGTGGCTGTTGAGTTCGCCCCACTGACCGTTGCCCGAGATTTGTGCCCAGCAGCCATAGGCCGAATTGCGGGCGTCGGCTGCCGGTGAGAAGCAGGCTATCTGCGAGGCGGTGCATTGCCAGAAGAGGCTGTTAGCTGTGTTCCATCCCGCACCGGCGTGTTCGTTCCAGAAGTTCTTGTAGAGCAGGTCGTTGCCGTCGATGTTGACAATGTCGAAGAGTAGTCCGCACGCCCAAGCGTCGATGGAGCCGCTTGAACCCAGCGACTCCCACGAATCGCATTGCACAAAAGCATTGGGGCCGGCGGCACAGAATCCGGCGGCGAAGTCGTGGATGCCGTGCTCGGAGTAACAGCGTTGGAAGAGGCAGAGCTGTCCCAGGGTCAGGAAGGTGTTGCGTCGTCCGCCGCCAATCTCGGAGACGGGGTCTTTCGAGATGCAATCCTCGACGGTGATGCGCGAGGCCGTGCGTCCGATGGCCACGGCGCTCCCGCTAAACTGCCGGAAGTGGACGAGCCGCACCCAGCAATCTTCGGCGTTCTCGATGGCCACGCCCACCCAGGCATGGTCTTCGTCTTTGGGATTGTCGCTCTCCACGACCGATTCGAGCGTGAGGTTCTCCACGCCGCATCCGGCGATGCGTCCCGGCCAATTGTAACGCATCACCACGCCGTTTCCGTATTTAGCGTCGAGGGCGGCGGTGAGGGGTGCATCCAGCGTGATGCTGTCTGCGCCGACGGCGGTGACGGTACGGTCCCACACCAGGTCGACATCTCCCGCTTTCCAGGCGAGCGCGCCGTCGTCGCCGAACCGATCGCACCCCATGGCCGCAATCCACTCTTTGGTGGAGGGGCGGCGGATGAGTAGTCGGTCACCCACGTGGAAGGCTTCGGTGGAGGTTGGGCGGAGCGTGGTGGCGCCGGCAGGGGTGTAGCTTTGTTTCAGGTCGGTGAGGTTGGAGAGGATGCGGTTGTTGATGCCTTCGATATAGAGGAGGGCGCCTCGGTCTACGCCCGTTTTTTGTAAGACGGTTCTGTGCCGGTCGGCACCGCGTAGCACAATGCCCGAGGCCGTGATGCGGAGCGGCTGATGAAGGGTGTGGATGCCCGGTTCGAGTAGAATAGCCCCCCGCAATCCTTGCGGGTTGGGAGTGAGCGTGGCCACGTAATCGATGGCGCGTTGAATGTCCTCACCCGGTGCTACGCGCACCACGGCCGGTGCATCGGGAATGGCCGTTTGGGAAAGACGATAGCCGGCATACGAGTAGTCGAGCGGGATAAATGCCTTTTGGGCAAAGGCGGAGGCGGCCGTCAGTATCAACGTGCCTATCAGCAGCATACAGGGTTTTAGTTTCATGTTCCTTCTCTTTATTTAAAGGTGTTCTTTGGTTGCAAGACGATTGGGTGAGGGGTTCCGTAATCATACCCGAGCGGGGGAGGGTGACCACCCCGAGCGGGTGAGGGTGACCACCTCGGGCGGGTGAGGGTGACCACCCCGAGCGGGTGAGGGTGTCTCACCCGAGGGGGTGAGAGTGACCAACCCGTTCGGGTGAGAGTGACCCACCCGAGGGGGTGAGGGTTCCTTAACAGGGAATGCCCGCCGTTCCGAAGGCTGGGGGCTTCGCCGGCCGATCGCCGGTTTTTCGTATGGATCACCTGTTTTTGTCTGTCAACAGCATATATGTTTCTTTGAGTACACCCGCTCCGAAGAGGTGTCCCTATTATAAGAAGACTTCATGTAAAGTTAGCAAACAACTGGGTGAAGTAAGCTATTCTAATTTATTAATCCCTAATTCCTAATGCGAATGAGTAACTATTCTTTTTTGGAACAAAGCGTGTGCAGAGCGGGTGGGAAGATGCTCCTGTGTCTTCTGTTGGCGGGGCTTCCCAGGCCCTCTTCCGCCGGCATCTCCACGCTTGCGCCTGCGGTTGTGCAGCAGGCGAAAACAGTGCAAGGCAGTGTGGTAGACGAACAGGGTCAGCCCATTATCGGTGCAAACGTGAAGGTGATGACCCGGCAAGGCTTCATCGGTACGGTTACCGATGTGAACGGAGGCTTCTCCCTGCCGGTTCCGGTGGGAGGAAAGCTTTCCGTCTCCTACATCGGTTACGTCACACAAACGTTGAGTGTCCCATCGGGCGGCATGCTCAAGGTGACGCTTGTGGAAGACGCGCAATCCATCGAGGAGGTGGTGATTGTGGGCTACGGTACACAAAAGATGAAGAATGTAACCGGAGCCATCTCTACCATCGATCCCAATGAAATCTCGAACCTGCCGGTAGCCAGCTTAGGCGTGGCTTTGCAGGGTATGGTAAGCGGACTTTCGGTCAGTGGAGGGCAGAGTCGTCCGGGTTCGCAACCTTCGCTGGTGGTGCGTACTCCGTTCAATCTGTCTAAAGACGGCGGTGACAGCAGTCCGCTCTATATCATCGACGACTTCGTCTCGGATGCCGCCACCTTCAACAACCTCAATCCCAACGATGTGGAAAACATCTCCATCCTGAAAGATGCGGCGGCCGCCGTCTATGGTGCCCGAAGCGCGCAGGGAGTGGTGCTGGTCAAGACCAAGCTGGGAAAAATGGGAAAGCCCAAGATTTCATACAGCGGACAAGTGGGGTATAACAACGAAATCACCCGTCCCAAGCTGATGGATTCCTACCAATACGGTTCTTTCTGGAATGCGTTTCAAGGCTCACAGGGCAATGCCCAAATCAGCAATCACAAGACCTCGCTGTTTCAGGCCGATGAGTTGGAGGCGATGAAAGAGATTAACTACAATTGGCTGGATGAAGTGTGGGAACCGGCCGTCAGCATGAAGCATAATCTGAACCTCACCGGCGGGATGGCCAATGCCACCTATTTCGCCTCTGTTTCCTACTTCACGCAAGACGGCAATCTGAACACGTTGAAATATGAGCGATGGAACTGGCGCGCCGGCATCAACGTGAATGTGGCCAAGCATCTGAAGACCACGCTACAGATCTCGGGCGATTACTCGGAAAGCACCAAGACCTTTAATAAGGTGGGCGGCGAGAACGATGAGAACGACTACACCACCTTGTTCTACACTCCGCCCTACATTCCCTACGAAGTAGCGGGCATGCCCATCTTCCGGTACGGCGTGAGCAACAGTCAGCAAAACCAGATTCAGCAATACAACTTCTTTGCCGTGCGCAATCTGGGAGATAAAACGGTCAATCAGCCGCAAAACAACACCATTGCCGGCACCTTCCAGTACGACTTCGATTGGATTAAACCCTTGAAGGGTTTGCAACTGCGGTTTGCCTACTCGCGTTCGTTCGGTAACACCAAAGCCAACAACCACGGGTCGAAGTACACGCAATACTATTTCAATCAACGCGGCGGCTCGGGCAATCACCTCTACATCGGCGAGGACCTTACCGCCCCGACCAACATCAAGTCGACCGTGCTAAAGAACGGCAACCGTTTGATGCGTGATATGGGACGCTCCGACCGCTATCAGATGAACTTCAACGTAAGTTACGGCCGCACCTTCGGCAAACACACGGTTTCGGGTCTGTTCTCCATCGAAAAGACCAGCGGATTTACCGAAACCTCACGCGTGCTCAAAGAAGACCCGCTTTCGTTCGACAACGGACAATCCAATACGGCCACCGGCAGTTTGGATCTGAGTCAGTTTAGTCGTTCGGAGTCGGGTATGCTCTCTTATGTGGGGCGTTTCAACTACTCCTACCACGACCGCTATCTCTTTGAGTTTCTTTTCCGTTCGGATGCCTCCACCAAGTTTGCGCCCGAAAACTATTGGGCGGTGTTTCCGGGCGTGTCGGCCGGTTGGGTGATTTCGGAAGAGCGCTGGTTCAGGGAGCACGTTTCGTGGATTGATTTCCTCAAGCTCAGAGGCTCTTTCGGCTTGTTGGGTAAGGATGACACCAAGCCGTGGCAATGGCAGCAACGCTACACCTACCAAAACAACAAAGGAGCGGTGTTCGGCACGACCGACTCGCAGCTGATTGGCTGGGGATTGAAGATGGAAGCCGCTCCCAACCGCGATGCGCATTGGAGCAACAGCTACAAGTGGAATTTGGGTATCGATGCCAAGTTCTTGAGCAACCGGCTGTCGGTTGGCTACAACATGTACCTGAACCGGAACACCGAGCTGCTGGTGCAGCGCGATGCTTCCGTCCCGCCCACCGTTGGAGGTGTGTTGGCTGCCGAGAATTACGATGCGATAGACGATTACGGCTTCGAGCTTTCGTTGGGATGGAGAAGCAACATCGGCCGGTTCAACTACCGCGTGGGGTTAAACACCTCGCTGACCGGCGCCACCTATCGCCGCAAAGACTGGCCGGATTTAATCTCGTTCAACGGCGTGTACCCCGGCGGCCCGACCGATATGGGACACTGGGGATACGACTACATCGGCATGTTTCGTTCCCGGCAAGACATCGACGACTACGTGGCCAAGTATAACATCACCAAATACATGGGCATGGCTCCTGAAGACATCAAACCCGGCATGTTGATTTACCGCGACATTCGCGGTGACCAGAATCCGGACGGCAGCTACCAAGGCCCCGACGGCATCATCGACGGCAAAGACCAAATCCGGTTGACGCGCAAGAGCGGCAATCCCTACGGCTTCTCACTGAATCTGGGCGGCGACTTCAAAAACTTCTCGTTCAGTGCACAAATAGCCTCGTCGTGGGGCGGATGGTCGGAACTTCCGGTTATCTCCATGGATTCCAAAAAGATACAATACATGAACCTGCCCCCCTACTGGAGCGACATGTTTGTGCCCGAAGACATTGTGGACGAACAAGGCCGGGTAGTAGCCCCGCAGAACCTGACGGCCAGATACCCCAACATGGCCTTCTCTTCGGTCAACAACGTTTCGTCGCGTTTTTGGCAGATCAGCTCGTTCCGCATGACCTTGCGCCTGCTCTCGTTGGGATATACCCTGCCCAAGACCTGGATGAAGAAGGTGAACGTCGAGAGTTGCAAGCTTTCGTTCACCGGCTCCAATCTGCTGAGCTTCTACAATCCCTATCCCGACCATTTCATGGATCCGATGGGAAGTTACGCCACCTATCCGTCGTTGCGCAACCTCTCACTGGCTTTAAACATCACATTTTAAAAAGGAGAAGAGACAATGAAAACATACAATCGTTTATCCTGCCTACTGCTGACTGCCGGCCTGTTACTGCCGGCCGGATGTAGCGACAGCTTCCTGGCGAATATGAAAGACTACGCCGGCTTCAACGACGAGGTGTACGACGATGTGCAGACGGCACAAGCCAAAGTAGACTACATCTATTACAACTGCAACCCCGGCATGGGCGGCGGCTCGTCGTCCACGCTCGAAGTGGCCGGTTCCACCTCGTATATCCAGAAAGTGGAGTTAGACCGAACCAACGTGCCCAATGAATTTGGGCAATGGACCAAGATACGCGAGTGCAACATCACCCTGACCGGACTTGAAAAAGGCAAGCTATCACCCGGGGAGAAGAAAACCATGATGGGTGAAACCCGCTTTTGGCGGGTGTGGCTCTATTGGAGCATGGTGCGCACCTATGGCGGCATCCCTCTTATCACCACCGCGCAAAACCCCATCTTGGGAAACGGGCAGAGCGATTTGGAGGTGCCGCGCAGCTCCACCTCCGATTGCATCCGGTTTTTGTGCGACGAGTTGGATCAGGCCATGGACGAACTACCCGGAGCGTGGGACGACAAGAACTGGGGGCGCCTCACTTCCGGCGCCGCAGCCGCCCTGAAGGGGCGCATCCTGCTCACCTATGCCAGTCCGCTCTTCAATCGAACCGACGATGTGGAACGTTGGAACGAAGCCTATACGGCCAATAAGGCAGCCTACGACCTGCTGCGAACCAATGGGTTCGGCCTGGCCGAGGGAGGAGGCGCACGCGCCGCCAAGTGGGAAAAGATGTTTGTGACCCGTAAAAGCCCCGAGGCTGTGATGGTGACGCTCTATAACAATGTGGCCAGCACCAACGAAATGAGGTATAACAACGGGCGCGAACAGTCGTGCCGTCCCAAAGAGGCCGAAGGGGGCGGCGGCATCTCGGTGACGGCCGAAATAGTCGACCTCTTCCCCATGGCCGACGGAAAGAAACCCGCGGAGAGCAGCTTCCCCTACGACTCGTTGAAGTTCTATAAAAACCGCGACCCCCGTTTCTATCGCACGTTTGCCTTCAACGGAGTGGTGTGGCCTTTTGCCGAACATGCCGCCTTCACGGTTTGGAACTACCATTGGTATAAAGACGAGGACTCCTTTCACCAAGACAAGGCCGGCAGCGGAAGTGCCCAATACGGAGGCGACGTAGCATCCGGTATTTTCCTGCGTAAAGGGAGCAACCCCAACGCCAAGAGAGACGACACCGACAAGTTTAAGTCGTCGGCCACTCCCGCCATCGAGATTCGGTTTGCCGAGGTGGTACTTAACCTGGCCGAGTCGGCCTGCGGAAAGGGCGAGCTGAGCGAAGCCTACGAACAGCTGAAAAGCATTCGGCAGCGGGTGGGCTATACCGGCGACTGCGGCTTGGAGGTTTCGCTCATGCAAGATCGCGATAAACTCTTCGGCGCCATCCTTTACGAACGTCAAATCGAACTGGCCTACGAAGGGAAATGGTTTCAAGATATGCGTCGCTGGATGCTTTGGAACGACGACTTCGGCACCTGCACCCGATTGGGCATGGCTCCGATCAACGGCATGCGTCGTCACGGTATCCGGCTGGCCGTAAAGCCCGACGTGTTCACCAGCAACAACGCCAAGGCCGATGCCGACGTCTTCAATCCGGAAAGTGCCGCCTACGACCCCACGAAGGTGACCCGCCAGGGAAGAGGACTCGATCCCGATGCCTCCGACGCCGAATTTGCCCGGCAGGAACAGCTGCTCGACGAGTTCTACGATGTCAATCTCGAGCGTCACGTCAACGACCTGCTCGACGGCACCGATCTGGTGAAATTCCCCTCCATCAACTTCCGCAGCAACTACTATTTCATCGGATTTAGCAATGGAATCATGAACAGCAACGCCCTCTATTTGGAGCAAACCATTGGTTGGGACGACTATTTCGGCAATCCGGGCACTTTCGATCCGCTCCGGTAGGAGATTGACCCAAGTGGGTCGGAGCATTAAGCCAAAAAACAGCAGCAGGTGCATATTGCTATACACCTGCTGTTTTTTGTTTATTGCCGAAGCGGTTAATGAATAAATTGGTTATGCTGAGCCACCCCTATCCTTGGGGTGGCTCTTCTTCGCCGGGATTGTTGTCGCCGGCATTGTCGCCCTGATTGTTATCGGGCGCTTTCGCTTTTTGTTTAAGCGACTGGCGTTTGGTGCGCGTTATCAGGGTGTTCATGAAATCGATAAGCCCAAGATAGGGCGTAGGATCTTCTACCACCACCAGGGCGTTGACTGTCAGCACAAAGTTGTGATAGGCTTCGTCCGCTTGCAGGCGCATTTTGTTCATGATGCCGGCCACCTGGTGCGACTTGTCGTTGTCGCGGTTGCGCGTCAGCTCCACTACGCGATCGTTGGCCGCTTTCAGCTTCTTGACCATCCCCTCCAAACCCAGCGCGGCCACGGCATCGGCGGCTTTGCCTTCGAGGTCGGCAATGAAGTTGATGAGCAACCCACTTTCGTCGTTGCGATTCATATTCGGACGCAGCGTGTTGTAATCGGTGAATAATTGATGGATAATTGTTGCGGCAGCGGCATCGTCGGCTATATGCATAGTCGTGGTGGTTATGTGTCGCAAATTACGTAAATAGATGTCGCGCTCGGCATCGGCCTGTTGAATCAGGACGGAGAGCGGACTTTTCCGAGAGGTAGCCAAGGCAGATTCTTCTTGAGAAAGAGCATCGGTCAAGGCTTTAGTTAGCGGGGATAGCTTCGAAGGCAGTTTGTTTTCGGCTATCCATCCCATCAGGGTGAACAAATAATCGAAATGTTCACCGTTGGTAAATGAGGTAAGTTTTAAAGACTCTATGAAGGTCATAATCTGTTTAAATTTACACCAACCTCGGCAACTACACGGCTGCAACTGTACAAAAAGAGGGTTATCCGGCGAGCGGAAAGCACCTACTATTTTTTGAGCACTCCTCTCCCGGGGGAGAAGAACACTTTTGTTTTGAAACGAAGCCTTCTCCCGCGGGAGGAGAACACTTTCGTTTTGAAATAGACTCCTCTCCCGTGGGAGAAGGGCATTTTATTTCTGCGCAGACCCTTCTCCGGCGGGAGGAGAATACTTTCGTTTTGAAATAAACCCTTCTCCCGCGGGAGGAGGGTGTTTTATTCCTGCGTGGAGACATTTCCCGGGGGAGGAGAGTGTTTTTATTTCTGTGGGAACCCTTCTCCGGCGGGAGGAGGGTGTTTTATTTCTGTGGGAACGCTTCTCCCGTGGGAGGAGCATGTTTCTATTTTGAGATGAACATATTTCCCGCGGGAGGAGGGTGTTTTATTTCTGCGGGAACACTTCTCCTGCGGGAGGAGCGTTTTTTTAGAATGGACACATTTCATGCCCGGGCTTATAACTCACGTTAAATTGAAAGAGGGTGTGTTCACGCGGACACACCCTCTGTTTGCGAATAGGTTGCCGCCGCCGGGCGGCAACTACAACCCAAATCAACTAAATGAGCTATTCTTCAGCCTGCTTGGTTTCAAACTCCTTCACCAATTTGTCTTGTACATCGGCCGGAACCAGTTCGTAGCTGGCAAAGGTCATGACGAACGAGGCGCGTCCGCCGGTGAGCGATCTGAGTGTGGTGGTGTAGGACGACATCTCTTTGAGTGGCACCTTGGCACTGAGTTTTTCGTAACCGGCTTCGCTGTTCATACCCATAATCATGGCGCGTCGTCCCTGGAGGTCGCTCATCACGTCGCCCATGCGATCGGAGGGAACAAACACTTCTACGTCGTAGATGGGTTCGAGAATCTTCGGACCTGCATTTTTGAAGGCTTCGCTGAAGGCATTGCGACCGGCCAGCATGAACGATATTTCGTTGGAATCTACCGGGTGCATCTTGCCGTCGTAGACAATCACACGCACGTCGCGGGCATACGAACCGGTGAGCGGCCCCTGTTCCATGCGCGACATGATGCCTTTGAGAATGGCCGGCAAGAAACGGGCGTCGATGGAGCCTCCCACGATGCTGTTGATAAACACCAGTTTGCCGCCCCATTCGAGGTTGATCTCTTCGGTTCCTTTCACACTCATCTTGAACTCCTGATTGCCGAAACGATAGGTGTCGGGCACGGGCATGCCTTCGGTGTAGGGTTCTACGATGAGGTGTACTTCGCCAAACTGTCCGGCTCCGCCCGATTGTTTCTTGTGGCGATAGTCGGCACGAGCCGCCTTGGTGATGGTTTCGCGGTAGGGAATGCGGGGTTCTTCGAACTTGATTTGCATCTTTTCGTTGTTTTCCATGCGCCATTTGAGGGTGCGCAGGTGAAACTCTCCCTGTCCGTGTACAATGGTTTGGCGCAGCTCTTTGGATTGTTCCACCACCCAGGTGGGATCTTCTTCGCGCATCCGGTTGAGGATCGACATCATCTTCTCCACATCGGCTTCATTGACCGGACGGATGGCGCGGGAGTATTTCGAGTTGGGGTATTTGACGAAATCGAAGCGGTTGTCGGCACCCTTGCCGTTGAGTGTGTTGCCGGTGTGTACGTCTTTGAGCTTGACGGTGCAGCCGATGTCGCCGGCCACCAGCTCTTCCACTTTGATGCGGTTGGCACCGGCGCAGACGTAGAGTTGGGCGATGCGCTCTTTGGAACCGCGGTCGCTGTTGGACAGGTCGTCGCCTTCGTGTACCTTGCCGCTCATCACCTTGAAGTATTGCACGTCGCCGATGTGAGGCTCTACGGCGGTTTTAAAGAAGTAGAGCGAGGTGGGGGCATTCATCTCGGGTTTAATGATTTCGCCCCTGGTGTTTTTCACCGGCGGCATTTCGTCGACAAACGGAACGACGTTGCCCAGGAACTCCATCAGGCGACGCACGCCCATATCCTTACCGGCACAAACGCAGAAGACGGGAAACATACCCCGCGAGGCCAATCCCTTGCGGATGCCTTCGCGCATTTCGTCTTCACTCAGGGAGTCTTGTTCGAAGAACTTCTCCATCAGCTGTTCGTCGTGTTCGGCGGCGGCCTCGACCAATGCTTTGTTCAGTGCGGTGGCTTTGTCCATCTCTTCGGCGGGAATGGCTTCGATGGTGGGAGCGCCGCCTTCGGGTCCCCACGTGTATTTCTTCATCACGAGGACATCGATCAGGCTATTGAAGTTCGGACCCGTAGCCAGCGGATATTGCACCGGAACCACCTTGGTTCCGTAGGAGGCTTTGAGCTGATCGAGCACCATGTCGTAGTCGCACTTTTCGTGGTCGAGCTGATTCACTAAGAAGATGACCGGCTTGCCCAATTTCTCGGTGTAGCGGAAATGGTTTTGGGTGCCCACTTCCGGGCCGTATTGCCCGTTGAGCAGTAGGATAGCGGTATCGGTCACGTTTAGGGCGGTGATGGCTGCGCCTACAAAGTCGTCGCTTCCCGGACAGTCGATGATGTTGAGCTTCTTGCCGTTCCATTCTACGTGAAATACGGTAGAGAAAACCGAGTAGCCATACTCTTGTTCTACCGGGAAATAGTCGCTTACGGTGTTTTTGGCAGTGATTCTGCCGCGGCGTTTTATAATCCCACCCTCAAAGAGCAGCGACTCTGTGAGTGTGGTTTTCCCTGACCCGTCATTGCCCAGCAGGGCAATGTTTTTGATTTCATTGGTTTGATATACCTTCAT
>JAISHB010000013.1 GCA_031262785.1 Prevotellaceae bacterium
ATCTTCGCTAAAAAAAGTGGGGCATCTCGTGAGCATTTTCGGCTTTTCGTTGTTTATCTCTTGGGCATTGCAAAAAGAGGTTGGATGCACAACACCATCCGGCCCTTTCGCACTGCCGGTATTTTATCAACTTTTTAAAAAATAAGCCGTATGACAAAATTCATCAAAGTCACACTCAAGAAGTTCAGGCGGGGTACCTACTTCAACTTCATCACCCAAATTTATGCGTTATTCATGGGCGACCCCTTGGTTGCCAAGAAAGCGGCACAGCTGCTGGCATTGTTCGCCGTGGCCATTGCGCACGTCGACGAGGCGCTGGCCATTGCCCGTAAGAGTGAGTTCACCGACGAGATTGCCGCACTCAATGCGCAGCGTCATTCCCTGTTTGCCGGACTAAAAGCGGCCGTCAAGGCGCTGTTGCGGGTGGCCTCCACGCAGCAGGATGCCAAGGCGCTGCTTCAACTCTTCAAAGATTATGGTATTAAGCGAAGTCTGCACATCGATGAAGCCACCGGCCTCTTCTCCAATCTGATTGCCGACCTGGAGGGGCCGTTTTCCAAGGCGGTTCAGGCGATGAACCTGCGGCTGTTGGTCAGCGATTTGAAGGAGGCGAACAGCAAGCTGCAACAACTCTCCGAAAACAGGCTGAGCGAGGCCAACGCCAACGGTACCGCCCGCCTGGCCGATGCGCGTGAGGAGGCCGACGGGATCTATCACCAACTGACCGAACTGGTCGAGGCGCTGGTGGTGACCGAGGGCGAAGCGCAATATGCCGAGTTTATCGATCGAGCCAACACCGTCATCAAACACTACAAGCAGCAAGCCCTTGGCCAGAAGGTGACGGAGAAAATCCCCGGCACCGGAGACAATAACAACGGCGGGGGCGACGGAAACGACGGAGAAGAGGAACCCCCGCAAGGGTGACGCCCTCACCGGCGTCCCCCTTGCGGTTTCCCCTCTACCGGAAACAGACCGCCTCTTGCTAAAAACAGAAAAGCCGTTGGAGTAGAATCTTCTTCACTCCAACGGCTTCTGTTTTTAGATAGAGAACTGCCTCTCTTGCTCGACGTTAATTAGGGGTCACGTTTTTTTTCACGTTTATCTACTTAACTGCTGCGTCAAGCTCAGCGCCGGCTTTGAATTTAGCCACCTTCTTTGCAGGAATCGTAATCTTCTGTTTGGTGGAAGGATTAATACCTGTACGAGCTGTTCTTGCCGATACCGAGAACGTGCCAAAGCCGACCAATGCTACTTTGTCACCTTCCTCTAATGCTTTGGATACTGATGCAATGAATGCATCTAATGCTTTGCGTGCATCCGCTTTGGTTAAGCCGGATTCTGCCGCCATGGCGCCGATAAGTTCTGACTTATTCATACTA
This sequence comes from Prevotellaceae bacterium, assembly GCA_031262785.1. GTDB lineage: Bacteria > Bacteroidota > Bacteroidia > Bacteroidales > Bacteroidaceae > Bacteroides. The sequence goes on from JAISHB010000013.1 coordinate 1,380, forward strand.
CAAAGTTTAAAAATTAATTATGATATAAATAGGTGTAGCAAACGAGTTGCTTGCTTAACTTGACAAAAGTACGTAATATTTCGTAATACCAAAAAAAAACAGGTTTTTTTGCCGAAAAAAGAGGGCTGGGAACACGGTTTCATGCTCTAAAACAGAATTTATTAGTACTTTTGCCACAATAATGTACGAAACACCAGTTTATGAACCCGATTCCAACTGTTACTAAAAATATATTAGTCATCAATGTATTGCTCTTCCTGGCCACGTGGCTGGCGCCCAGCTACGGCATCAACCTGGAAGACTATTTGGGACTCCATTTCTTTTTGGCCGACAAGTTCAACGCCTCCCAGCTCGTCACCTACATGTTTATGCATGGCGGGTTTCCACACCTCTTCTTTAATATGTTTGCCGTGTGGATGTTTGGCCGCGTGTTGGAGCAGGTGTGGGGGCCGCGCCGCTTCTTGTTCTACTATCTGATCTGCGGCATCGGAGCGGGATTGATACAACTGTTAGTGTGTTATGTGCAGATGCGTATCATTGAGGGCAACCTTTCGACCGACGCTATAAATATTGTGCTCAATACCGGAGCACAGGCCATGGCCGAAGGAAAAAATTTCGTAAATTCTCAAATGGGTGATCTCAATGTCGTTATCAACGGAACCACCGTGGGCGCATCGGGTGCCGTTTATGCCATTCTGTTGGGCTTCGGCATGTTGTTTCCCAACGAACGACTGTTTATCATTCCCATTCCCGTTCCCATCAAAGCCAAATATTTCGTGGCCGGATACGCACTTATCGAGCTATACTTGGCATTCCTCAACAATCCCAACGACAATGTGGCGCACTTTGCCCACCTGGGGGGAATGATCTTCGGCTTCTTCCTGATACTCTACTGGAGAAAAAAGAATCGTAACCACTATGACGGCTTCCATTATCAATGACCTGCGGGGAGCGTTCCGCAAGGGCAACATCTACGTGCGGCTGATCTACATCAACGTAGCCGTATTTGTGTTGCTCGAGGTAGTGAAGATTGCCCTGATGCTTTTCAACCGCAGCTTCGAGGGAATAATTCGTTGGCTGGAGATGCCCGCCGCGCCCGAACAGTTTGTTCGCCAACCCTGGTCGGCCGTGACCTATATGTTTATGCATGCGGGCGCGTTGCATCTCCTATTTAATATGTTGTGGCTCTATTGGTTCGGTTCGCTCTTCCTGCTCTTCTTCTCGGCCAAACATTTGCGCGGACTCTACTTGCTGGGCGGCATAGCCGGAGCACTCTTCTACCTGTTGGCTTTCAACCTGTTTCCCTTCTTCGAACCCTATCGCAACAGTCTGCTCGTGGGCGCTTCGGCATCGGTGCTGGCTATTGTGGCAGCGACGGCCTATCGCGAGCCGAACTATACCATTCGCCTACTTTTCCTGGGCGCCGTGAAGTTGAAATACCTCGCCCTGGCGGTGATTGCACTCGACCTGCTTTCGGTGCTCGACAATAACGGAGGCGGACACATCGCCCACTTGGGCGGCGCGTTGGCCGGCGTGTGGTTTGCCGCAGCGCTCGGCAAAGGGCACGACCTGACGGCGTGGATTAACCGATGCGTCGATGGGGTGCAGTCTCTCTTTGCATCGCATCCGAAGAAACCCAAGATGAAGATTGTACGCGGCGGCGGCGGCCGACAGCAAGACTACGACTACAATGCCCGTAAAAAGGCGGAAGCCGGGGAAATCGACCGCATCTTGGACAAACTCAAGAAGTCGGGCTACGAAAGTTTGAGCGCGGCCGAAAAGAAAACGCTCTTCGATGCGAGCAAACGGTGAGCCGGCACACAATCCAAACAGCATGATATGGTACGAAAGCAATTAGGCAAAATGGCCACCGGAGTGATGTTGGCAATCAATCTCTTTTTTGTGGGGATGTGGTTGCTGTCGGCCTACAGCCCCTACATCCATCCGGCCAAACATGCCATACTCTCGTGCATGGGACTGGCCTTTCCGGTGTTCTTGGTCATCAACCTCTGCTTCCTGCTCTTTTGGTTGCTGATTAGACACTTCAAACTGGCACTCCTGCCGGTGGCCGCTCTCTTGCTGTGCAGCCCGCAACTGATCACCTATCTGCCGGTGAACGCCCGCACCAGCCGGTTGCCCCAGGGAAGCTTCAAGTTTCTCTCCTATAACATCATGGCCTTCGACGGAGCCTCCAAGAAGAACGGACACAACGCCATTCTCGACTATCTCAAACAGAGCCGTGCCGACATCTTGTGCCTGCAAGAGTATCAAGTGCAGAAAAGCGAGACCTATCTGACACAGCAAGATGTGGAAGAGGCGCTCACCGATTATCCCTACCACAACATTCAGGTGGTGGGAAGCCAGCGGGGTTATAGCAACCGTATGGCTTGTTTCTCGAAATATCCCATCTTGTCGGCTCGACGGGTGGAGTATCGCAGTGCATACAACGGTTCGGTGGTCTACGAACTGCTGATGGAGGGCGACACGGTGATGGTCATCAACAATCACCTCGAATCGAACCGGCTGACCAAAGACGACAAGGTGATCTACGAAAGCATGCTCACCGTGCCCGAAGCCCAGAAGGTGAAAAGCGGCGCACGCCTGCTCATCGGAAAGCTGGCCGAGGCCTCGGTGATTCGTTCGGCACAGGCCGACAGTGTGGCCAAAATCATTCAATCTTCGCCGCACCCCTACATCATTGTGTGCGGCGACTTCAACGACACGGCCATCTCTTATACGCACCGCGTCATCGGACAAGGATTGGACGATGCTTTTACCCACTCGGGACGGGGACCGGGCATCTCCTTCAACCAGAATCATTTCTACTTCCGCATCGATCACATCCTGACCAGCAGAAACCTGCAAAGCTACAACTGCACGGTAGACGATTCCATCGCCGAGTCGGACCACTACCCCATCTGGTGTTACCTGTCCAAGAAGCATCCATAACCTCCTCTTCCACCGTCCTCATAACCCTTAAATAATAAAGATACCATGCGTACCAAAATCATTCTCATTCTAACCATCAGTTGTATGATTTACTCCTGTACATCTACCACACCGGACAATCCGTTCCTCACCGAGTTTCAAACTCCTAGTGGCGTACCGCCTTTTGATCAAATCAAACTGGAGCATTACGAGCCGGCATTCGCTGCAGGCATCGAAGAGCAAAACAAGGCCATCGAAGCCATCACCGGCAATCCCGAGGCACCCACCTTCGAGAACACCATTGCGGCGTTCGACAACAGTTCGCCCATCCTCGACCGCGTGGGGGGAGTCTTTTATAACCTCACCGAAGCCGAAACCTCCGATGGGCTGACGGCGCTCGATGTAAAACTGGCTCCCGTCCTTTCGGAACATGCCGACAACATCCTGCTCAACAAAGCGCTCTTCCAAAAGATAGCTGCGGTGTACCAACAACGCGAGTCGCCCAACCTGGCCGCCGAACAACAACGCCTGAGCAAACTCACCGGCGAACAGCAACGCTTGCTGGAGAAAACCTACAAACAGTTTGTTCGCGCCGGTGCCAACCTGCCCGAGGACAAACAGGAACGACTGCGCGAAATCAACAAGCAGCTCTCCACCCTCTCCATCGAGTTTAGCAATCACGTGCTGGCCGAGAACAACGCCTTCAAACTCTACGTCGAAGAGGAAAAAGAGTTGGCCGGACTGCCCGACTGGTTTAAACAAAGCGCCGCCTCCGAGGCCGAGGCCGACGGACAAGCGGGTAAATGGCTCTTCACGCTGCACAACGCCAGCCGCCTGCCTTTCCTGCAATATGCCGACAACCGCAACTTGCGCAAGCAACTCTATCAAGCCTACATCTGCCGCGGCAACAACGACGATAAAAACGACAACAAACAAATCATCACCCAACTGCTCACCCTGCGTATGGAGAAAGCCAATCTGCTGGGTTTCGACAACTTTGCCAATTTCCAGCTCGACAATAAGATGGCCAAGAACTCGCCCACGGTGATGACCTTCCTCGATAACCTGTGGAAATATGCGCTCCCCAAAGCCAAAGCCGAGGCCGCCGAGCTGCAAAAGCTGATGGATGCCCAAGGGAAAGGAGAAAAACTGGCTGCGTGGGACTGGTGGTACTACACCGAAAAGCTGCGCAAGGCCAAATATGACCTCGATGAAGAGGAAATCAAACCCTACTTCCCGCTGAATCATGTGCGCGACGGTGCTTTCAGTGTGGCGGGCAAGCTTTACGGAATCACGCTGACCAAGCTTACGAATGTGCCGGTGTATCATCCCGATGTGGAAGCCTTCGAGGTGAAGGATGCCGACGGTTCGCAATTAGGCATCTTCTACGTCGACTACTTCCCCCGCAAGGGAAAACGGGGCGGTGCCTGGATGAACAACTACCGCGAACAGCAAGCGGGCGTACGCCCCATCATCTGCAACGTGTGCAGCTTCACCAAACCGGTGGGCGACACGCCTTCGCTGCTCACCCTCGATGAAGTGGAAACACTCTTTCACGAATTCGGACATGCCCTGCACGGATTACTCAGCCAATGTACCTATAAAGGCACCGCAGGCACCAATGTAGTGCGCGACTTCGTAGAACTTCCCTCGCAAATCATGGAACATTGGGCTACCCGTCCCGAAGTGCTGAAGATGTATGCCAAACACTACCAAACCGGTGAGGTGATTCCCGATGCACTCATCGAAAAGATTCAAAAGCAAAAGACCTTCAACCAAGGATTCATGACCACCGAACTGCTGGCAGCAGCCATTCTCGACATGGACTTGCACAATCTCACCGACGCCTCCACGCTCAACGTGGTGGAATACGAACGTCAAGCCATGGACAAAATCGGGCTGATACCCGAAATTGCTCCGCGCTATCGCGCCACCTATTTCAACCACATCGTGGGAGGATATGCCGCCGGCTATTACAGCTATTTGTGGGCCAATGTACTGGACAACGATGCCTTCGAAGCATTCAAGGAACATGGTATTTTTGACAAACAAACAGCCAATCTCTTCCGGCGCAATGTACTCGAAAGGGGAGATAGTGAAGAGGCCATGACGCTCTACAAGAATTTCAGAGGCGCGGAACCCCAGCTGGAGGCGATGTTAAAAAATAGGGGAATGAAGTGAAAAGATGGAAAAAAGAAACTATATTTGCACCCCTATATGCTAAAAATAATTTGTATAAAGTAATCATAATAAACTAAGGTAACATGCAAAACAAAGGAATTGTTAAGGTCTTTGCGTTATTGCTCACAGTAGTCTGTGTGTTCTACCTATCCTTCTCTTTTGTAACCCGCTACTACAACGGTAAAGCGGAAGCCTATGCAAAAGGAGACAGCAAGCTGGAACAAAACTACTTGGATTCGTTAGCCAACGAGAAAGTGTGGCTTGGATACTACACGCTGAAAGATTGTCGTGAGATGGAGATCAATTTAGGTTTGGACTTGAAGGGCGGCATGAACGTCATCCTTGAAGTTTCGGTGCCCGATGTAATCAAAGCATTGGCCGACAACAAACCCGATGTAGCCTTCAACCAAGCATTAACCGATGCCGCCAAGGAGGCTGAGAACAGTCAGACCGACATCATCACACTCTTTATCAACCGGTATAAAGAACTTGCTCCGAACGGTTCGCTGGCCGAACTGTTTGCCACCCAACAACTGAAGGATAAAATCAACCAAAAGAGCACCGACAGAGAGGTGGAGAACGTGCTGCGCAGCGAAGTAAAAACCGCCGTAGATAATTCATACAACGTACTCCGCACCCGTATCGACCGCTTCGGTGTGGTGCAGCCCAACATCCAAAGCCTGGAAGACCGGATGGGACGCATCATGGTAGAACTCCCCGGCATCAAAGAGCCGCAACGCGTCAGAGACCTGTTGCAAGGCTCGGCCAACCTCGAGTTTTGGGAGACCTACACCGCCAAAGAGATTGTTCCGTTCCTGCAAACGGCCGATGCACAATTGCGCACCCTCCTGCCCACCGAAACTCCCGACAATACCGCAACGGCCGATGCAGCCCAAACAACTGCCGCATCTACCAGTACTGCCGACAGTATTGCCGCCGCCTTGAAAGGTGAAACGGAAACACAAGCTGCCGCCAACCAAGAACTATACAAGAGAGAGCATCCGCTGTTTGCCCTTCTCCAGCCCAACACCAGCGGACAAGGCCCGGTAGTGGGATATGCACAGAAGAAAGACATGGAAACCATCAGCCGCTACCTCGAGATGAAAGAGGTGCAGGCCGAGCTGCCCCGCGACCTTCGGTTGAAATGGGGCGTTAGTCCTTCGGAGATGGATCCCAAGAAGCAAACCTACGAACTCTACGCCATCCGCTCGACCGAGCGCAACGGACGCGCTCCGCTGGAAGGCGACGTAGTAACCACCGCCAAGAACGACTACGATCAGTTCGGCAAACCGGCCGTGAGCATGTCGATGAACAACGACGGAGCACGCCGCTGGGCACAGCTCACCAAGAAGAACATCAATAAGTCCATTGCCATCGTGCTGGACAACTATGTCTATTCAGCACCGAACGTAAGCACCGAAATCACCGGAGGCAACTCCATCATCACCGGCAACTTCACCCCCGAGCAAACCAAAGACTTGGCCAATGTGCTCCGTTCGGGTAAGATGCCGGCACCGGCCCGCATCGTGCAGGAAGACATCGTAGGCCCGT
>JAISHB010000043.1 GCA_031262785.1 Prevotellaceae bacterium
TGCAGGCGTGCACGACGATTTTTACCGGGTAGATTTGTTGTTGCAGGCGTGCATCGTCCTTTTTACCGCGTAGATTTAATAGCGCAGGCGTGCATTGCGATTTTGCTCGGGTAGATTTACACTTGCAGGTATGTACGAGGATTTCTACTGCGTAGAAATTCCTTAGTTAGCCCACAACGGCCGCACATCCGTGCCGGGATCGGATTGCGTGCGAATGCCGGCAAACAGATGGTGTTCAAAACGGTCGGGATGCAGCAACCAATAGTCTCCCCGCGCCGCATCGCTGCTACTCTCACTTAGACGTCCGTAAGAGGTGTATCCGCTTTTACCGCTCCTTATACAGAGCAAAATGTTGTCGAAATTCTTTTCAACGCCCACGGTTCCGCCCACGACCAACATGCGATAATCAATGGTGGCGGTATATGTTGTCGTGGAATTTCTTTTCACGGGTATTTCCACCCAATCGGTACACTCGCCAAAGGCCACTGCGGAGCCTACGTTGGCCCATTTACTCTTTCGGGTGTCGCCGGTGGGGTCGCCCACGAATTTTCCGGGCGGAATGGTGCCTGCCTTTTCGTCGAACGTAGTGTAGATGGGGTGCAGCAGGTAGCGATACTGGTATTGCAACACCACTTTTAGCGGAACACCGGCCGCCTCGAAGAGAAAATTGTAGAACTTGACATAGCCAATGGTGTCGGCATCCGAATAGATCTTTGCATAATCAAATTGTGCCAGGCGCTCGGGGATATCCACCGGCGTAATGACCGGCGGGCGGGTGAAGTCGGAAACAATCACCACCTGCTGGCCGGCAGCAAGCTCCACTTCTTGATCATAGACCAATTCGGGCGAGGTTCCCTGCTGCTGATAAAGCTTTAGACGATGCGAACCGGCAGCGGTGTGGAAGTAGCTTCCCAGATACTCGCTCCACATACCGTATTTGCCCGGCGCGGCGTAAAAAGGCCTAACCCCCTGGTCGTCGGTCAGGAGTGCTACGCCGTCGAGTTCTATCTGATAGAGCCGGGCGTCGGGGTCATCGGACTTTTCCGGACACATATAGAAGAGTTGAAACTGTGCCTGGGGCAGTTGCTCTTCGTCCCGATGCCCGCAAGCGGTTGAAATCAACAGCAGGAGCATCGCCCAATAGTTGGTTTTCATTGTTTTCATGATAGTGCAGGGTAAAAGGGTGCTTACTTACGCTTGAAAAACTTCTCGAAGAAGAGGATCTGATAGTCGATGGCGTTGTTCCAATACTTTTGGTTGTGTACGCCCGGGCGCACGATGAAGTCGTGGCTGATGCCCCGGCCGAGCAGCTGCTCGTGCAGTGTCTTGTTCACTTCGTAGAAGAAATCGCCTGTTCCGCAGTCGAAGATGAGGGCCAAATCGCCCTCTTTGATCCGGCTCAGCTGCGTCATCACCGTATGCTTGTCCCAAAGGCCTTTGTTGGCAGCAAATTCGCCCAATTGCTTGCTCATTTGCCAGTTGGTGGGGAAGGGTCGGATGTCGACCCCGCCGCTCGTGCTTCCTGCTGCGCCGAAAATGTCGAAGTGACGCATCCCCAGCCAAAGCCCGCCGTGACCGCCCATGCTCAGCCCGGTGACGGCGCGTCCGCGGGGGGTGGCGATGGTTTTGTAATGTGCATCGGTGTAGTTTACTAATTCGGAGGCCACAAACGTTTCGTAGCGGTAGGTAGAGTCGCGCGGGCTGTCCCAATACCAGCTGTTTTTACCGTCGGGGCAGACAAAGATGATTCCTTTTTCATCGGCAATGGCCGGTAGTTCGGGTTTGAGTTGATACCAGCTGAAGGCATTGCCCGAATAGCCGTGCAGCAGGTAGATGACCGGACAGGCTACGGCTTTTTGGCCTAATGCGCAATCGGGCACAATGGTGAGCACCTGCACGGGCTTGTGCATCGAGGGACTTTCCACCCAGAGGGTGTCTATGCGGGCGGCCTGCAGCGTGCCGACGCACCAGAGCAGCGCCAGGGCACTGCACAGAAGATGTTTTTTGGTCATGATCTCTTTTATTAGGAGGTTGTTGGTTCCGTCGGGACTTGTTATTGGAGGTATTCGGCCACGCGTCCGCTGATTTGCAGGAGCGAAATCTCGCCCATCTTGGTGTCAAACTCGGCGGTGAGCAGGCGTTCTTCGGCATCGAGCAAGCTTTTTTGTGCTTCGCGCATCTCGATGCCCGAGAGGTTGCCCAGCAGGTAGCGCTCCATGGCGATTTCGTGATTTTCACGGGCGGCAACGAGGTTTTGACGTTCTAATTGGAGCATCTCGAGGTTGTTTTTATAGGCTTGCCACAGGTTGCTCAAATCGGCGTGCAGGGATTGCTCCAATTGCTCGCGCTCCAGACGGGCGTTGTCGATGGCGATGCGGGCGTTGCGGCGCCGGCTCGTTCGGGTGCCGTCGAACAGGTTGATCCCGAGCGTTACTCCGAAATTCAGCCCTAATTTGCCGGTGCGCTTGTAGACTCCGCTTCCGGGCAGGCCGTAGGTGTAGCCGTAGTCGCCGTTGAGCCTTAAATAGGGGTAGTTGCGCGAGAGTACTTTCTTGTAATCGAGCTGCGCCAGCGTATTATTCTGCGCGGCGCGCAGCAACGAGGCATTGGTCTGCAGGGTGGCGTTCCACAGCTCGTCGAGCTGCAAGGTGCGCGTCACGTCAATCACACTGTCGGGGATATGGAGCGGTTGATCCACATTTTCTACCGCCATCAGTTCGTTGAGCCGAATCCGTGAGGTGTGCAGCAGCTCTTGCTGTTTCATATACTGGGCACTGTCGGCATTGAAGTCTACTTTGGCCTGCTGGTAGTCGAGCCGCGAGAAATTACCGATGTGGTAGCGCTCTTCGACGATGCGCAACCGCTCTTTGGAGAGGGAGACGGCGTAGCGGAAGTTATTGAGCCGTATGATATGCTGCACATAGTTGTAATACTCGGCCGTGATGTTGGCGATGAGATCTTCCAGGGCGATGCGCGTGTTGGTTTGGCCTTGCCGCTCGAGTTCTTTGAGCCGGCTGTATTCGGCCGTGATATTAAAGCCGTCGAAGATGGTCCAGTTCAAGGCCAGCCCTGCCCGCAGGGTTTGCCCGAAGACGCCGCTGGTTTTTTCCGTGGTCTCGGGCGTGGTGTCGGTGGCACGCAATAAGTTATTGGTGTTGTCTAAGGTGCCGGAGTAGCCGGCCGACAAGTCGAGGGTGGGAAGCATTCCGGCATTGGCCGCTGTGGCATTGTTAGCGGCTGCTTGCTCTTCGTTGCGACTGATTCGCAGCGAGTAGTTGTTTTGGAGTCCCGTTTCGAGACACGATTTCAGGGTGTATACCTTTTCTTGGGCATTCGTGAGCGTACAACAGGTAAACAGTGCAATACTTAGGAGGATTTTTTTCATCATTACGTTACGTTCATCAAAGTGATGCAGCAAAGGTAGGGAGTTTTTTTCTGCCTTCGTGTGCGCACACTAAATTATTTTGCGTATGTTTGCCGCTCACTAAATTTAAAAACAGCTATGCGTATGAAACAACTTATCCTCGCTCTTTTTACTTTGCTAACCGTGTGCATCAGCGCCTTGGCACAAGAGGCCGGCACTTACAAAAACCGCCAGCAGTTCCGTAACTGGACTTCGCTTTCCCGCTCTTTCAAAGATGCTTTCTTTACCTCGCCCGAAGCCCAACGCATCGGCGACAACCTGCTTTTGTACCAACAAACCACCGGCGGATGGAAGAAAAACACCTATTTCCCGATGGAACTTTCCGAGGCCGACAAGGAGAAAGTAATCGCCGAGAAAAGCAAGGTGGAAGAGAGCACCATCGACAACAATGCCACCACTACGGAGATTATCTATCTTTCGCGCCTCTATCTGGCCACTAAGATGGAGAAATACCGCGAGGGCGCGCTCAAAGGCATCAATTATTTGCTGGATGCGCAACTTGACAACGGCGGTTGGGCGCAGTTCTCGCACCGTGCCTACGGGTATTACACCCATATCACCTACAACGACAACGCCATGCGCAACGTGATGCTGGTGGTGCGCGACATCTACGAGAAAAAGGCGCCGTTCGGCTACGTTCCCGACGCCGTTTGCGAGCGTGCCCGCCGGGCATTCGACAAAGGAATCGATTGTATCCTTAAAACGCAGGTGGTCAAGGAGGGCAAGCCCACGGTTTGGTGTGCGCAGCACGACGAAAAGACCTTGGCTCCGGCTAAAGCGCGTTCTTACGAACTGCCTTCGCTCAGCGGACAAGAATCGGACGGTTTGGTGGAGTTACTGATGTCTTTGCCCGAGCCGACGCCGGCAGTCAAGCGTGCCATTGAGGGAGCTGTGGAGTGGTTCCGCACTTCGGAGGTGAAAGGCTTGAAACGCGAGTCGTATGTCAACGCCGAAGGCAAGCGCGACTACCGCATGGTGCCCTGCCAGGATTGTCCGCCGCTGTGGGGACGTTTCTATACGTTGGATACGAACCGTCCTTTCTTCTGCGACCGCGACGGGGTGATGAAGTTTGATATTTCCGAAATCGGACACGAGCGCCGCACCGGTTATAGCTGGTATAACAGCGACGGTATCAAGGTGCTCAAGGATTACGAGCAGTGGAAGAAGCTGCATCCTTAATGCTCCGTATTTCCGGGTAGGTTCTTCGTTTTTTTAACGGATTCCCCGTTTGTGGGCGGGCGTATGTGGGTACGCCCCTACAAACGGGGTTTTTTGCGGGTTGTTCAAAGCATACGCCCGGCTTAGAAGAGGAGATAGAGCAGTGTCGAAGCGGTGGCTAATACTGTTCCGATGAGGGTTTCGTAGGGCACTAACTTCAACCGTTCTTTGAACGAAAGTTCGCACACCCCGCCGGTGGTGTGGAAAAATGAGCCGTGGGGCAGGTGGTCGAGCACGGTGGCGCCGGCATTGACCATCAGGGCGCCCCAGGCAGCCGGTACTCCGATGCCCAGCACGATGTCGGCAAACGAAGCCGAGGCGAGCATGGCTCCCGCCGTGGTGGATGCGGTGGCGGCCGACATAAGTGCGCCTGACACCGGAGCGATGATGATGTCGCTCAGGTTGAGGTGCCCCAGCAGGGAGAGAATCTCGTCTTTCAACGTGGAGTGCTTGATGACGCCGGCAATGGCGCCGGTGCCAATCAGCAGAATGGCCACGGGTGTCATTTTTTGCAGGCCGAGCCGGAGTAATTCGCCGGTTTTGCGTCCATAACCCATGCAGAGGATGCCGAACAATCCCCCTGCGGGCAAGGCAACCAACGGATCGACTACCAGGCCGAACAAGGGGCGTAAAGCCAACAAGACAATGGCTACCAACGGGGTGAGCAGGCTGATCCAAAGCGGCGGCAACTGTTCTTGTCCTTCCGGTTGCTCTTGCAGGAACAGGGGAGCGGTGGATCGGACGGTATGCTTGCGCGCGAGCAGTTTGGTCAGGAGCACGGTGGTAATCAGTCCGATCAAAGCCGGAACGGCACCGTAGAACATCACGGACGAGAGGTCGGCGCCAAAATTTTCGGCTGCGATGATGGTGTTGGGGTTGGGAGAGATGATATTTCCCGATTTCCCTCCTCCTACCATGGCGATGAGCAACACCGGTACGGGAATTTCCAACCGTTTGCCGAGCACGAGGGCGATGGGTGCCACCGTGATGACCGCCACATCGATGAAAACTCCTACGGCACACAACAGAAAGGTGGCAAAGGCCAGGGCGAAGAAGACGTGCCGCACGCCCAGCTTCCGGATGATGGCGTTTGAGATGGTGGCGGCCGCACCGGTCCCGATGAGCACGCCCGAAAGTACACCGGCCGACAGGATACGGATTACGGCCGGGGAGACATCTTTGACGCCGTCGACCATGGAGGTCATCGTTCCGGTGAGTGATACGCCGCCGAGCAAACCGCCCAGAACGGCACCGATCATCAGGCTGTATACCGGATGAATCTTTTTAATAATGAGAAGGATGGAAAGGAACAGGCCGATTAAGGCTCCAAGTGCTGTCATATCATCAGTGGGTTGAAGGGGTGAGTAAACGGAGGAGTTGGGTCACGGTTTGCTCTAAGTTTTGCAGGGCAAACTCGCGCTGCATGGCTTTTTCTAACGTGCCGGGCGAGGGTTGGATGGATAATACGCAGGTAAATCCGGCGGCATTGAGCGCCGGCACCTCTTCTACGCTGCCTCCCAAGGCGACGACGGGAACTTGATGCTTGCGGGCAATGCTCAGCACGCCGCTCAGGGCTTTTCCCATGGCGGTTTGGCTGTCGATTTTCCCCTCGCCGGTAATCACTAAGTCGGCCGAGCGGACGGCCTCTTCGAAATGCAGCAATTCCAGTACAATGTCGATGCCCGACTGCAAGCGGGCATTCAGGAAGGGAAGCAAGCCGCCTCCCATGCCTCCGGCCGCTCCGGCGCCGGGCAACAGGGAGATGTCCATGCCGGTTTCTTTCAAGAGTACGTCGGCATAGTGTTGCAAGCCGTCGTCGAGGCACCTCACCTGTGCGGGCGAGGCTCCTTTTTGCGGAGCATAGATATAGGCCGCTCCCGAAGGGCCGGCAAACGGATTGGTGACGTCGCAGGCGATGGTGAAGGAGGATTCGCGCAGCTCCGGACGAAGATGGGTGGTATCAAGACGGGTGATCCGGTGCAGGTTGCCTCCCACTGGTTCTACTTCCCGGTTTGCATCGTCCCGGAAGCGGACGCCCAAGGCGGAGAGTGCGCCCACGCCGGCATCGTTCGTGGCGCTCCCGCCCAATCCGAGAATGAAGTGGCGGTAGCCGCGGCTCAGGGCATCGGCAATCATTTCGCCGGTGCCCAGCGTGGTGGTGTTCATCGGATTGCGGCGGTCGGGGGGCACGAGCGTTAATCCGCTGGCGGCGGCCATTTCCAGAATCACCGTGCCGTTGGTGGTCACTAAGTAGGAGGCTTCCATCTCTTCCATCAACGGATTGTGGGTTTGACAGGTGATTTGCTGCACCGGCAGGCATCGGCCGATGATTTCGGTGGTTCCTTCGCCGCCGTCGGCGATGGGAAACGGGGCTATTTCCATTTCGGGGCAGTGCCGGAGGATAGCCTGCCGGGCGCAAGCCGTGGCTTCGGCTGCCGTGATGGATCCTTTGAAGGAATCGAACGCTAAAACGATGTTGTGTATACTCATAGAGGATTACCGCGTAATAAAGCTGCAAGTATACGACATATTTTCCAATAGTTTTTCGGTCTGCTGCAACCGCGGCGGGATTTTCTCCCCGAACAAGCGGTTTTCGCCCATTTTTTTGGCCTTTCTTTTCGCTTTTCTTCTATTTTCCCGTACCTTTGTTGTGTTGTAAACACTGCAACTTGATTTGCTTGTCCACTGTAAATTATCTAACTACACTGCTACCATGTTTTTCACCGGTCCGAACAAATCCTTTTCCACGCGCCTGAGTTTAGCCATTCTAAGCTTCACGGTGGTGGTGTTCCTGGCTACTTTCTCGGTGTTCTACCACTTTTCGGCTTCGTATATCGAAAACGATGCCCGCGACGACGCCCAGGTCACGCTCGAAACGATCAATCTACACATCAGTGACGTACTCCATCAGGTGGAAGCGGTTCCGAAAAACCTCAGCTGGTTGGTTTCGGAGCGTGATTTGCCGCCCGACTCGTGCTATGCCATTACCCGTCGGGTTATTGCGCGTAATCCCTATATCTGCGGCTCGGCCATTGCCTTTGAACCCAACTACTACAAGAGCGAGGGCTACTATTTCTCGCCCTATTCGTGCCGCTCGGCCGATGGGGACTCTATTTTGAGTATGCAGCTGGGAAATGCCAACTACGACTATTTCAACTGGTCGTGGTATTCGGAACCCAAGCGGCTGAACGCCCCTCTGTGGAGTGAACCCTACTACGACGAGGGGGGAGGCGAGATGTTGATGTGCACCTACTCCTATCCTTTTTATAATAGCGCAGGGAAGCTCATCGGAATCTTCACGGCCGACATCGATTTGACGTGGCTCACCGACCTAATCAACGGCATGAAGAAGAATGACCAATCGTACACCTTTATGATTGACGGCGACGGGAAATACATCGTTCATTACCTCAAGGAACGCATTCTGCACCAAACAATCTTCGGCGCCGGCGAAGAGATGACCTCGAACACGCAGGTGGCCGACCTGGGACGCCGAATGATTGCCGGAAGCCAGGGGATGGCTACGTTGGACAACGACGGAGTGGAATCGTTCGTCTTCTACGCGCCGGTGCGCAACACCAATTGGTCGCTGGCCATCGTACTGCCCAAAGATGAGGTGTTTAACGAACTCTATCACATCAACAAGGTGGTCTTCTTCATCACGGTGATCGGATTGCTCACGCTCTTTGTGCTTTGTATCACCATTGTGAACCGTCTGACCAAGCCGTTGAACAAATTTGCCGCCTCGGCACGGCAAATCGCTTCGGGTATTTTCAATGCCAAGCTGCCGGTGATTCATTCCAAAGATGAAATGTGGGAGTTGGCCAACTCGTTCCGTCACATGCAAAACGAACTGGCGCGCTACATCAGCAACCTGAAAGAGACCACGGCGGCCAAAGAGAAGATAGACAGTGAATTGCGCATTGCCCGCGAGATTCAGATGGGCATGATTCCCAATACGTTCCCCGCACATCGCAGCATCGACCTCTTTGCCACCCTTAAGCCTGCCAAAGATGTGGGAGGCGATCTTTACGACTTCCTCATCGAAGATGATTACCTCTATTTCGCCATCGGCGACGTAGCGGGAAAGGGGGTGCCGGCCTCGTTGTGGATGGCGGTGACACATTACCTGTTTCGCGCCTCCGTGACTCATATCGGCGCGCCGGGAGCGATGATCTCGTTCATCAACGACACCATGGAGGAGAATAACGACAGTAACATGTTCGTTACGCTCTTTATTGGCAAACTGCATCTTCCTACCGGTACGCTTACCTATTGCAACGCCGGACATAACCCGCCGGTGCTCGTTGATCCGGCAAATGCGGCCACTTACATGGAGGTGGTGCCCAACATGCCCATCGGCATCCTCAATGGATTTGCGTATCAGGAGCAATCGTGCGTGCTGCCGGAAAAAAGCACGCTGCTCTGCTACACCGACGGGGTTACCGAGGCCGAAAACCGTCAGCAAGAGTTGTATGGCGAGCAGCGGCTGCTTAAGGTGGCCACCGAAGCGGGAAAACTGCATGTGCAGGAGTTGATTCTGGCCGTGCGCGAAGACATTGACCAACATGTACAGGGTAATGTTCCGTCGGACGACATCACCTTGCTGGCCGTCAACTTTAAACGGCAAGATCCCGACGCCCAGTGGCCGCAAACGCTCACCATGACCAATCAATTGGAAGAGACGCAGCGCATGAGCGAATATGTAGAGCATATCGGCGAGCAATTAGAACTGACCCCCGGCACGGTGATGAATCTGCAGCTGGCGCTGGAAGAGGCCATCACCAATATTATCCTGTACGCCTACAAAGAGCAGGGTAAAGACATCAGTGTGACCTTTACCAAGACGGGAAACGAGCTGGAAGTGGTGATTGAAGACGGCGGCGTGCCGTTTGATCCCACCGCGCGGGAAGATCCCGATCATCTCGACGCCCCGGCCGAAGAACGTCCCATTGGGGGGCTGGGCATCTTCTTGGTGAAGAAACTGATGGATGAAGTCTCTTATCGGCGCGAAAACGACAAGAATGTGCTGATCATGAAAAAGAAAATCTACTAATCACTAAAACAATAGCTCATAGATGAAAACTTCAACAATGAAACAACTATCCGGTGCACTGCTGGTGCTGCTGCTGGCGGCCTGCAACGGAGTGAACAACCGCGGGGCGGTAGACAATCCGGCCGTAACGGGAACAAGCACCTCGACGATTGAGGTGAGCCGCGTGGAAATTAGCGATACGGCCACCGTGATGCACATCAAGGCGTTCTTTCGCCCCAAAAACTGGATACGGATTGCTTCGGAAACGGTGCTGCGCGACCGGCAAGGGCACGATTATCCCCTGCGCTCGGCCGACGGTATCGTTCCGGGCGAACAATTTATAATGCCCGAATCGGGCGAAGCCCAGTTTACACTTCACTTCGCTCCGGTGCCTTCCAACTGTCCGTCGGTCGACTTCATCGAGAACGAAGAGGACGGTGCGTTTAAAATCTTCGGGATTCAACTGACCGGGACGCCGCTCCAACTGGATATGCCGCGTGGATTTACACCGGCCGAAGCGGATGCGAACCTCGCGCTGCCCGAAGTAGTTCAGAAGGCCGGCAAGGCGCAGTTGCAAGGATGGATTTTGAATTATAACCCGGCCATGGGCGACGAACTGGCCGTGATGGTGACTTATCCGTTCGGTGACTCGGAAATAGAGGGGGTGAAGGTTGCTCCCGACGGCCGGTTTTCGGCCGCTATCGATGCTTTTTCGCCGCATCCGGTGCGGGTGAGGTTTATGAACAACATCGATCTCTGTTTTATTGCGCCCGATGAAACTACCACCATCGTGTTGAATCCGGCCGAGAGCACGCGGAATAAATCACGCCTGCGTAAAGAGAGTGCCCCGTTGGGTAAGCCTGCCTATTTCGGTGGTTATCTGGCCTCGCTCAGTCAGGAGATTGCCGATAACCGACTTTGGACGAAGCTGAGCGGCAGAACCTATGAGACGGAGCAGGATTACTACGACTTCCTCGACAGCTTCTACAATAAAACTACAGACGGGGCTAAAGCCAACCTGTTGCAGGAATTGCAGGCCAAGGAAGCCGCCATCGACACGCTTTCATACAGTCCGGCCTGCAAGGAACTGTTCCGCATGGCTGCCGAACTGCAATTTACCGCCGAGTTGAACAGAGTGAAACCCTATATTATAAATGCCTACGATCGGAAAAACCAATCGAAAGAAAACCCAAAGGCGAGGAGTGCGTATGCAAATTCATTGAAATTTACCCCGAACTTTTATGATCCGATCAAGGAACTCACCTATATCAATAACCCCGTCCGCTGCTACTCTTTGCTCAATGGAAGGCACGGCATTATGAAAGAGAAGTATGAAGTGGAGTTGGGCACCGATAAAGGCTACCTTTTTGAGGCATTGGATGCCCGGGACGCCCTCCACTGGATTGAGGAGAGGTCGGATGCACTTGACAGCGCGGCGCTGGCTAAAGTTCCTGCGCTCTATCGCCCCTACGTCACGCAGAAAAACGAAGCATTGCTGGTGAAGATTAAAGAGATCGAAAGCAAAATCAGCCAACCCGTGGAAGAGATTTCCCCCGCCATGCCGGGCAAGGATATTCTTCCGGCCATTATTGCCAAGCAGAAGGGAAAACCCATTCTGATCGACTTCTGGGCTACGTGGTGCGGTCCGTGCAAGCAGGCTAACAAGGATTTGGCTCCCGTCAAGGAAGAGTTGAAAGAGAAAGGCATTGTCTATGTCTATGTCACGGGCGAGACCTCGCCCGAAGGCACGTGGAAGATGATGATTCCCGACCTGCACGGCATCCACTATCGCCTGAGCAACAAACAATGGGAGGAAGTGGGAAAGGAACTGGGTATTCGGGGTATTCCCACCTACTTCTATATAAATAAGGAGGGGAAAATCCACCACAAACAGGTGGGATACGCCGGCGTGGCACAAATGAAGAAAACGTTGCTGGAAATAGCAGAATAAACAGTTTAATAACATATTTATCTAAAAACTCAAATGGAAGTAACTATATTGAATGGCGACCAAACCATTATCAAAGTAAGCGGCCGGCTTGATACGGTCAACGCCCCGCTTTTCGGTGAAAAAATAGCGCCTGTAACGGAATCGATGAAAGATGTGGTCGTTGATTGCAACGAGCTGGAATATGTGGCCAGCTCTGGGCTGCGTCAACTGCTCACTTTGCAGAAGATGGCCAACCAGAAGAAGGCCAAGCTGGTGTTTCGTTCGGTCAAGCCCGACATTAAGAATATCTTTGATATGACCGGTTTTGCCAGCATGTTCAACCTCGAAGATTAGTGCATTTAAAGAAAGTATAAGGAGCCTAAGACCCCGTGATGAGATGAAACTATTTCAAAAGCTCCTCTATGTGGTTGTGCTTGCCCTGTTGTTCGCTTCGTGCGGAGGACAGGGCGGCCATGCCGCAGTAGAGGCTGTTAGTGATACGACTAACCTGGCAGAATACTATGCGGGCAAACACATCGGTTTGCTCTTGGGTTCTGCGCAAGAAGATTTCGGACGAAGCTACTTTACGAAGTCGACCATCGAGACGATGTCGGATGCCACCACCCTGCTGGCGGCTCTTCAAGCGCGTAAATTAGATGCCGTCCTGCTGAATCGGGATGCCGTGGCGCCGGCCATGGAGAAGAATCCCAAACTAACCATTGTTCGCCGCGACCTCACGCAGGTGGGCGTGGGATTTGCCTTCAGAAAGGGGGAGAACAAGCTGCGCACGCAGTTTAACCAGTTTCTGGACGAGCTGAACGCCACGCACGAGGTGGACAGCATCTATGCCTTGTGGAACCATCATTTCGACACCGCGCCCGTGCCTGTGGACGGCGACGGAAGTGCCGGTACGCTCCGCTTCGGAACCACGGCCATTGAACGACCGGTTTCGGCCGTGCGCAACGGGAAATTGGTGGGGTCGGATGTTGACTTGGCCTATCGCTTTGCCCGCAAATACGGCTACAAAATCAAAGAGAGCCGCATCGACTTCGGCGGATTGATACCGGCATTGGTTTCGGGAAAGTTGGATTTCATTGCTAATACCATTCAAATCAACCAGACGCGTGCCCAAAGCGTAGACTTTTCAGAACCTTATCTGTTGCAGTCGTGCGACCTCATTGCGCTGCAGGAACCAGCGCCTGCTCCGAGGGCCGAAGGCGAAGACGGCGGGTGGAAGATACGTTCCCGCGAGGATATGGCCGGTAAGCGCATTGCCGTGGTGCCTGCCATGCTCTACGACGAGATTGCCCGCAAAGAGTTTCCCAAAAGCGAACGCATCTACACCGAACTGGCCACGCTGCCGGTGGCACTCACCACTGAAAAATGCGATGCCATCCTGATGGAACGCACCACCATCCCGCGCCTGCAACAGGCGCACCCGCAAATTGCCGTCGCCTTGCGCGACATTGCCGACCAACAGTTAGCCTTTGGGTTTAACAAGAAGAACAGGGCGCTGCGCGACCAATTCAATACGTTCCTGGAGGAACTGAAAGCATCCGGCGAACTGAACCGCATTATTCAAGGGTGGATAACCGATTTCGATGGCATGCCGATGCCCGAAGAGGGTGACGGAAGCGGAGGTACGCTCCGTTTTGGAACTACCTGCGAGGATGCGCCCGTTTCGGCCATCCGAAACGGCGAACCGGCCGGGCATAACATCGATCTGGTCTACCGTTTTGCCGCGCGTCACCAGATGAAGGTGGAACTCTCGAAGATGAACTTCACCGGCCTGATCACCGCCATCGAAGGTGGACGGTGCGACATCGTGGGCGACAACATTGCCATTACCGACGAGCGTGCCAAGCGCATGGCCTTCAGCATCCCCTTTCTCGAAGAACCCATCGACCTGATTACGCTCAAAAAGAACCTGCCCGACGAATCGACGGCAACGAGTTCCGATGGGAAGTATCGTTCGGCAGCCGACTTGGCACACGCACGCTTCGGTATCATGACCGGCACGGTGTATGACGGCATCATCCGCAAGAATTTCCCCCAGGCCAAGCGCATCTATTTAGACCGCGCTTCGGACATGATTATGTCACTGATTGCCGGAAAGTGCGACGCCATCATGATGGAACATGCACTGGTGAAAGTGCTCGAAGAGCAGAATCCGGACGTAGGCACGCTGGTAGAGGCATTCCAAAAACAAGATCTGGCCTTTGCCTTCAGCAAACAAAGCATCGAACTGGAAAAGAAATTCTCCGACTTTATACGTGAACTGAAAGCTTCGGGCGAGATGAACAGCTTGCTCGAAGGGTGGAAAAACAACTTCAACGGTACGCCGCTTCCCGCACTCACCGGAGACGGCAGCGGAGGAACGCTTCGCTTCGGCTGTTCGCTCGAAGGAGCGCCGGCTTCGGCCATTCGCGACGGTCAGGCGGCCGGAACAAACGTAGACATCGTCTATCGCTTCGCCAACAAGTATAATATGAAGGTGGAGCTGATGCCGCTTCCCTTTACAGCCATGCTCGCCTCGGTGGAGTCGGGACGGTGCGACATCATCGGCGATAACATCAGCGTCACCGAAGAACGCAAGCAACGGGTACTGTTCAGCGAACCCTACGACAACGACCCCATCGACATCTTGGTGTTGAAGAAGAACATGGCTGCCTCCACGCCTTCGACCGCCACCAGCAAGATGCGCACGGCCGACGATCTCAACGGCAGACGCATCGGCGTATTGATGGGCGCGGTCTACGAAGAGTACGCCAAGAAGCACTATCCCAAAGCCACCATCGTCTACATCGACAACAAGCCCGACATTGTGCTCTCGCTCGAGAACAAGCGATGCGACGGTGCTTTCTTTTCAAGCGACGTCATTCCAAACATTCTTCAGCAACATCCCACGCTGGCCGTACTGCAAGAGAAGCTGGAAGTGCATCATGTCGGTTTCGGTGTGCGCAAAGGCAACCATCCATTGCTGAGTCAACTCAACGAGTTTATCCAAAAGGAGACCCAAAGCGGTGAACTACAACGCCTGAACAACGACTGGATCAACAAACCCTACGAAATGCCCATCCCCACGGTGGGCGGAAACGGCACCGCCGGTCTGTTGCGCATCGGAACCACCGGTGTAGATGTGCCGGCTTCCTTTGTTCGCGACGGCGCACTGGTGGGAACCGACATTGCCATCATCTACCATTTTGCCACGCTCTACAACTACCGCGTACAAATCGAAAAGATTCCCTTCGGCGGACTCATTGCCGCACTCACCTCCGGAAAGATTGATGTGATTGCCTCCAACCTCGTCATCAACGACGAACGCAAGCAGATGATTGATCAAACCGAAGCTTACGGCACGCGCGACATCAACATGCTGGCACGCAAAGCCGACATGGCCGCCTATTCCGATAACGACGCACAGGTCGGGGAAGCATCGGGCTTCTGGGAAAGCTTGAAGCAGAGCTTCGAGAGCAATCTTGTGCAGGAGAAACGCTACATGCTGATTGTCGACGGCTTGTGGGTGACACTGATCATCTCTGTGCTTGCCGCACTGCTGGGTACGCTGCTGGGAGCAGGTATCTGCTTCCTGCGGATGAACCGGCATCCGCTGTTCCACAACTTTGCCAAAGGATACATCACGCTGGTACGCGGCACGCCCATCTTGGTGCTGCTGATGATTATGTATTACGTCATCTTTGCCAAGGTGAACATCAACGCCATACCGGTAGCCATCTTTGCTTTTGCCATGAACTTCGCCGCTTACGTCTCCGAAATGTTCCGAACCTCCATCGAGAGCATCCCGGGCGGACAGAGCGAAGCGGGCATTGCGATGGGTTTCACCAAGGCCAAAACCTTCCTCTACATCATTTTGCCGCAGGCTGTGCGCCGTGTGTTGCCGGTGTATAAAGGAGAGTTCATCTCACTGGTGAAGTCAACCTCCATCGTGGGATATATTGCCGTGGAAGATCTCACCAAAGCCAGCGACATCATTCGCAGCCGCACCTTCGATGCCTTCTTCCCGCTCATACTGGTGGCCGTTATTTACTTTTTCATTGCTTGGGCATTCACACTTCTGCTCGACCGCCTCGATGCCGGAACCGATCCTAAGCGCAAACTCTCTAAAAAGAAGAAATCATGATACGGGTAGAACATCTAACCAAACAGTTCGGCGAGTTGCAGGTGCTGCGTGACGTGAATGCCGAAATAAAGAAGGGAGAAGTCATCTCCATCATCGGCCCCTCGGGAACCGGCAAGAGTACTTTCCTGCGTTGCATCAACCTGCTCGACCCGCCAAGCGGCGGACATATCTACATCGACAACGAAGACATCCTCGCGCCCAAGACCAATGTGCCGATGCTGCGCCGGAAGATGGGCATGGTGTTTCAGAACTTCAACCTGTTTGAACACCTGACGGTACTGGAGAATCTCACCATCGGCCCGGTCAAGCTATTGAAGCAGAATCGGCAGGAGGCCGAAGAACGCGGACGTGAATTGCTCAAGATGGTGGGATTGTCGGAAAAGGAAGAGGCCTTTCCCTCCGAACTCTCCGGCGGACAGAAACAACGCGTGGCCATTGCCCGCTGCCTGTCGATGAATCCCGAAATCATCCTCTTCGACGAACCCACCTCGGCACTCGACCCCACGATGGTGAGCGAAGTGCTCGGCGTAATCCGCCGCCTGACCAAGGAGGGCATGACCATGGCCATCGTGACACACGAAATGAAGTTTGCCCACGACGTCTCCACCCGCATTTTCTACATGGACGAAGGAGTCATCTACGAAGAGGGTACGCCCGAAGAGATTTTCGACCATCCCAAGCGCGAAAAGACACGTGCCTTCATCAACCGCATCCGCTCGTTCCGGTTCCACATTGCCATGGCCGGCTACGATTTGTATGCCCTCAATGCACAAGTGGAAGCATTCTGCGAGAAACACCTCTTCACCCCGCAACGCACGGCCAACATCTTGCACCTCATTGAAGAGTGCCTGCAGCTGGCCTTCTTCAACGCCAGCGAAGAGACCGAGTTGATACGTCGGCGCAACCAGGCCATCGTGGATGCCGACGGCATCGACCTCGAACTCGACTATTCCGAGAAGAGCGACACCGTAGAAATTGTCTTGAGCAGCAACAGCACCTTGGGCAGTATCACCGGTGGAGAAGAGGCAGACCTGATTAGCCTGGCCATCATCCGCGGACTCACCTCAGAGATGGAAGAGCACATCGAAGAAGAGCGGGTGAAGCTGGTGCTCAAGATGAAGTAGCACCAGCCCGGCAACCGATCACCCCGGTTGTTACCACTGTGCCCGCTTCTTTATCAACGGATAGAGAAGCTCGGCATAGCGCATAAAACCAAGGTCGGTCAGATGCACCCCGTCGACGGTGGCCTCACCGTCGCTGCCCAGCATATCCTTGGAGGAGAGGAAGTAGATGTTTTTCTCGCCGCGCTTCTTCAACGTCTCGAAGACAGCGGCCACCTCTTCATTCTTCTCTTTGATTTCGAGGGCTATCTTTTGATCGAAGCGGGCATGAGGGAAACGGGGGTCTTCCACAAAGAGAATGGGCGTGTGGGGATGTTTGGCGCGCAGGATGTCGTAGAATTGGACGGCGCGCTCACGCATCTGCTCGACGGTAGCGTTAGGCACAAAGTCGAGGATAAACATCGACGGGTCGGGCACGCCGGCCATCAGCTCGGCTATCTCCAAGTCGAGCAGTGCATTGCCGCTAAATCCCAAATTGATGCACTCGCGGTTGAACCACCGCTCCAGAATGTTGGTGTGCGCCATGCCCGGACGCGTGGCACATCCCCCCTGCAAGATGCTGGTACCATAAAACACCAACGGTTTCTCGCGCACCGGCAGGTCGACGGCCGGTTGCTCGAGCGTGGATAGAGAGTCCACCCCGATTTCCAACTTCGTCACCCCGTCGTAGAGCGAAAGAAAGAGCAGGTATTCCCGCTCGCCGGTCTCCATGTTACGCACCAACGTAGAACGGTTTTCGCGTCCCTGCGGCCGACCACTTCCGGCAAAATGCCACTTGCCCTCTTGCAGGCAATAGAGATCAAGCCCTTTCACGCCGGTGGCGGTCATGTGATTCATGCCAAAGTTGCTGCGCACCGTCCAGCGGGCAACAATCTGCGTGGAATTGGAACGAAAACGGACGGCCAGTCCGGCGCTGTTACGTCCCAAATCCCATAAAGGTTTGCGGGAGATCTGTTCATACGAGGCGGGCAGGCGCTCGTAACGGGTGAGGGTGGCTTCGGTGGCTTTACCCAAGAGCGGATAGACCGAAGCATCGTGATACACAACTTGTGCCTCGGCAGTCGAGGCAACGGCAAGCAGCAGACAAGCTGCCAAGAGGTTCTTTTTCATACGTTTACACTGTTTAATCGATTAACGCACCAAAGATACGCAGAATTGAAAGAATAGCACGCCTGCAGAGATCACTATTCGTATCTGTAGCAACGACTTTAATATGATGTGAGATCGATGTAAGGGTTTGCCGATACTGTTGTTTCCGATTCCATGATTATACAAAACTTTTGCGTAGCTTTGCAAACGGTGTTCAAACATCCATTCAGGTTAAAAATAAACGGATTAGTTATGACGAATCCCACTCATTATATTGATAGAAACAATGACTTCGCCAAACAGCAAGCTGCCCACATCGGTGTTCCCATCGCCGACAAGGTGGAGTATATGGTGATTGTGATCGGCGAATTTGCCCGGACGCACCACCTCACGACGCAACAGGCGTATCTCTATTTGAAGCTACATCGCGGCATTGAGTTTCTGAACAAGAGCTACGATGTAGAGCATCTCTTTTCCATCGAGGATGCAGTAGATGATGTAAGTGAATATTGCCGACGACAAGCCGAAATACCCTCATGATACTCTTCCACGTTACATGCGAGACTACATCGATCTTCCCACATTGGTGCGGAAACTGCAATATATACAAATCACCACGCAATACTATTTCGGCACCGAGCGTGCCATCAAACTACTCCACCGGTTATG
>JAISHB010000009.1 GCA_031262785.1 Prevotellaceae bacterium
GCTGTTCAGGTAGCCCTCGAGCGCCTCACTCAGGCCGGCAATCCCGCCCAGGTCTTCGCCCCAGATGGAGGTGGCCGCCAGCACGCCTTGGGCTACCCGGCGGGTACAGCCCGTTGCCCAGAGGTCGGTGAGCAGCTGCATGATTTCGGGGGCATCGTTCGGGGTGATGGGCGCTCCGTCGGCGCGTACCCCGCCCTTGTAGTAGGTGATGATGGCGGCCAGTCCGAGCACCAAGCCCTTGGGTAACTCACCGGTACGCTCCAGGTAGACTTTGAGGCCGGGCAGGTCACGCGTTTGGTATTTGGGGAACGAATTGAGCATGATGCTGGTCACGGCATGGTCTACGAAGGGGTTGTTGAAACGCTCCAGTACGTCGCGGCCAAACTGCCGGAGTTCCTCCTTGGGAAGGTTGAGGGTTTCGAGCAGCTCCCCGAACATCACCTTATTTATATACTGTCCGATGACGGGATGCTCACAGGCCTCGCGGACGATGTTCACCCCCGAGAGGTAGGCCACGGGCGAGAGCACGGTGTGCGGACCGTTCAGCAGCGTCACCTTCCGTTCGTGATAGGGCGCTTCGGAGGGGACGAACAGCACGTTAAGCCCGGCCTGGTCGGCGGGAAACTCGCGGGCTATCTCCGCGGGAGCCTCAATCACCCAGAGGTGGAAGATTTCGGCCTGCACCACCAGATTGTCGTCGTATTGCAGCTTCTCCTTGATGGCGGCAATATCCTTGCGGGGGAAGCCCGGTACGATGCGGTCGACCAGCGTTGCATAGACGCCGCAGGCCTCGCTAAACCAGGTTTTAAACTCCTCGCCCAGCTGCCAGAGTTCGATGTATTGGTAGATGGTCTCCTTGAGCTTGTGACCGTTGAGGAAGATCAGCTCGCAGGGAAAGATAATCAGGCCTTTGCCCCGGTCGCCGCCAAAGGTCTTGAAGCGGTGATAGAGCAGCTGCGTGAGCTTGCCCGGGTAGGAGGAGGCGGGGGCATCCTCGAGCTTGCAAGTGGGGTCGAAGGCGATTCCCGCCTCGGTGGTGTTGGAGATAACAAAGCGCATCTCGGGCTGCTCGGCCAGCTTCATAAAGGCCTCGTGCTGGGTGTAGGGGTTCAACGAACGACTGATGACATCGATCAGCGTCAGGCTGTTTACCGTCTGGCCTTTGTCCAAGCCTTGCAGGTTGACGTGGTAGAGGTTATCCTGGGCACTGAGCATCTCTACCATGCCCTTCTCAATGGGTTGTACCACCACCACACTGCTGTTGAAGTCGGTCTTCTGGTTCATGTTGTAGACTATCCAATCTACAAAGGCGCGCAGGAAGTTGCCTTCGCCAAATTGGATGATACGTTCGGGACGTTCGCTCTTGGGAGCCGTTTGTTTGTTTAATGGTTTCATTTTAATGGGGTTTTAAACGATTAATATATGCGAATGATTTATTCAAACTCAAAGTAGAAGTCGATATTCTCGGGTAGCAGGATATCGATCGGCATGTATTTCACCGGAGTGACCGCCCGCTTGAAGACGACATGATCGCTCAAGGCCTTCACCCCGCAATAGCCCTGCAACCCGGGGCGCTGTCCTATCAGCCGGTCAATCTCTCCCGACCGCAGGTATTTCACATTCTCCTCCAGCAGGTCGTAGCCCAACAGGGCGTGCATCTTCCGACCGGCCTCCCGCAGGTAGCCGGCCACCTGATAGATGCGGGAGTTGAACACCGCCCCCAGCAAGGCGCGGGGATGCGCCCCGAAGAAGGCATCCAGCAGCACATGGTTAGAGGAGGCATCCTCCTTATTTAATAGTACGTGATGCAGCGTGAGATGGTCGAAGTGTTCCCCCAGATAGTGCATGAAGCCCTCGAGGCGACGTTGCATCTGAATCTCGGCGGGATTCTCCTTCTGGTTGTGCTGGAAAATGACCAGCTCTTCGCCCGGTTCGTAGCTTTGCATCAGCAGTTTGGCGGCAAGGTATCCGCTTTGACGCGAGTCTTGACCAATGTAGCAGAGCGGATGGGTATGCTCCATGTTGAAGTCGACAAAAAGGTAGGGAATCCGGCGGTCATCCAGCCGGGTAGCGAGCCTGCGCGTCGGCTCGGTGAAGTTGGGGGCAATCAGCGCCGCATCCACCGCTTCTTCCGACAGCCGGTCGCACACATCGGCATACGAAGCCTCCAGGGCATAGGTATAGGGAAAGAAGTCAACCGTCACATTGAACGGCTGCAACTCCTCGGCCGCACGCCGCACGCCCTGCGCCACCGAAGACCAATAGTCGGCCGCCACATAGGCCGGAATCACGCAAGCAATGCGGTAGGCACGTTTGGCCGCCAAACCGATGGCAAACATATTGGGGTGATAATCAATCGCATCGAGCACCTCCTGCACCTTGGCATAGCTCGAGAGGGAAACATCTCCGCGATGATGCAACACCCTGTCCACCGTACCGGCCGATACACCGGCCATGCGGGCTATGTCTTTAATGGTGTAACTCTTGTTTTCCATTCGTATCTTTAGTTGAAGGCTCACCGAAAGAGTGGCTAAAACTTAAATATTACAAATTTTGCTCGCAAAGATACGAATACTTTTGCTTCACCAATGATAATGAATACTTTTGTGTTCGATAACGGTTAATAAACCTAAAAAGAATCATTCACCTATTTATATACAATAAAGACACTCGAATATGAGA
This sequence comes from Prevotellaceae bacterium, assembly GCA_031262785.1. Taxonomy (GTDB): domain Bacteria; phylum Bacteroidota; class Bacteroidia; order Bacteroidales; family Bacteroidaceae; genus Bacteroides. The sequence goes on from JAISHB010000009.1 coordinate 2,683, forward strand.
AATTTTATGGATGAAAACTTCCTGCTGCAAACAGATACGGCACAGAAGTTATACCACGAACATGCGGCCAAGATGCCCATCATCGACTATCACTGCCACCTGATTCCCCAAATGGTGGCCGACGATTACCAATTCAAGTCGCTCACCGAAATCTGGCTGGGAGGCGATCACTACAAGTGGCGCGCCATGCGCACCAACGGCATCGACGAGCGCTACTGCACCGGCAAGGACACCACCGACTGGGAGAAATTCGAGAAGTGGGCACAAACCGTTCCCTACACCCTGCGCAATCCGCTCTACCACTGGACGCACCTCGAACTAAAGACCGCCTTCGGCATCAACAAGTTGCTCAACCCGACCACCGCCCGCGAAATCTACGACGAGTGCAACGCCAAGCTATCCACGCCCGAATATTCGGCACGAGGCATGATGCGTCGCTACCGTGTGGAGGTGGTCTGCACCACCGACGATCCCGTGGATTCGCTCGAGCACCACATCCGCACCCGCGAAAGCGGATTCGAGGTGAAGATGCTCCCCACGTGGCGTCCCGACAAGGCGATGGCCGTAGAGGTGCCCGCCGACTTCCGCGCCTACATGGAGAAGCTCTCGCAGGCCAGCGGCAAACCCATCTCCACCTTCGAGGATATGCTGGAGGCACTGCGCAACCGCCACGACTTCTTCGCCGCACAGGGCTGCAAGCTCTCCGACCACGGCATTGAGGAGTTCTACGCCGAGGATTATACCGATGCCCAAATTCGCGCCATCTTTAATAAGGTGTACGGCGGTAGCGTCCTGACCCACGAAGAGGTGCTGAAATTTAAATCGGCCATGTTGGTTATCTTCGGCCAGATGGATTGGGAGAAAGGATGGACCCAACAGTTCCACTACGGCGCCATCCGCAACAACAACACCAAGATGTTCAAGCAACTCGGCCCCGACACCGGCTTCGACTCCATCGGTGAGTTCACCACCGCCAAGCAATTAGCCAAGTTCCTCGACCGCCTCAACACCGAAGGCAAGCTCACCAAGACCATTCTCTACAATCTCAACCCGTGCGCCAACGAAGTGATTGCCACCATGCTGGGCAACTTCCAGGACGGCAGTGTGGCGGGCAAGAGTCAGTTTGGTTCGGGCTGGTGGTTCCTCGATCAGAAAGACGGCATGGAGAAACAGATGAACGCCCTTTCGGTGTTGGGACTGCTCAGCCGGTTTGTGGGCATGCTCACCGACTCGCGCTCGTTCCTCTCCTATCCCCGTCACGAATATTTCCGCCGCACGTTGTGCAACTTGGTGGGACGCGACATCGAAAACGGCGAAATACCCGTCCAGGAGATGGAGCGTGTGCGTCAGATGATTGAAGACATCAGCTATTACAACGCCAAAGGGTTCTTCCAATTCTGATTCCGACACACACTCGGATAATCTAAAAGCTCCCCTTCCCGTCGTCGGGAAGGGGAGCTTTTTAGTATTGCGGTGTAGCCGCCCGATGTATTAGTTTTCCGGTAAAAAGAGTACAATCATTACCCGGCCATTTTTTCGATTTCCGACAACAATCTGGCCGGGAGTTCATTGCTTGTGATGCCACGATGGGAGTTGGCGGGTAAAGGTAGTATATAGTAGTGGGAATTCTACATGATTGTAAAGCTAATCTTCCGTCCAAGCCCTTGGAAGATCTTAAACAGGGTAGAGAGTTGTACGTTTGCATGTCCGTTTTCAATACGCGAGATATAGCTCTTCTTGGTCCCTATCTTAAGCGCCAACTGTTCTTGCGTCATGCCGGCCTTGTGCCGTTCGGCTTTCAGTTGTTCGCCCAAGATGAATGCTTCGCAACTGCTGTCAAACTCGCTTCGCTCGGGGGTACCCGAGGCGCCGAAGTCTTCTGCAATCAGTTCCTCAATAGGGGTGATGCTTTGAGGGGCATGTGATACTTGCTTATTCATGTTCAGTTCTCCTTATTCTTTTGTTGAAAATACGCTTTCATTATCCGCGTGGCACGCGCAATCTCTTCGACAGGCGTCTTTTGGCTTTTCTTCTGAAAACCGTTAAACAGTACCACCAGATTTTCCTCATCCATACAGCAGAATATGCGATAGATATTACCTCTCTCTTCCACACGTATCTCAAACAAACCTTGCACACCAACAATGGAGCTAAAATACTTGGCTGGTATGTGCTCCTGTGTCATGATATACATGAAGATCTGGTAGATTTTGCGCAATACCTCTCTGGATAGGGTCTTTTTGAATGCTTTAAAGTAGTCGCCATACACTACTATTTGACGAATATACACACGGTTCTTATCCATACAATACACATTTGCGGCACAAAGATAACAGATAAGTAAACAAGTGCGGATCTTTTAGGTCTCTTTTTTCCGATGTGCCGCCTACCCTTGCGGCACATCATCATCATCGTCTCCCCCGTTCTGGTCGGGGTTGTCCTCGTTACCGGGTTTCTTGTCGGTGACCTTCTGACCGAGCACCTCTTGCTTGTAGTGCTTGATTTCGGTGTTGGCGCGGTCGATGAAGTCGGTGTAGGCGGCATCGCCTCCGAGCAGTGCCAGCGCCTCGACCATGTCGGTAAAATCGTGATAGGCCTTGTCAGCCTTGGCGCGCGCCTTTTTCAGGCGGGCAATGCCGTCGGCATTGGCCTCATCCAATCGTTCTTTGGAGAGCTGCCGGAGTTCCTCCTGACTCTGCTTGATGTTCTTGACTAAATCTTGCAGACCGAGTGCCTGAATGGCTGCGGCTGCCTTTCCTTCCAAATCGCCGATAAGATTGGCAAACAATCCGGTGAGCCTATCGAGTTGCATACCCCGCTTGATGCCGTAGTCTTTGAAAATATCGAGTAGAAACTTGGCATTGGCGGCTGTGCCGTCGAGCTTGAG
>JAISHB010000018.1 GCA_031262785.1 Prevotellaceae bacterium
AGGGGATGCTCGAAACCGTCAAGTCCATCCTCTAACCCCCCCGAATCCCCGCCTTATGGAGAAGACCTGGAGATGGTTCGGCAAGAAGGACCCCATCACCTTACAAATGCTGCGGCAGATTGGCGTGGAAGGCATTGTCACTGCCTTGCACGAGGTGCCTAACGGAGAAGTCTGGAGCGTGGAGGCCATCCGCGACCTCCAATCGTACATCGAGGAGGCCGGCCTGAGATGGTCGGTGGTAGAGAGCCTGCCGGTGGCCGAAGCCATCAAGTATGGCGGTGCCGACCGCGAGCGGCTCATTGGCAACTACTGCACCAGTTTGGCCAACCTGGGACGGTGCGGTATCCGCACGGTATGCTACAATTTCATGCCCGTTATCGACTGGATACGTACCGACCTCTACCACCCGTGGCCGGACGGCTCCTCGTCGCTCTACTTCGACCGCACCCGCTTTGCCTACTTCGACCTGCGCATCCTGCAGCGCGAGGGGGCTACGCTCGACTATTCCCCGATGGACCTGGAGAATGTGGCCGAGCTGGACAAGCACATTACCCAGGCCGAAAAGCAGGAACTCATCGAGAGCATCATCGTCAAGACCCAGGGCTTTGTCAGCGGCAATATCACAGAGGCCGACCGCGATCCGGTCAGCCTCTTCCGCGAGCTGCTGGATCACTACAACGGCATCGACCGCCAGGCGTTGCGCGAGAATCTACGCTGTTTCCTGACCGCCGTGATACCGGTGTGTGAGGGGTACAAAGTCAACCTGTGCATACACCCCGACGACCCCCCTTTCCAGGTGCTGGGCTTGCCGCGTATCGTGACCAACGAGACCGACATAGGCTGGCTGTTGCAGGCGGTAGACAACCCGCACAACGGCCTGACCTTCTGTGCCGGGTCGCTCAGTGCCGGCGAGCAGAACGACACCCGGGTGCTGGCGCGTCGCTTTGCCTCCCGCATCCATTTCGTCCACCTGCGCAGCACCGAGGTACTCCCCGGAGGCAACTTTATGGAGAGTTCGCACCTGGGCGGCCGCGCCCACCTCATCGAGTTGATTCGCATCTTCGAGCGTGAGAACCCCCGCCTGCCCATGCGCGTCGACCACGGCCGCACCATCCTGGGCGACGAGACCAAGGGCTACAACCCGGGGTATTCGTTCCACGGCCGCATGTTGGCATTGGCTCAAGTAGAAGGGATGATGGCCGTGGTGCAGGACGAGCTTTCCCGAGACTAACGGAACAACCCGCTACCCACCGGCCTCAGCTATCCAAAGCTGGGGCCGGTGTTTTTTTAGTGTTAAAACCGGACAAACGCTTGGCCACCCGGGAAGCTTTTCCCAACTTCGCGCCCGTTTCGAAGCGAAACATATAAACTATTAATTAACCCTCTTAACGCCATTAGAAGTATGGAAATAGACAAAAAGTATGAGTTGTTTGTCCAGCTAACGGACAACACCCTCACCCCGGGCGATAATTCCGATTACATCGCCCGTCCGCTTCCGACCGAAAGCCTCAATCGCGACGACATCCTGGCCGAAGCTATCAGTAAAAACCCCGGGTTAGAACCCGAGAACCTGGGCATGTGTTACGACGTGCTCATGCGCACCATGCGCGAGTTGCTCCTGGGCGGCAAACGCCTGAACACCGAGCTGTTCCAAGCCAGCGTAGGCTACACGGGCATCGTCGAGAAAGGCGTGTGGAACTACAACCGCAACAAGGCGCACATCAACTTCTCTCAGAGCCGCAGCCTCGGCCAGATCATGGAGAACAACATCCACATCAACATCACCTCCGAGCAGAGCCTTCCCATCTACATCAACAGTGTGAGTGCCGCCGCCACGCGGGGCAGCGAACAGCGCAATGCGGTCTCCTCGGGCAAGCCGGCGGTCTTCACCGGCAAGAGCATACAGGTGGCCGGCACCGACCCGTCGGTGGGGGTGACCCTGCGCAACGTGACCACCGGCAAGACGGTCAAGGTCTCGCCCGACATGTTCTCGCAGAACACCGCCTCCAAGCTTGCCTTCGTGATTCCCTCCGGACTACCCAACGGGGAGTATGAGCTGAAGGTGACTACGCAGAGTAACGCAAACGGGGGGATGCTGAAAGCGCCCCGCAGCGCTGTCCAAACCGTCTTTATCGGTACCGGCACCCCTACGCCGGACCCCGACGAACCCCCTCAGGGTTAGCCCTGACCAACCCGAACGGTTAAGCCTGACCAACCCGAGCGGTTAAGGGTGGCTTAACCGAGCGGTTAAGGGTGACCAACCCGAGCGGTTAAGGGTGGCTCACCCGAGGGAGGAAGCCAAACCCACCAAAAAGGGATGCGAACTATTCGCATCCCTTTTTCTTTATCGGTACATGTCAATGAGTTCCCGTATCCGGCGGTTCAGGGTGTCGGCCGCCCGCAGCTGCTCCAGGGTCAGGTGCATCCGCCAGCGCCAGTAGTGATGCGGGTCGGAGGGGACGTTGATGCGCTCGCCCGCGGCATCGGCACTCCGCAGCTGTGCATCTATCGAGAGCCAGTCTTGCAGGGGGAGGATGCAGAGCATGGAGCCTGCCTGCAACTGCCGGCACAGGATGGCCTCACACACCTCGGGCGTGGCCGTCTCCGGCACCTCGCCCCGGCCGCCGAGTACCTCGCGGTAGTAGCGGGCACGCAGCTGGGGTTCCTCCTCCCACCAACCGCGCAGGGTGGAGAGGTCGTGCGTCGAGGTGGTGCAGACCGAGGCGTAGGGGTAGTCGGCCGGACGGCCGAAGGCCTGGCCGGGCACCTTGGGCATGCGCTCCACCTCGAGCGAGAGCAGGTGCAGCTCGTTCATCACCTGCGGAACGCAGTCGGGGATCATCCCCAAGTCTTCGCCGCACACCAGCATACCGGTCGCCTCCAAAAGGCGGGGGAGCTTCCCCATCGCGCTCCTGCGCCAGAAGTCGTTGTGGCGGTGATAGAAGTACTCCTCGTAGAGGCCATCGAAGGCCGCCTGCTCCCGGGGCGGCAGGCTCCGGTAGGTCTGCTCCTGCTGCACGGCGATGCGCGGGTGGTAGGCATCGGCCTGAGTGCGGTCGGGCACGAACAGGACGTTGGCCAAGAGCTTATAAAGACCTTCCCGCAGGCGCGCTGCGGCGGCATCGGTGCGGCCTCCCAGGTGCTGCTGCACCTGGCGTTCGGTGCGGTAGGCCGGGCGCATCCGGTAGGTGAGGGGAGCCTCCGAAGAATCGACAGGCTCCAGATAGCTCTCTTTGACGGCCCCGGCCTGCACTCCGAACAGCTCCTCTAAGAGCGCCTCGTCGATGAGGGGCTGCAGCAGGCGCTGGGCATCGAAGGTCATTCCGCACCGCTCTATCTCCCCGGCGCTCACCGGCAGGGCGGGGGCGAACTGTCCGAGCAGGCCGTGCACAGCGTGCCCGGGAATCTCCCAGATGCGGAAGAAGCCCAGGATATGGTCGAGGCGGTAGGCATCGAAATAGTCGGCCATCTTGGTCAAACGCTTCCGCCACCAGGCGTAATCGTCGCGTGCCATCGCCTCCCAGTTGTAGGTGGGGAAGCCCCAGTTCTGCCCGTGGGGGGCGAAGTCGTCGGGCGGCGCACCGGTTTGGGTATCGAAGTGGAAGTAGTGAGGCTCACTCCAGGCCTCCACGCTGTGCCGGCTGATGCCGATGGGCACGTCTCCCTTGAGCACCACGCCCCGCCGGCGGGCATAGTCGCGGGCACCCTGCAGCTGGCAGTGCAGGTGGTATTGCACGAAGTAGTGCAGCGCCACCTCGGGGTAGTGGGGCGAGTCGGCGCGGCAGAGCAGCTCGATCTCCTCAGCCTGGTAACGGCTGTGCTCCGGCCAAGCATGAAAGTCGGGCGTGCCGTAGGCATCGCGCAGGTAGCAGAAGGCGGCATAGGGCTGCAACCACCCGCGGTTCTCCCCAAAGAAACGGCGGAACGGCGCCGAGACCAGCGTCTGGACACCCTCCTGCCGGTAGAGCCGGTGAAGGTAGGCTCGCTTGAGCCGGCTCACCGCCTCGTAGTCGAGCAGGGGCAGGGCGTTGAGTCTCCGGCCTTCCTCCCGGAAGCGGGCGGCCTCGGCCGCGTCGTCCAGGGGGGGGAGCTGCCGCACATCCAAGTAGAGCGGGTGCAGGGCGTAGATGGAGAGGGCATTGTAGGGATAGGAGTCGGTCCACGTATGCCGCAGCGTGGTGTCGTTGACCGGCAGCAGCTGTACCACCCGCTGTCCGCAGTCGGCCGCCCAGGCTATCAGTTGCCGTAAGTCGCCCAAATCGCCGATGCCCAAGCTCTGCTCCGAACGGAGCGAGAAGAGAGGGATGGCCACGCCTGCTCCCTTCCATAGCGGCAGCGCGAAGGAGACCGGCAGCGCGGTGGTGACCAGGGTCTGCCCCTCGGCAATATCCGGATCACTCATCACGCGGTTATCCCCCTCCTCCCAGGCCACGATGCGACGGGTGGCGCGGTGGTAGAGCACAAACTTATATTCGACGGGGAAGGTCAGTGCCTCCGCATCCAGCTCCACCTGCCACAGCGGGAAGCGGGCATCACTCAGGCAGACGACGCCCTCCTCCCCCCAGCTTCCTAATGCCGGCTGATTGCCCGCGAGGGCCAAGCCATGCTCCCGGTCGATGTCGGGGGCATACGCCCCCAACCTCCATCCCCTGCACGGCGAAGGAGGCACGGCTTCCCCCTGGGGATGCGTCCCCCCGCACGGCGAAGGAGCCACGGCTTCCCCCTGGGGATGCGTTCCCCCGCACGGCGAGGGAGGCACGGCTTCCCCCTGGGGATGCGCCCGCAACGCCCGGGTGAACGCCGAGGAGTAGAAGTAGCTGTGAGCGGGACGCTCCTTCCAGGCATCGAGCAAGCGGTAGTGCCTTTGAGCCTCGCCGAGATGGAGGCTGCGGGGCACGCCGTCCCACTCCGAGCGCACCGTCTCCTCCCCGCGCATCAGGTGATAGCGATACCGAACGAGACCGTCGGCCGGAGCCTCCACCTCGAGGGTGAGTGACCAGTGGATGCCGTCGGACGTATGCAGGGCGATGGCCTCTGCGGTGTGGCTGCCCAGCTCGGGGAGGTTGCCCCGCAGGCAAACGGTTTCACCCCAGCGGGTACGGTATTCGATGTGAAAACTAAGGGTCATACGTACTGTTATAAAAACACCCGAACTTCCGCTTGGGAAAGCCCGGGTGACAAACTAAACTTATGTAAAGCAATGACTATGCTTCTTCGGCAACCACCTCGAAGGGAATCTCAACGGAGACTTCCTTGTGAAGCTTGACGGTGGCTTTGTAGTGACCTACCTCTTTAACGGGGTCTTTCACCACAATGATTTTCCGATCGACCTCATGTCCCAGCTTGGCCAGGGCATCGGCCAGCTGGAGGCTACCTACCGAACCAAAGATGGTACCGGTCGAACTTACCTTGGTGGCAATCGTCAGGGATACGCCTTCCAACTTGGCGGCTACCGCTTCGGCGTCTTTCTTAATCTTCTCCAGCTTATGGGCGCGTTGTTTGAGGTCTTCGGCCAACACTTTCTTGGCGGAAGGGGAGGCAATCACGGCCTTGCCCGTGGGGATGAGATAGTTGCGACCGTAGCCCGATTTCACGGTGACGATGTCGTTCTTATATCCCAGGTTGACAATATCTTCTTTTAATATAATTTCCATACTTTCTTCCTCCTTAATTACTTCATCATGTCGGTTACGTAAGGCAGCAAAGCCAGGTGGCGGGCGCGCTTAACGGCTTGTGCCACGCGGCGTTGAAACTTCAGCGAAGTGCCGGTGATGCGGCGGGGCAACAGCTTCCCTTGCTCGTTGAGGAACTTCTTCAAAAACTCGGGGTCTTTGTAGTCGATATACTTAATGCCGTTCTTCTTGAAGCGGCAATACTTTTTCTTCTTCACGTCCATGGTGGGCGGGGTGAGATACCTGATTTCCGATTGAGATTGTGCCATGATTATGCCTCCTGATTAGTCGTTGAAGGGGTTGATTTCAAATTCCTGCGTTTCGCTGCATATTCGGCGGCGTATTTGTCTTGCTTAAAGGTTAAGAAGCGAATGACACGCTCGTCGCGGCGAAAGTTAATTTCCAGCTTGTCAATGGCCGTTGGCGGCGCATTGAACTCGATCAGTTGGTAGAAACCGGTGGACTTCTTCTGGATAGGATATGCCAGCTTCTTAAGTCCCCAGTTCTCTTCATTCACAATCTCGGCACCTTCGGCGATAAGAATGCTTTTGAATTTGTCTACCGCTTCCTTCATCTGTGCATCAGATAAAACGGGAGTTAAAATGAAAACGGTTTCGTATTGGTTCATACTTGATTAAATAAATAGATGAATAATTGATTCGTTTTGAAAAAATCGCGGCAAAGGTAATGCTTTTCCTCTCACCACCAAACTTTCACACCTTTTTTCTTTGCGATGTAGGTTATGTGCGGGAAGAAAAGTACCTTTGTGCAGTTGTTTAAGCAAGTAATAGGATGGTAGACCCTTACAAATTTGACATCCGCCTTATCTTCGCCATCTTAAACGGCAAGGTATCGGCCTCTATAAACCGGAAACTTTCGCGTAACTTCCGCTTAAACGGATTGGAAATCACTCCGGAACAGTGGACCGTACTCATCTATCTATGGGAGCGCGACGGAGTGACACAGCAGGAATTGTGTAATGCAACCTACAAAGACAAACCGAGCATGACGCGCCTGATCGATAACATGGAACGCCAACATCTGGTGGTTCGCATTTCCGATGCTTCCGACCGTCGTGCCAACCGCATTCATCTAACCAAAGAGGGAAAGAAGTTGGAACCGGAAACGCGTCGGGTGGCCGAACAAACCCTGCAAGAAGCCCTCGAAGGAGTTACACCCCAAGCCTTGGATGTGAGCCAGGAAGTACTCAGAGCTATCTTCCAAAACACCAAAGGATGAAGCCTCTCGCCCCATTTATGCTTTATTTACTAAAATGTTTCGGCTGTTTAAAGAATAATGCGTTCCTTTGCCGCTGAAGTTTGTACTATAAGAAATACAATAACTATTAAAAATACACATCATGAAAGGTTTATTGAAAAGTCTGGGACTGATATTAGTCTTGATTGGAGCCGTGCTGCTTATTTATTACTTCTTTGCAGGTAAGGCAGATAACAACGCCTTACTGGGTACATCGGCCGTCCTGCTGATTGTTGGGCTGGTATCCTATATCGTCCTGAACAAACGCTTCGCAGACTAAGAAGCACACACATTAATCAAAAGAAGGAGTTGTAGCCTCACACTACAACTCCTTTCTTTTTTACTACCATCCGACAGGCTTCCGGCAGCGGGTGACCTATATATATAAGGTATCACCCCGGATGCTTAATCTTCGTCGGGCGTAATCAGTTTATAGCCTTTGCCATGGATATTGATAATCTCGATAGAAGGATCGTCTTTGAGGTGCTTGCGCAGCTTGGTGATATAGACATCCATGCTGCGGGCATTGAAGTAGTTATCATCAATCCAGATGGTTTTCAAGGCAAAGTCGCGCTGCAAGATTTCATTGGCATGCGCACACAACAAACTTAAGAGTTCCGATTCTTTGGTGGTGAGTTTGGTCTGGCCATCGGGCGAGGAGAGAATCTGTTTCTGGGTGTCGAACGTGAACGAGCCTATCTTATAGATGTTGCTCTGCTTGTTCTTTTTGCCGCACACCCGTCGGACAATGGCTTCGATGCGGAAGGTCAGCTCTTCCATGCTGAAGGGTTTGGTGATGTAGTCGTCCGCCCCTATTTTGAAGCCTTCCACCTTGTCTTCATTGAGCGTTTTAGCCGTAAGGAAGATGATGGGGACTTCGGTATTGGTGGCGCGAATCTCTTGTGCCAGTGTGAAGCCGTCTTTTTTGGGCATCATCACGTCCAGCACGCACAAATCATACTTGTTTTTGAGGAAAGCCTTAAAGCCGGCTTCGCCATCGGGATACAGTTCGGCACTATAACCTTTTGCTTGCAGGTATTCCCGCAACAACATGCCAAGATTTTCATCATCTTCGCAGAGTAAAATACGCAATTTCTCATCCATGATTTCTAATTTTTAAGTAAAGGTAATGATATTATAAATTTAGTTCCTACATTGATTTCGCTTTCGGCACGGATGCTTCCCTTGTGGTCGGTGATAATCTTCTTCACATACGAAAGCCCGAGTCCGAAGCCTTTGACATCGTGCAGATTGCCGGTGTGTACGCGATAGAACCGGTCGAAAATCTTGCGCAGGTCTTCGCGTTTAATGCCGATGCCGTTGTCTTGAATGGAAATCATCAGTTTGCCCGAATCATTCCAGGTCTTCACCACCAATTGGAGGTTGGTGTCGGCCTTTTTATATTTCACGGCGTTGTCCATCAGGTTAAAGATAACGTTGGTCAGGTGCATCTCGTCGGCGAAGATGATGGGATCGGCGGCATGAAGTTCCGAATCGATGGTGCCGTTGTACCGTTCCACCTTCAGGGTGAAGGTATTGACCACGCCGGTGATCAGTTCGTTGGCATCAATCTCTTTCATCTTCAGGATAGCCCGTTGCCGGTCAAACATCGACATTTGCAGCACTTTCTCCACCTGGAACCGGAGTCGTTTGGTTTCATCGTTGATGACCGTGGAGATGTGCTGATACATGGCCGAAGATTGCGTCATGGCCGGATCTTTGAGCATCTGCGCAGCCAGCGAGATGGTCGAGATGGGCGTTTTAAACTCGTGCGTCATGTTATTGATGAAGTCGTTCCGAATCTCGGCCACCTTCTTTTGCCGGAAGATGACGTAGAGGATGAACGTAAAGGTGATCAGCAGAATGAAAGTGAAGCTGATGGAGGGTATCATGAAGCTGATGCTGTCGAAAATATAATCTTTCTTGCCGGGGAAGTGCACCTTAACCATGCTCATGCGGGCGGGCGGATCGTTTAAGAAGAGTGGTTGGGTGAAGGTGGTTTCGCTCCCCTCGTCGTTGTAGTCGGAACAGCGATACACCTCCCGTCCGGTCCAGTCTACCACCTTGAAGTGATAGGGTAGTTCGATACCGTTGTCCACCAGTCCCGATTTCAGGTATTGATCCAGGTAGCGGAAGTTGATACGCTCTTCGATGGGTTTATCGCTGGCCTGATAAACCATTTGCCAAGCCACCTCGTCCATGAGTGCACGTTGGTAGATATAGCGGTTTTTGATCAGGTCGATCAGCGAACGCGAGGTTTGCGGAATGGTTTTGATTCCATGATTGCGGGAAATCATGGCACGCGGCAGTTTGGTGGGCGACTGGGTGAAGGATTTCAGCTCCATACTGGAGTGTCCGTCCGGTGAAGTGATTTGAATCCGTTGGGTTTGCATACGTCCTTTGCCCAGCGAGCTTTGCTCCCATGCCCGTTTTTCGGCTTCCGAGAGATCTTCCCGCAACCAACGGTCGGCCTCGGCCAGTTCCACGTCTTTCGAAGCAGCCATCAAGGCGCGCTTCACCGATTCGTCGAACTGTTCGTTGCGCATCTTCACCATCTCTTCGATATATCGTACTTGCAAATAGAGCAAACTGAGAAAGGAAAGAGCCATGACCAGGCCAAGTATCCATATAGTTGACTTTTTCATACGGCAAAATTAGTATTCGTTAATTAACATTCCGCACCGATTAACCTCTTTTTAGTTGCGATTCTCCTTAATTAACCGAATTCAAGCTTTAAGATGCATTATAAACAGTATAAGAGGCCAAATGTTCCGTATAACTGCAAATTTAATTAAAAAATAGCTTGCGCGTTCACATTTAAAAAAGATGCGCCCGGGGAAGACGCATCTTTTTGTGCATGAGCCGCCTTTGCGGCAGGCGGAGGAAGAGGAACGTGCCACCGGTTAGCCTTGTGGCGGCTCTTCCTCGTCGTCGCCCGGATTGTTGCTGCCGGGTATCTTCTCGGTAACCTTCTGGCCGAGCACCTCTTGTTTATAGTGTTTGATGAGCGTATTCGCCCGATCGATAAATTCGGTGTATTTCTCCTCGCCTTCCACCCTCACGAGCGACTCGATGAATTCAATGACCTGGTGATAAAGGTTGTCCGCCTCTTTGCGAGCCTCCATGAGACGGGCGGTACCGTTGCTGTTTGCTTCATCGAGACGATCTTCGACGGCTTTTTGCAACTTGGTGTTCGTCTCTTTCATGTTGGTTACAAAGGTTTGCAGGTTCATCGCCTTGATGGCGGAAGCAAACTTCCCTTGCAAATCGGCCAACAGATTGGTGAACAGACCGGTAGCTTGATCAATTTGCATGCTTCGCTTGATGCCGTAATCTTTGAACAGCTGCAGTAAGGCCTTGGCATCATCCTGGGTGGAGGCAATGCCCAAAAATCCTTTGACCGCCGCTTTCAGGGCGACAAGGAATGCATGACGTTGTGCATTGAGCGCGGTGATTTCTTCGGTATACCCACTCTTGCGCTGAATGGCCAGCGCCAGGTCAACCTGTGCAATCGCTGCGGCCAGCAAGGCAAGAACCGCCGCTGCCTTCTGTGCAATCAGCTTGTTGCCCATGCACAGCGCGTAGAACTGTGTGATGAAATTGAAATAAGCTCCTCTTTTGAGCTGACGGAGCGTGAATCGAATGAACTTCTTCATGATGTGCGTGCTTTTAAATGAATACTATTTTGATCAAGCGGAAAAGAGGGTCGTGTATGCCTCGTGCCCCTTCCGGCAGGATCGTAAATTAAACAGCCGAAAACTGAAATTGTTTCGGAAAAACGCTCTTTTTTTGTGTGGCATTCCATTACTTGTAGGGTAATGATGTAAAGTTGATTGATTTGACATCGTTACCACACTTGTAATGAGGCCACATCGGAAATTTGAGGTCATTACCATACTTGTAATGAAGCTAAATTGGAAATTTGAGGTCGTTACAGCGCTTGTAATGAAGCCAAATTGGAAATTTGAACTCATTACCACACTTGTAATGAAGCCAAATCGGGAATGTGAACTCATTACACTACTTGAAATGAAGCCAAATTGGGAATTTGAACTCGTTACCACACTTGTAAGGAAGCCAAATTTGCGGAGGAGGAGTCTTGCGGGGGATGTAATTTGCAAAGAAGTATGAAAAGGAGCGGTGTAAAGTAAAAAAGATGTTATAAATGCGATTTTTAGGGGCTGAAAATTTGCAGGTTATGGCAAGAACCGTACCTTTGCAACGTGTTTTTCATAGTATTAGATTTAAGGTTAACAAAGGTTGGAGTACAGCGGTACTCCTTTTTTTTTGCCCGTAAGTCTCCTATATATATAAGAAAGGTATCATAAGCATCTCATGGAACTGCTGGTTTACAAAGCATCTGCCGGTTCGGGGAAAACCTTCACGCTGGCGGTAGAATATATCAAGCTGCTGATATTAAATCCGGGCGCATACCGGCAAATATTGGCTGTAACTTTCACCAACAAAGCCACCGGTGAAATGAAAGAACGTATCTTGCAGCAACTCTACGGCATTTGGAAGGGACACGCCGCCTCCGAACCCTATCTTCGCCGCATTGCCCAGGTGTTGCCTGCACCGGGGATGACCGACAACGACATTCGACAGGCAGCAGGAACGGCGCTTCACTACATGCTGCACGATTACTCCCGATTTCGCATCGAGACCATCGACTCCTTTTTCCAATCCGTACTGCGTAACCTGGCGCGCGAATTGGAACTGACTCCCAATCTGGCCATTGAACTGAACAATACCGACGTACTGAGCGAGGCGGTCGACAGTCTCATCGAGAAACTAACGCCCACCTCGCCCGTACTCCTCTGGTTGTTGGAATACATCGGCGAACGCATTGCCGACGACAAGCGGTGGGACGTCTCGCACGAAATCAAACGGTTTGGCCGCAACATCTTCGACGAAGGATATATGGAGCGCGGTGACAACCTGCGCCAACAACTGCGCGATGCCAACCTGCTGCGCACCTACCGCAACGAGTTGCGCGGGGTGGAACAAGAGGCGCTCGGGCAGATGAAAACCTTTGCCGAACGCTTTAGCGAGGCACTCGCCCGGCAGGCACTCACCCCCGAGGAGTTGGCTTATGGCAAAAATGGCGTGGCCGGCTATTTCCTGAAGATAGCAAAGGGCATCTTGTCCGACAAGAAGGTGTTGGGTACCCGCGTAACCGAAGCCATGGACGATGCCGCCCGATGGGTGAAGAAAAACCATCCCCGCGGGGCGGAAATCAGGCAGTTGGCCCAGCAAACACTCATCCCGCTGCTCAAGGAGGCCGAGGCATATCGCTCCGGCAACAACCGCTTGGTGAACAGTTGCCGCTTGTCGCTGCAGCATCTCAATAAATTGCAGCTGTTGGTGCATATCGACCAAGAGGTACGTTTGCTCAATTACGAAAAGAACCGGTTTCTGCTTTCGGACACCAATGCCTTGCTGCACCGCGTGGTGGGTGATGCCGACTCATCGTTTGTTTTCGAGAAGATAGGAGCCTCCATTCGGAATGTGATGATGGATGAATTTCAAGATACCAGCCGGTTGCAATGGGATAACTTTCGCATTCTGCTCACGGAGGGATTGTCGCAAGGAGCGGACAGCCTGATTGTGGGGGATGTGAAGCAATCCATCTACCGTTGGCGCAATGGCGACTGGCGAATTCTAAACGAACTGGGAAGTGCTGCCTCTTCGTCCGAAAAGTTTCCTTTCCCCATTCGGGTGGAGACACTGCAAACCAACCGTCGCAGCCAGGAGAACATCATCCGTTTCAACAACTCACTCTTCACGGCCGCCGTTGCCTGGCTCAACGAGAAGCATTTCGACGAATTGCAGGAACACTGCTTGCCGTTGCTTCGTGCCTATGCCGATGTGGAGCAAGTATCGCCGCAGTCCGATCATCAGGGCTACGTCAGTGTCTGTTTCCTACAACCCGACGACGAACACGACTACGTGCAACAAACACTCCTTGCACTCGGGCAAGAGATTGAGCACCTGATGGCCGCCGGTATTCGCGCCGACGACCTCACGATACTGGTACGCAAGAACAAGAATATCCCGCTCATTGCCGACTACGTAGAGCAGGAGCTACACCTTCCCATCGTCTCGGATGAAGCCTTCCGGCTGGATGCCTCGCAGGCACTTTGTCTCCTTGTGGAGGCATTGCGCTATCTGGCCGATCCCACCGACAGTGTAGCGCGTGCGGCATTGGGCGAAACGGTTTTGTCCGAGCGGTTGCCGTTGGCACAACTCTGGGGATTGCCGTTGTATGAGCTGGTCGAAACGCTCTACGAGCGGCTGGAACTGGCGCGCATCCCCAAGCAAGAGGCCTATCTGTTTGCTTTCTTCGATGCCGTGACCGAGTATGTGCAAACGCACGCTTCGGACATTGCCTCGTTTGTTCGGTATTGGGAAGAGAAGTTGGCGTCTAAAACCATCCCCGGAGGAGATGTGGAAGGCATTCGCATCCTTTCCATTCACAAGTCGAAGGGATTGGAGTTTCACACCGTGCTGGTGCCGTTTTGCGATTGGAAACTCGAAAACGAAACCACCGGACAACTGGTATGGTGCACGCCTAAACAGGCACCCTTCAATCGGATTGATTTGGTACCGGTGACCTATTCGACGCTCATGGCGGAGTCCGTTTACCGTGCCGATTATCTCCAAGAGCGGTTGCAACTGTGGGTGGACAACCTCAATCTGCTCTATGTAGCCTTCACGCGTGCATCCAAGAACCTTTTTGTCTGGAGCAAGGCTGCCCAGAAAGGCACGGTGAGTGAATTGCTGGCGGCATCGCTGGAACTTCCCGACGGGCAGAACCAATACTCGCTGGGTTCGCTCTACATTCCATCGCGGTCGGAAGCTGCTTCCTCCAGTGGCGTGCCGGTGGAGATGAGTGTGCAACATCCCGCCCTCTCGTTCCGGCAATCGAACCGTTCGGCCGACTTCATTGCCGGCATCGAAGATACAAGCTCCTCGCCCCGACGCTTTCTCGACCGCGGGCGTCTGCTGCACACGTTGTTTGCAGACATCGCCACCCTTGCAGACGTCGAACCGGCCATCGACCGGCTTCTTTTCGAAGGGGTGATTGCCACGCGTCGGGACGGGGAAGAGCTGCGCGAGTTGACCAGAGGCGCCTTCGCCTTGCCGCAGGTGCGTAGCTGGTACAGCGGCGAGTGGCGCCTGATGACCGAACGTGATATCCTTTGGACAGACCCTCCAAACCGGTTGAACACCCGCCGTCCCGACCGCGTAATGATGCGGGGCGACGAGACGGTAGTGGTCGACTTCAAGTTTGGCCATCCGCACCCGCAGTATGCCCGGCAGATGCAGGACTATCTCTCCCTGATGCTCCGGATGGGCTACGATGCCCGCCACCTGAGCGGCTACCTCTGGTATGTGACGGAGAGTCGCATCGAACAAATCCCCATAAACTAACACCGCCATGCAAACTTTCCTGCAAATGGTTGCCCGCGACCTATATAATAAGGTGGGTGCGGAGGGAATCTCCCGCAGCGCCGTGGTCTTTCCCAACAAACGGGCGCGTCTCTTCTTCAATTCGGCGCTCGCCCGGCAGCACGAAGCGCCGTTGTGGTCACCCGCCTATTACAGCATCGGCGAATTGCTCACCTCCCTGTCCGCCTACCGTCCGGCCGATTCCATCCGTCTGGTGTGTGAACTCTACCGCGTGTTCGTCGAGCAGACCGGCAGCGACGAAACCCTCGACGACTTCTACTTTTGGGGCGAATTGCTCATCAGCGACTTCGACGACATCGACAAGAACCTGGTCGATGCCGACCGCCTCTTCAGTAACCTGGGCGACCTGCACGCCATCATCGATCCTCACGACTTCCTCGACGAAGAACAAGAGCAAGCCATCCGCCAATTCTTCCAAAACTTCTCGGTGGAGCGTCGCACGCAGCTCAAAGAGCGCTTCGTCTCGTTGTGGGAGCAGCTCGGCGTCATCTACCACCGCTACCGCCAAGTGCTGGCCGGGCAAGGTCTTGCCTACGAGGGAATGCTCTATCGCGATGCCATCGAACGCTTGGACACCTCGCAGCTACCCCACGAGCGCTACGTGCTGGTAGGCTTCAATGTGCTCAACCGCGTAGAGCGCCGCTTCTTCGAACTACTCCAAGCAAGTGGCAAAGCCATGTTCTACTGGGACTACGACCGGTCGTACACCCACCTTCCCTCCCAGGCCGTGCCCCCCTACACCCACGAGGCGGGCGAGTTCATCGCGGGCAACCTCGAGCGCTTCCCCAATGAACTGCCGGCCGACCGGTTCGATGCCATGCGCAGCCCCAAGCAAATCCATCTCCTTTCGTCGCCTACCGAGAACGCCCAAGCACGCTTCCTGACCCGTGAGCTGGCCGACGTCTCCACCGACGACTCCCCTGCGGAAACCGCCGTGGTGCTCTGCAACGAAGCCTTGCTGTTGCCGGTGCTGCACGCCTTGCCCCCAAACGTCCGACACCTGAACATTACCATGGGATTCCCCCTGTCGCAGACCCCGGTCTATAGCTTTCTCTCCGCGCTGGTCGATTTGCAGCTCGAGGGCTACCTGCCCGACCAGGGGCGCTACCGTCATCGGGCGGTGCAGGCCGTGCTCAAACACCCCTATACCCGTCAGCGCACCCCCCTGGCCGATAGCCTCAGCACCCGGCTGCTGCGCACCAACCGGTTCTATCCGCTCGTCTCCGAGTTGGGAGCGGGCGATGCCTTTCTGGAGCAACTCTTTCGCCCGCAAAGCGGCCTGTCCAACCTGTGCCGCTACCTCACCGACGCCCTGCGCGAAGTAGCCGTGCTCTACCACCAAGCCGAAGGCGCCGACGACTCCCCTTTCAACCAGCTCTACCGCGAATCGCTCTTCAAGAGCTACACGCTCATCAACCGCCTGCACAGCTTGGCCGACGACGGCCACTTGCAGGGCATCACCCCCCACACCTTCCGCCGGCTGCTCGAACAGCTGCTGGGTGCCTCCGACATCCCTTTCCACGGCGAGCCTGCCGTGGGCATGCAAGTGATGGGCGTCTTGGAAACACGCAACCTCGACTTCCGCCGATTAGTGATGCTTTCGGTCAACGAGGGACAGCTGCCCCGAAGCGGCAGCGACGCCTCCTTTGTGCCCTATCACCTGCGTAAAGCCTTCGGAATGACCACCCCGGAACACCGCAACGCCGTCTATGCCTACCATTTCTACCGCCTGCTGGAGCGTGCCGAGCACATCACGCTGCTGTACAACAGTTCGAGCGACGGTCTCAACCGCGGGGAGATGTCGCGCTTCTTGCTGCAGCTCCTCGTCGAGTCGCCGCACCCCATCCGCCAAAGCCATTTGACCGCCGGACAAGCCCCGCAACCCTCCCGCCAAGTGACGATAGCCAAAACCCCCGAAGTGACGGCACAACTCTTTGCCCGCTACGACCTCCGTCGCCGCCCCGAGGCACTGCTCTCCCCCTCGGCACTCAACAGCTACCTCGAGTGCCCCCTGCGCTTCTACTATCACTACGTCGAAGGGCTGAAGGCGCCCGACCAGGTGAGCGCCGACATCGATTCGGCACTCTTCGGCACCCTTTTCCACCGCGCCGCACAGCTGGCCTACACCCACCTGACTGCTCGCTCGGGCGATCTCACCCGTGCCGACCTCGAGCGGCTGCTATCCGACGAAGTACGCCTGCAATCGTTCGTCGACCAAGCCTTCAAGGAGGAGTTTTTCCACGTAGCGCTCTCCCAAAAGACGGAATACAACGGCACCCAGCTGATCAACGCCCGCGTGATAGCCTCCTACCTGGCACAGCTGCTGCGCACCGACCTGAACTACGCCCCCTTCTGCCTGGAAGCCATGGAAGAGCCGGTCAGCGAGGAGCTTTCCATTCGCACCCCGCACGGAGCGCTGAGGCTACGCATCGGCGGGGTCATCGACCGTATCGACCGCAAAGACGACCTCCTCCGCGTAGTCGACTACAAGACCGGCGGGCAGCCCCACATCCCCGCCGATATCGACGCGCTCTTCAACGGCGAGGCACCCGACCGTCCGGGCTATGTCTTTCAAACCTTCCTCTACGCCGCCGTGATGTGCCGCAAGCAGTCGCTTCGCGTAGCTCCGGCGTTGCTCTACATTCACCAAGCGGCCAAGGAGGCGTACACCCCGGTCATCGAGATGGGAACCGCGCGCGAGCGTGTGCCCGTCGAAGATTTCACCCCGTACGAAGCGGCGTTCCGCACGCGCCTGACGGCGCTCCTCGAGGAGATTTTCGGCAGCGAAAAACCCTTCACCCAAACCACCGAACCCAAACGGTGCACCTATTGCGACTTTAAAAGGCTTTGCAGGCGGTAGGCGATGCTCTCCGCTGCACGACCGGAACCCTTCATTCCATCTCCGGTGGCTCCTTTGCACGCACCGGAACCCTCCGTTCCAACTCCGGTGGCTCTTTTGCACGCACCGGAACCCTCCGTTCCAACTCCGGTGACCCTCTTGCACGCACCGGAACCCTCCGTTCCAACTCCGGTGACCCTCTTGCACGTACCCGAATGAGCCAATCCAACTCCGGCGACTCTTTTGCACACACTGGAATGAGCCAATCCAATTTGGTTGGCTCATCGGAACACACGCAAAAGCTTCGCCGGAAGCGGAACGGAGGTCTCAGAAGGGAGCTTGGCACTCCACGCAAAGGCGCTCGCCGCTAATCGGATGCGTGAAGCAGAGACGCTCGGCGTGGAGATAGAGCCGATCGGAACGGCGGCCATAAAGCGCATCGCCGAGGATGGGGGCATTCAAGCCGAGGGGATGGGCGGCATGGACGCGGAGCTGATGCGTCCGGCCGGTGAGGGGGAAGAAGGCCACGCGGGTGGTTTCTTCTGCTCTTTCGAGCACACGGTAACGGGTGAGGGACGGTTTGCCATCCGTCTCATCGACACGCTGACGCGGACGGTCGAGCCAGTCGGACGCCAGCGGCAGGGCGACTTCGCCCTCATCCTGTTCGGGCGCGCCCTCGAGCAACGCCACGTAGCGCTTCTCCACCTGGTGTCGGGCAAACTGCCGCTGCAACAGGCGGTGCACCTGCGGCGACTTGGCCAGCACCAACAGGCCGGAAGTGTCCATGTCGAGGCGATGCACGGGCAAGAGCGAATGTAGCGCCGGATGCGTCCGCTGCAGATAGCCGGTGAGCGACTCCGCCCCGCCCCTGCCCGGCACCGAGAGCATCCCCGCCGGCTTGCACACCACCAGCAGATGGGCATCTTCATAGAGTATCGCGGGCGGTTCCGCCGCTTGGGTGCTGCCCCCCACCACCGGCGCTTCCAGCTCCAATCCCCCCAGCATGTGCGCCAGGATAGGTTCACACTTCCCCTTGCAAGCGGGGTAGAAATAACCATGCCGCCGAAGCTCCCCCACGGGCGAATCGCCCCACCAGAACTCGGCCATGGCCAGCGGCTTCCATCCCTGTCGTGCCGCCTCTTGCAACAGACGCGGTGCGGCACACTCTCCGGCGCCGGCCGGAGGCAGGCGATGAGTCGCCTCATCAAAGAGCCGGCAAAGGTCTTTCGCCTCGCCTTGGAAATTGAGGAAACGGAACTGCTCGAAGAGGCGCCGCTGCAGACGCGCCGAGCGCTCTTTGCGCAGCTGCTTGAGCGCCTCGATGGGGGCATGCAACTCTTCGAAGCGGGCTTGCTGTTCGGCCAGGCGCGCACGCTGCTGCTGTTCGGTGCGCTTGTAGGAGGCGCGGAGGTGACGGCTCTCGTCATCCAGCGCGGCTTGCCCGTCGGGAGTCAGCGGCTGCCGGCGCTGCTCGTGGCGCCGGCGCTTGGCGATTTGCAGCTCCAGTTTGAGGGCATCCAGCTCGGCGCGGGCGCGCGTGCAGGCTTCGTGCAGACCGGCCTGTGCACGGCGGTAGTTTTCGTCCGCTTCCAAGGCTTGTATGTGCCGGTTCAGGGCGCTTATCTCCGCCTCTTCGGTGCGAAAGAATCCCTCGGGACGGAGCAGGTCGTAGACGGGCGGAACAAAGTAGGGATGGGTGTTGCTTCCCTGCAGCGTGCCGGAGAAGGCGGCCAGGAAGCCTACGATTCCCTCACGGTTTTCCACCACCAGCACCCCGAACATCTTGCCCCGTTGCAACTCGTCGTGCCAAGCCCGTTGACCGGTCAGGAAACGTTGCAACTCGCCGGCCGCCCGAAGACAAAGGGGATGCGGGCGATAGCCAAAGGGGTTGGTGAAGCGCTGCGGAAGCGGGAGCGGGTAGGGGATGAGCGGATGAAACATACGGCGGCGGCGGATGGTGCGGACAAAGGTAATTCCTATTTTTCATTCGTCGGGCGGTTTATTCCTCCAAAATCGGCTATCTTTGCATCCCGAATTGCCCGATACCCCATTGCTATGCTAATCAAAGTATGCGGCATGACTCGTGCCGACAACATTCGCCAAGTGGAAGCCCTCGGCATCGATCTGATGGGTTTCATCTTCTATCCCCCCTCGCCCCGCTACGTGCGTGAACCGCCCGCCTATCTTCCCACCCGAGCCAAACGCGTGGGGGTGTTTGTCGATGCCGATAAGGCAGAAATGCTCGAGACGGCCGGGCGCTTCGGCCTCGACTACCTCCAACTGCACGGGACGGAATCGCCGGAGCTGTGCGCCGAGCTGCGAAGCGCAGGCTATCGGATTATCAAGGCGGTGCGTGCCCTGCCCCAGGAGTTGGAACGCCCCCGGTGGGAGGCCGATTTGCTCCTTTTCGATACGCCGACACCTGCCCACGGCGGATCGGGACAACCCTTCAACTGGACGCTGCTCCAACACTACCGCGGAGAGATTCCCTTCCTCTTGAGCGGAGGCATCGGGGCGGAGCAGGCCGCTGCCTTGCGGGCGATTCGCCATCCGCGGTTTGCGGGCATCGATCTGAACAGTCGGTTCGAGTGCGCCGCGGGCGTGAAAGAGGTGCCCCGCTTGTGCACCTTCCTTTCCGAGCTGCGGGCTGAGCCTCATCCTTCGGCGTTTTCATCCTAATCATTCGTTATTTCTATTCACCCCCCTACAACTCCTCCCCATGAATCGAATTAATCAACTCTTCGCAGGCCACCCGCGCAACCTGCTCTCTATCTATTTCTGCGCCGGATGCCCCACGTTAGCGGGCACAGTCGATGTGATCCGCACCCTCGAAGCCAACGGGGTCGACCTGATCGAAATCGGTATCCCCTTCAGCGACCCGATGGCCGACGGCGTGGTTATTCAGGAGGCCGCCACCCGCGCCTTGCGTAATGGCATGTCGCTGCAGCTCCTCTTTGAGCAATTAGCCTCGATTCGGCCTCAGGTGCATATCCCGCTAATCCTAATGGGCTATCTGAATCCCATCATGCAGTTTGGCTTTGAAGCCTTCTGTCAGGCTTGCGTACGATGCGGCATCGACGGGGTCATCATTCCCGACCTTCCCTTTAGCGACTACATGGAGTCCTACAAACCGGTGGCCGACCGCTACGACTTACGCATCATCATGCTCATCACGCCCGAAACCAGCGAAGCACGCGTACGCCAGATAGATGCCCACACCGACGGATTCATCTACATGGTATCGAGCGCATCCACCACGGGTGCCCAGCAAACCTTCAACGCCCAGAAACAGGCCTACTTCGAGCGCATCGAGGCCCTGGACTTGCGCAATCCATGCATGGTGGGTTTCGGAATTAGCAACTACGATACCTTCCGGGCTGCCTGTGCACACGCCGCCGGCGCTATCGTAGGAAGTCGGTTTGTGACACTGCTGAACGAGGCCGATGGCGATGCATCGCAAGCCATTCGGCAGCTAAAAGAAAATTTGTATAAGCCGGCTGAAGAGGATTGAATTCTTAAAAGAGGTTAAATCATCGAAATCCGTTCAATTTATTGATTTATCAGAACCAAAGTTGAGTTATCTTTGCAGCATCTTCTAAATAATGCATGTAATTACACTTCTATTACAGCCGAAAGAAGACATATAAAGCAAGTTTTGAAAACGAGTATATACTAAAAGATACTGGAGGATTACGATTATGAAACATTTTATTTACCTGTTTAGTGTGATGTTGGTATTGGTTTCGTGCAGCAAGGATGTTTTCCACGCACCGACCGACCAAAAGAGTTTTTCGATGACCAATCAAGTCGCTGTGAACGTGAATACGACCACCGACAGCACCCGCTGTGTATTGTACACCGAATACCCTTATAATGAACATGGCAATGTGATTGCCAATCCTGTGTTGATAGGCTACACGCCGATTGAGACAACCGTTACTATCCCGACGGCCGTGAAGACGCTCTACATAGAGGTCAATGGCATCCTGAAAACCTATCAGCGCGGCGATATTACTATCAACGGGAGCGTACTTCCTGCGCAGACCAAGGCCGTGACCGACGACGGGATAACAACTATCGACGATGGTTTATACACCTACGTGCGCAACATCTATCCGAATGGCATCCAAAACATCGCGGATGATAAGATGGGCGTTTGCACGGACTTGAAGATTAATACCGATAATACGAAGGTGCGCATCAGCTTCATTCTGGCCGGTGGCGGATACCCTTCCAAATTGTATTACTACACTTATACCGACGGCGACACAACGGCTCCTACCGAAGAGGAGTTGCATCTGATTTTCGATAATAATAAGAACGTAGGTGAAGAAAGTACCTCGCCGATTCCCCTGGGAAGCACGAAAGACTTAGGAACCTTCAATAAGGGAACCAAGATTGGCTTTGCTTTGCAGGAAACCTTTGCGGAGGTAGGTAAGTATAAATACACCACACCTATATATAATACGGTAGATGCCAACTCTGCCGGTAAAACACTTGGTGTGATTCGGTCTATCTCTTTCTTGGGCGAACGTTACCATACACTGGGAATGGAAGATTCTTTCCAATGGGCAGATTGGGATTACGACGACTTTATTTGCCTGATCGAAACCGATCCGAAGGATGCCGCCGCACCGGAGAATACATTACCTGCACCTCCCTTTGAAGTTGGAAGAAAGATTATACAAGGCGTGTGGATGTTTGAAGATAACTATCCCAGCGAAGGTGACTACGATTTCAATGATGCCGTGGTAATGTATTACATTGAAGAGTTGGATAAGGCTTCGACGGCCACTGTCTACCTGCGTGTAGCTGCGACGGGCGCGACTTTTGCCAATCGCTTTGGAATTAATGACCAATGGCTCATTCAAGATGGTTCGCTCACCGGATTTAAAAACGTATATGCCGGTTTTGAGAAAGAAGATACGCCCATCTTAACGTTTACCCTGCCGATCTCTGCTACGTCGACTTATGTGCCGATGTTGGACAACACATTGTGGACATTCGATAAGTACACCTATAATAAATATAATCCCAATTTCCCCTACGTGTTGGATGTGCCGGAAGCGAAGTTCCCCTCGACCGACTTTAAGTGGTGCTTGGAGAAAATACGTATAGATGCTGCTTATCCCAAGTATAAATCGTGGGTAGAGAACGGTTGCGGTGAAGTAGATTCCGACTGGTATAAGTATCCCGACCTATCGAAGGTTTACGATCGATGAGCAATACTTTCACAACGGTAGAAGAGAGTGGTAAAAAACGAAGAATTCAATAAAAACCAAAAACAAATGTATATGAGAAAAATAACCTATCTATTAACGATGTCATTACTCTTGCTGAGTGTTACAGCCTGCGAGAAAGAGGTATTCAATCCGGGAAGTTCGCAGAAAGATTTCTCGCTCAGGAAGCATATTAGCGTGAAAGTACAGATGCCTACCCAAGGTACTCGATGTTTGATATTCACCGAGTACCCTTACAATGCCAACATGGCTATTACGGCGACTCCCGTCTTGGAAGCGAAATCGCCCATTGACAAGAGCATCTCCATTCCGAAGAGTACCGAGCAGCTGTACATGATAGCCAATGGTGAACTGGCCACTTTCCCGACGGGAAACATTGATTACAATAAAACGGCACAAAGCAGAGCTGTTGAGAATAAGCCGGCCGGGACGGAAGTTATTGACGATTTGCTATACACTTATCTATGGAATCTCTATCCGGATAATGTAACCAACGTAGAACCGGAACAGCGAAATATTTGCACCGACTTGGTGGTCGGCGATGAGGAGAGCGAAGTGTGGATTGCTTGGGCATGCGGCATTGCCGGCATCACCAACCACCTCTATTTCTATACTTATCAAGGAAATGCCTCGAGCATCAACCCGTCAACGTTAGAGATGCACCTGCTGTTTGATAATTTTAGAGACGAGAACAGGGAACCGACGCCGGAAGCTCCTAAGAAAGGCGACACTAAGTTGCTCGGTTCATTCAAGAATTGCAAGATAGGGTTTGCGGTGAAGTGCGACTGGGGAGATACCCAAGTGTACAAGTATTCTACGCCCGAATTTAACAAGCCAAAGTATGGCAAGGTGGAATCAATGGGTGTGATACGTTCGCTGAACCTAAATGGGAAAGATGAATATAATGATAAGCATTATCAGGTATTAGGAATGGAGGATTGCAATTCGGGAGATGGAATGGCTTGGACCGACTACGACTACAATGACATGATCTGCTTGTTGTGGAGTTCTCCCGTAGTGATAAAGCCGGAGAATCCTATCGATCCGCCTGAAACTCCAGAGGGGAAAATAACACAAGAAGGCATGTGGCTCTTTGAAGACAATTATCCGGAGCAGGGCGACTATGACTTCAACGACGTGGTGATTAAATACCGCATTGAGGAAGTAACCGTGAATGAAGAAGGATTGACCAGTGCTCATGCTTATTTGAACGTTGTGGCAACGGGGGCTAACTTCCGTAACAAATTTGGTATTAACGACGAATGGCTGATCACCGACGGATCGCTCACCGGTTATATGAATGTGTATGCCGGAAAGTACACCGAGACACGGGAACAGGGTCCCTTTATTATTCCCATCAAGAAGGATGCGGAAGGGAATTCAACCTATATTCCGATGTTGAATAACGGAAAATCGGTGTTTGACTTGAATACCTACAATCGATACGACCTAAACTTTCCCAATGTGTTTGAAATTCCAACACAAAACTTTAAGTGGTGTTTGGAAAATAAGCGTATTGATGCCGCTTATAAAGATTATGCGGCATGGGTGGAAAGTGGCTGTAGCGATGAGTTAGCTGGTTGGTATAAAGGCGAAGTAGATAATACGCTCATCTTTATTAGTGGTAACTAATTATCCGCAATAGTCAATAGAGGCACAGAGGTTTTAAGAAGACTTTTGTGCCTTTTTTATGCCAATGAGATTGTAGCAGACGTTTTTCTCTACAAGCTGTCCAAGTATAATGTAGTTTCTGATTAGAAAAGAACAAAAAAAACACATTATTCGCGTTTTCAATCAAAAGAATGGCTATATTTGGGGCAAAATATACAAGATATTGCCTAAAGCAACGAACAAGTATAAAAAGAAGTATGAATAAGAGCGATAAAATATATCATGCAGCTTGCCTGCTTGTCCTTGTTGCGATAAGCGTGGTATGGAGTGGCTGCGTAAAAGACGTCCTCAATAAGGAGATTATCAAAGCCACTTACGAGGACAAGTTTCCAGTGAAGGATATTGACCCTTTAATGGATTGGAAGACGACCAAACAGGTATCGGTCAGTGTTGCCGTATACGAAGATCGGGGTGTTGACTATGTCGTTGAGGTGTATGATCATAATCCGTTAGACAGCACCGTAGTGGCACACCTACTGGCGAATGGCATCTCTAAAGAAGAAATAACAGGCCAAGCAATGCCTTTCAATACTGTGGTAACTTGTCCTGCCATTCTCGATACACTCTATGTTGGACGCATTGATCCTGTGGGGCGACGTGTCTACCAAGTAGCTCCTATCAGCAACGGACAAATTCACGTGGAGTTTGGAAATGGTACGATTACGACGCGGGCAAGCACGCGTGCCATCACAATTACGCCTCCCTTAGAACGTCCCTATACCGATGCCGATATAGCAACTATGTTGGCGAATGCTGACGAATATATCAGCGGCACACAGTTAGATGCCGACATTCTGGCCGGGATAGCTGATTCCAAGGTATTTAAAATCACCAAATCAACTCCATTCTCGTTGAGGATTTCCAAGGAGTATCCGGCGGGAACCATCAAATTGATCATAGCCGAGGGGGCTAATGCTGTACATGAACTCAAAGAAACCATTCCGGGCGGAGTGGAAATCATTGTTGCCTCGGGAGCTACATTACATGTAGGTTCGGGTAGTCAACGCACGCCATCGATGACTTTTATCAGCAATTCGCGCTTAGTGGTGCTGGGCGGGGAGAATCCCGGAAGGGTGACCGGAACAGGATGGCTGGAGTTTAATAACCCCGGAATTAATAACTACAACGGAGGTATCGTGGATGGCTTCGATGGTTTCAATAACAAGGGAGGAACCTTCTTCAATAATGGTACAATCATTGCCAAAAGTATTATTGACGAAGCACCTGATATACCCAGTCTTTTTGTAAACTATGGATGTTTGGACGCAACCAGCAACATTGGCGAAAGTGCTACCAATGCCCCCATCATCGAAAATGGATGTAAAGTAATAGGCGGTAGCGTTACCGGTGGATCTACTAATGGCAAAATATACACTGCCGGATTAACTTTGACCGCTGGTGCATCTGTGCACTGTGGTGACTTGTTTGCCTATAACTACGTCAATATGGGCAATAATTCCATTCTTCGATCAGATGGCAGTGCCACCTTTACGAATTGCACGGTTCAAGGAGAAACCAGTGGCGATTATGCCTTACTCAAGTTGAATAGCATCAAAAAATCAAATAAATACTCGTTCAGAGGTCGAATCTATATTGAAGCAAACAGTTCGATAACAAAAACTCTTAGCGGCGTTTCGAGCAATGGCGTAACCTTTGCCAAACCAGGCAATGCACCGGTGTTGAGTGATGCCACCGACTGCACAATAGAGAACTATCCCGAAACCAGCCCGGAGGTAATAGAACCGGAACCGTTGATAAACTATACGTATGTATATGAGGACAACTTCCCCATGGTGGGTGATTACGACTTCAACGACGTGGTGTTTGATGTGACTATCACCTACGACCGAAACAGTAGTAACAACATCACGGCCACCCGTTTAGGTATCACACTTACTGCATTAGGCGCCACTAAAACATTGGGCGCCGGATTGCGCATTGTGGGCATAAATAAATCGCTCATTAGTCAAGTGAGTTATCAAGGAGCCGATGTAGCCCGTTTTCGAAATACCTTGGCCGGTTCGCTCTTCGGTACCGATATAGAGACGGCCAACACCTATCTTACCATTCCGTTGTTTGGCAATGGGCATACTGTGTTGGATGTGCCTGCCGGAACCATGGTAAACACCGGAGGAAGCGGTACTACTGCTTCTCCGCGCTCGTTTGAAGTTGTACTGACACAAAGCCAGACCAATAGTCCGGAGCCACTGATTACGAAAGATAATCTCGATTTCTTTATTGCCTATAGATATAGGAATATGCAGCAACGTGTGGAGGTGCATCTTTATGAGTTCTGGAACTATGGGGCAACGGCCACCGGCACTATCCAACAAGAAAATCTGGATTTGGCCGGTAATAATACGTGGGCTATCTGTGTGCCTGAATTCAGATATCCTAAAGAGGGGATTAATATTTGCGACGATTCCAATTCGAACAACAGTGCACATCCTCGTTTCTTGAACTGGGCGCGCGACAGAAGTGTCAACCAAGATTGGTATCTATATCCCAATGAAAACAATGTGTATCGATAGGCACAGCAGCAATAGCGAAGTAATGAATAACAATTATACAAACATAGCGGTATCATGAAGAAAATTTTATTAGTGGATGATAAACCAACCATTGGTCAAGTGCTTACTATGTATTTAGGAAAGGAGTACGATCTTATTTACTTCGAAGATCCTCTCAAAGCCATTGACTGGTTGCACGAAGGAAATGACCCTGATCTTATTATTTCAGACATCAGAATGCCTAAAATGACTGGCGATGAGTTTTTGGAATATCTCAAGGGAAATAGTCTGTTCAGCCACATTCCGGTAGTGATGCTCTCCAGCGAAGAGAGTACCAGCGAGCGCATTCGAATGCTCCAAGAAGGAGCAGTAGATTATATCTTGAAGCCCTTCAATCCTATGGAGTTGAAGGTACGTATCAACAAGGTGATTAAACAGTGATAAAATCGTAAAGGAACATGTTATATTACATATACATAGGAAGCAACCGGGCTATCATTGAGCACTTGGGTAAAGTAACCGGTGGTATGTTTGTGGTTGTTTCGTCCTCGCGAAAAGCAGCTAAGCTGGTCGACGGAATCAACGAAAGGTATAACATCTCTATACTTTACGAACGTACTACTCCTGAAAACGATTGTCCCGATATTATTTACCTACGGAAGCGCTATCCAAGAGTCTATATCACCCTGGTGACGGAAACACTACAATC
>JAISHB010000091.1 GCA_031262785.1 Prevotellaceae bacterium
GCGCACTTCATGTTAGTAGATGGACTTGGTAATGTGCTGAGCGAGCGACTTTTGTTCATTCCCGACCAAGTACCGCATAGGCTGGCAATTACTACGGATAAACCCAGTTACGGTGCCCGTGAAAAGGTTACGCTTCAACTCTCAGCCAAAGACATTCATAATATGCCCGTGGAAGGCAACTTCTCCATCAGCGTCACGAACCGGGCAACGGTACAGCCCGACAGCTTAGCCGACAACATCCTATCGAACTTGCTATTAACTTCCGACCTGAAAGGCTATATTGAAAACCCGGGCTACTACTTTCTCAACCAAGAGAGCAAGACCCTGCGCCACCTCGATTTAGTGATGATGACCCACGGTTGGCGCCGCCATCACATCACCAACGTTGCGAAGATAACTC
Organism: Prevotellaceae bacterium; assembly: GCA_031262785.1. GTDB lineage: Bacteria > Bacteroidota > Bacteroidia > Bacteroidales > Bacteroidaceae > Bacteroides. The sequence continues at coordinate 401 of JAISHB010000091.1, forward strand.
CGCCTCCCATCAAGTATTTCATGGAAGAAGGACAGATTATCAGCGGTCGCGTAGATGGTCTTTGGGGAGGTGATGTAAAGGAAGGCATGGTAACCCTGCTCAATCCAAGGAACAAAGCGATGCTAACCGCTACCACCGACGACAAAGGACGCTTTTTGTTTAGTACCTTCTTTCGAAAAGGCAGCCCGTTCATTGTGCAGGCGCATAGCCAAAAAGGATCGGCGAAAGTAGGCATTGAGATGGATAGCCTCACCTTTCCGGCAGTGCAGCATAAGGGCGTTTTCAGTAAGGAGAATATAGTGGCCAAAGCCTCGGATTACCTGAACGCTGCCCGCGAACAATACTATATAGACGGCGGGGAACGGGTCTATAACCTCAAAGAGGTGCTGGTGACGGCACAACGCAATAAGATGGCCAACCGAACCATTTATAGCGGCGGCCTCAACACACCCACCATCACCAACGCCGACATTAAACGAATAGGGGCGCAAACCGCTTTTGAAGCAACCATGATGCGATTCCCCGGAATAGAGCTTGTAGTCGTAGAGAGCGGCACACTCCTTTACAGTAGGAAGCATAGAGCGTATGTAGACTTGGTGTTGGAAGATCGGCAGTATAAGGGGACGGATGTGACCTATATGCTGGAGATGTTACGCGGTGAAGAGGTAGAATCTATCAAACTATTGGCCGGAATGGATTCATTTTTAGCCAACTTAGGCGGAGGAAATTCACTTTTCCGGGTAGATAGCTCCATTGCGCTGTCCGTTGTATTGAAGCAGGAGCGATACCCTCGCGAAACGCCCAAGAACTTCATGCTTTATATACCGCCACTGGGCTACAGCGACAACGTTGAATTCTATGCCCCCAAATACGATACGCCCCAAGCCAAGAATAGCTCCAAATCGGATAAGCGGAACACCATTTATTGGAATCCCGCCGTCCGATTGGATGCAGAAGGAAAAGCTACGCTCACCTACTATACTTCTGACGGTGAACAACCGCAAACGGTGATCTTGGAAGGCGTAGACCGATTGGGGAAAGCGTGCCGGATAACCTATGCTATCGCTCCATCAACCACTCCTTGAACTCTTCGAAGCGCTTGCTCACGGGCAGGCTTTGCTTGGTTCCCCGCATGAAGGCTTGCAGGCGGTCGGGGATTTCCAGTACGGCATCGCCCAGCGTTTGATCGATGGTGGCTTTGAACTTGGCCGGATGGGCGGTTTCCAGAAAGATGCCGGTTTGGCCATGCGTCAACTGATCCGACAGCGCCTGGAATCCACAAGCGCCGTGCGGGTCGAGCAGGTAGTGATGCGTGGCATAGGTGTGATGCAGGGTGTGGGCAATGGCATCGTCGGTGTAAGTGGCGCCGCTGATGTCGGCACAGATGGCTGCGTGCGAGTGGCCGTAGAGGTCGAGGATGCGGGCAAAGTTGCTGGGATCGCCCACATCCATGGCATTGGCCAGGGTTTCGATGGAGGGATGCGGCGTGTAGACACCCGTTTGCAGGTATTGATAGAAAACGTCGTTGCGGTTGTTGGCGGCGATGAATCGTTTCACGGGCAATCCCATGCGGCGGGCAATGAGGCCGGCTGTGAGGTTGCCGAAGTTACCGCTGGGCACACATATCACCAACTCGTGCGCACCCTGGGGATGTTGTTGCAACAGCTGTGCATAAGCCCAAAAGTAATAGAAAGCCTGGGGCAGGAAACGCGCCACGTTGATGCTGTTGGCGCTGGTCAGAAAGAGGCGGTCGTTCAGTTCCCGATCCATAAAGGCCGACTTGACTAATGCCTGGCAATCGTCGAAGGTGCCGTCGACTTCCAGCGCCGTGATGTTTTGCCCCAGGGTGGCAAACTGCGACTCTTGAATGGCGCTCACCTTTCCTTTGGGATAGAGCACGCACACCCGAATGCCTTCCACACCCAAGAAACCATTGGCCACCGCACTGCCGGTGTCGCCCGAGGTGGCCACCAACACATTCACTTCCCGATGGAGTTCTTTCTTACGGATGAAGTAGCCCAACAGGCGCGCCATAAAGCGGGCACCCACATCTTTGAAGGCCAGCGTGGGGCCGTGAAAGAGTTCGAGCGAATAGATGCGGTCGGTCACCGGCACCAACGGAATCGGGAAATTTAGGGTGTCGTTGACCAATTCGTGCAACGTCCCGGCGGGAATATCTTCGCCAAAGAAGGCATCGGCTACCCGACAGGCAATGGTTTGCAGCGATTGGGTGGGCAGGGCATGGAAGAACGCTTGGGGCAGGCGGGCGATGGTGCCGGGCATATACAATCCGCGGTCGGGGGCGAGTCCGCGGATAACGGCCTCTTCGAGCGAGGCGTCGGGAGCGAGGTGGTTGGTGCTGTAGTAGTTCATTGCATAAAAGCTTTCATAAATTGGTCGCCTTGAAGGGTGCCGTAGCTTCCGGCACGGGCGGCTACTTCGTTGTAGGTTTGCACGCTGTCGGCTTGGATGCCCGCGTGCCAGATGAGGAAGGGAACGGCCTCTGCCGTGTGGGTGCGAAGTTCGCAGGGAGTGGGATGGTCGGGAAGCAGGGCGATGGCGACGGGCTGGTCCCATTGACTAACCTCCTCGTAGATGGGCGCTACCACGCGACGGTCGAGATCTTCAATGGTGCGGAGTTTGAGATTGACATTGCCTTCGTGTCCGGCCTCGTCGCTGGCTTCGATGTGCAGGTAGACAAAGTCGTCGGTGCGGAGCGCATCGAGGGTGGCGGCCACCTTGTTTTCGTAGTTGGTATTGTACAGACCGGTGGCACCTTCTACCACGATGCGGCGCAAACCGGCGTAGGCGCCGATACCGCGAATGAGGTCGACGGCCGAGATGACCGCACCGCTGCGTATCTGCGGAAAGCGATGCGAGAGCGGTTGCATCTGCGGACGATAACCGGGACTCCACGGCCAAATGCTATTGGCCGGATCTTTTCCTTCGGCTATGCGGCGGCGATTGACCGGATGATTTTCCAGCAACACTTGCGATTGAAGGATGAGGCGATTCAACAAACGGGCGGTGGCTTCGGCCTCGGGCACTTGGGGTTGTATCAACAGCGGACGGAAGGGTTGGAGGGGGACATCGTGCGGCGGCGTGCAAGTCAACTGTTTGTTTCCATTCTTGACAACCAGCAGGTGACGATATTGCACGCCGGTGTGCAAACGGATCTGTTCGTCGGCCAGCTCCGCTTGCAGATATTGGATGAGTTCGTCGGCCTCCGGGGTGGTGATGTGTCCGGCCGAATGGTTCTTGATGCAATCGCCTTCGATGCAGATGAGGTTGCAACGCATGGCCATTTCGTCGGGCTGCAATTCAACGCCCATGCTGGCCGCCTCCAATACGCCCCGTCCTTCATAGACGGCAGGCAGATTGTAACCCAGCACCGACAGATTGGCCACTTCACTGCCCGGATGGAATCCTTCGGGCACGGTGTGAAGCATGCCGTTGCGCCCCATGCGTGCCAATTGATCCATCGTGGGGATGTGGGCATATTGCAACAGGGTTTTTCCTCCCAGTGACGGCACCGGCCAATCGGCCATGCCGTCGCCTAATATAATAAGGTGTTTCATAATGGGGAAATCCGGGAATCACACGTTGGCAATGCTCATGATGTCGGCAAAGACACCGGCAGCCGTTACGTCGGCACCGGCTCCGTAGCCCTGAATCATCATGGGATATTCACGGTAGCGCTCGGTGGTGAGCAGGATGATGTTGTTGCTCCCTTCCAATCCGTAGAAGGGATGACCGGCACCCACCTCCATCAGTCCGACCGATGCTTTGCCGTTTTCTAAGCGGGCTACAAAGCGCCAATGCTTGTTTTCGGCTTCGAGCACGCGGCGGCGGGCTTCAAAGTCGGCATCGAGCGTAGGAACTTTTGCCCAGAAATCGTCGAGCGAACCCTCGAAAAAGTTGTCGGGCACAAACAGATGTTTCTCCACCTCTTCCTGCTCGAGACGATAACCGGCTTCGCGTGCCAGGATGACCAACTTGCGAATCACATCCTTCCCGCTGAGGTCGATGCGCGGATCGGGTTCGGAGTAGCGCTCCTCCTGCGCCATGCGAATGGTTTGGCTGAAAGGAATCTCGCCGCTAATCTTATTGAAGATGTAATTGAGCGTTCCGCTCAGCACCGCCTCGATTTTCAAAATCTTATCGCCGCTGTGAATGAGGTCGTTAATGGTGTTGATGATGGGAAGTCCGGCGCCCACATTGGTTTCGAACAGATATTTCACGCCCCGCCGGCGGGCAATCTGTTTCAGCTCGGTATAGTTGTCGTAGGCCGACGAAGCTGCAATTTTGTTGGCGGCCACCACCGATACGTTGTGCAGCAAAAGATCGCGATAGAGCGAAGCGATGTCGGCACTGGCGGTGCAATCGACAAACACCGAGTTGAAGATGTTCATCCCGATGATTTCGTCATGCAACGTGGCCAGTGAACAGGGTTTTCCGTTCGCCTTCAACTCGTCGCGGTAGTGAACCAGGTCGATGCCCTCGCGGCTAAACAGTGCATGTTCGGCATCGGCAATGCCTACCACTTGCAGTTTCAATCCGTTTTCCTGCATCAGACGTTCGCGTTGGGCGCTGATTTGCTTGATCAGGCTGCCTCCCACCGTGCCGATGCCGCACACAAAAAGATTGAGCACCTGGTATTCCGACAAGAAGAACGAGTCGTGTATCACATTGAGCGATTTGCGTAACGATCCCGATTCCACCACAAACGAGATGTTGGTTTCCGAAGCGCCCTGCGCGCAGGCAATCACGTTGATACCGTTACGTCCCAACGTGCCGAACAGCTTGCCGGCGATGCCCGGCGTATGCTTCATGTTTTCGCCTACGATGGCTACCGTGGCCAGGTTTTTCTCGGCCTGTATGGGTGAAATCTCGCCCATCTCAATCTCTTTGGCAAACTCTTCGTCGAGCACTGCACAGGCAAGGTCGGCGTCGGCATTGCGCACGCCGATGGAAGTGGAGTTTTCCGAGGAAGCCTGCGAGACTAAGAACACACTGATGCCGTTCTTGGCCAGTGCCTTGAAGATGCGGTAATTCACACCGATAACACCCACCATACCCAGTCCTTGCACGGTAATCAGGCTGGTGTCGTTAATCGACGAGATGCCTTTGATGGCCTTGCTCTGCGGATCGGATACCAACTGTTTGATGACGGTTCCCCGTCCGTGTGGGTTGAAGGTGTTCTTGATGAGAATGGGAATGTTCTTGTGACAAACGGGATAGATGGTGGGCGGATAAACCACCTTGGCACCGAAGTTACAGAGTTCGGTGGCCTCTACGTAGCTCAGCTCGCCAATGGTGTAGGCGGTGGAGATGACACGCGGGTCGGCGGTCATAAAACCATCCACATCGGTCCATATCTCCAATTGTTCGGCATCGAGTGCAGCCGCCAAGATAGAAGCGGTATAGTCCGAACCGCCGCGGCCGAGATTGGTCACCTCGCCCGTGTTTTTATCGGCAGCGATGAAGCCCGGCACCAACGAGAGAGGCGGAAGCTGGGCAAAGGTGGCACGAATCAGACGGTTGGTCAGTTCGGTGTCTAACACATGCTTGGCATGCTTCTTCTCCGTTTTAATAAATTCGCGGGCGTCGAACAGCCGGGCACCGGTTAGCTCGGCCGTAATCAGCGACGAAAGACGTTCGCCGTAGCTCACAATGGTATCGGAAGTCTTTGGGGAGAGATCTTTAATCAGGTAGATACCTTGAAATATATCTTTCAGCTCGTTGAGAAGTTCACTCACACGGCATTGCAGGGTTTCCCGCGTTTCGCCGGCGGGAAATACCTCCTTGACCATCTCCACGTGACGATAGACAATTTCGCGAAACTCCTGTTCATAAGTTGCATTGCCTGTGGCGGCCAGTTGTGAGGTGTATATCAATTTGTCGGTAATGCCGCCCAAGGCAGACACCACCACAATAACAGGTTCGTTTACTTGCTCGATAATTTGTTTTACACAGCGGATGCTCTGGGAACAACCAACGGAGGATCCGCCAAATTTAATCACTTTCATCTTGTATTCTGGGGGTTTAATAAGGTTAGTTGGGTTTATTGAGAGCGCAAAAGTAGCGATAAAAACCATCAGAATTGTCACTCTTTCGGCACTTTTTTAGCTGCGCGGCAACAGCTGAAAAAGAGTATCCCCACATTTACCTGACAATTTGGTAGAAGAACAACCTTATTTCGTATATTTGTGCCCTGTTACGATCAAATAATCGGCCTATGAACCCCCACAACAGTTCCATTTTGCTCATATACACCGGTGGCACCATCGGCATGATAGAGAATCCCGAAACAGGCGCGCTGGAGAATTTCAGCCTCGAACAACTGCAAAAACATATTCCCGAACTCTCGCAGTTTTCGTTTCATATCGCCACTTATCAGTTCGATCCGCCCATGGATTCGTCCGACATCGACCCCGAAGTGTGGCGCCGGTTGGTGCAGATTATTGTTGCCAACTACGACCGCTACACCGGTTTCGTCATTCTTCACGGCACCGACACCATGGCCTACACCGCCTCGGCGCTTAGTTTTATGCTCGAGGGGCTGAACAAGGCGGTCATACTTACCGGTTCGCAATTGCCCATTGGAGTGCTTCGCACCGACGGCAAAGAAAATTTGCTCACCAGCATTGAAATAGCCGGTGCACTCGACGAAGCCGGCAATTCGTTGGTTCCCGAAGTCTCCATCTTCTTTGAGAATCATTTGATGAGAGGCAACCGCACCACCAAAATCAATGCAGAAAACTTCAATGCCTTCCGCTCGTTCAACTTTCCGGTATTGGCGCGCGCCGGCATACACATTAAATATAATAATGTGCAGCTGCATCCCCACGACGTACATCCCAAGCTCAAACCCCACTACCTGCTCGATGCCAATGTAGCCATCCTGAAGATATTCCCCGGCATTCAGGAAAATGTGGTGGCCAGCATCTTAAACATCGAAGGATTGAAGGGCGTGATACTCGAAACATACGGGTCGGGCAACGCCCCGCGCAAAGAGTGGTTGTTGCGTCGGCTGAGCAATGCTTGCGAATCGGGCATGGTGGTGGTGAATATTACCCAGTGCAATGCCGGTTCGGTAGAGATGGAACGCTACGAAACCGGCTATCAACTGTTGCAAGCCGGCGTGGTGAGCGGCTACGACAGCACCACCGAAAGCGCCGTAACCAAACTGATGTTCTTGTTGGGACACGGACACACCCCCGAAGTGGTACGCCAACAAATGTGCATTTCGCTGGCCGGAGAGATTACGGTCTGACCGGGTGCATCGTCTCTCTACCATGTTACTTTCCCATCTACACCCCGACCTCCTCGAAGCCGGTTGCGACGAAGCCGGACGAGGGTGTCTCGCCGGTTCGGTCTATGCGGCGGCGGTTATTCTTCCCCATACATTTCAAAACGAAGAGCTGAACGATTCCAAGCAACTCACCTCCGCCCGTCGTTATGCACTGCGCACGCTCATCGAACGCGAAGCATTGGCATGGGCTGTGGGCATTGCCACTGCGCAAGAAATTGATAAGATAAACATTCTGAATGCTTCCATCCTGGCGATGCACCGCGCCGTCGACGGCCTGCAACTGCGTCCCCAGCACCTGCTGATTGACGGCAACCGTTTCAAGCCCTACCCCCATATTCCGCATACCACGATTGTGAAAGGCGACGGCAAATACCTCTCCATCGCCGCAGCCTCCATCTTGGCCAAGACCTATCGCGACGACTACATGGATACACTTCACAAGGAATATCCCGCCTATGACTGGACGCACAACAAAGGCTATGGAACTCCGAAGCATCGGAATGCCATAGCCTTGCATGGTTTTACGCCCTATCACCGCCTCTCTTTTCATCTGAAAGAACAGAGGCAGTTATCCTTTGCTTTCTAAACGAACCAGCGCACGTAGCAGAAGTCTTGCCGATGCGGCAGATCGGGGTGCTTGGGGTACATCCGGTAGGCTATCTTGAAAGAGCCGGCCGTATCTATCTTTTCGTTCAGGCGGAAGGTGTAGAGGTTGCCTTCGCGTTTCACCACCTTGAAGGGAGAGACCGAATAGACATGCTGTTTCCCGTCGGCAGCCGTGTAGATAGCCACCAATTCCAGTCCGATGGCATCCTCCAATCCCTTCTCGTCGATAACACAGGTAATGTTATATTCCATACCGCTCTCGAGCACGCCTTGCGCAGCATCTTCCGATTTGTCCATCGAAACCATTTCAATGCTATCCCATTTCTCCACGACAGCTTCTTTCCAGGCGGCAATCTCTTTGGCTTTGGCGTAGTCGTTGGCCGCCAGCATAGCCGAACGTTTGCCCAGCTTGTCGTAGAACTTGTGATAGTAGTCGTCGAGCTGACGCTTCATGGTGTAGTGGGGTGCAATCTGTGCGATGGAGTTTTTGATGGTTTTTACCCACCCCTGG
>JAISHB010000007.1 GCA_031262785.1 Prevotellaceae bacterium
TGAGGGCATCCAGCCAAGGCTCCCCCTGGTTGTAGGCGGCTATCAGCGCCTCCACGGCGAATGCGTTGATATCGCACACCTCGTTGACATTGAGTGCTTTGTCTATCTTCCGGCGTATCCGGGCGTCGGCCGCCACAATGTTGGCCACCTGTATGCCGGCAATGTTGAAGCTCTTGGTGGGGGCGCAGCAGGTCACGCTGTGACGGAGAAACTCCTCGCTGAGGGAGCCGAAAGGAATGTGCGTGTGTCCGCGCCACACCAGATCGCAATGAATCTCGTCGGAAATCACCGTCAGGTGGTGGCGCAGGCAGATCTCGCCGATGCGTTGCAGTTCGTCGCGCCTCCAGACACGTCCGGCGGGATTATGCGGCGAGCAGAGCAGCATCACCGTAGCTTTGGGATCGGCGGCTTTTCGCTCCAAGTCGTCGAAGTCGATACTGTAGAGGCCGTCTTGATAGACCAGCGTGTTGGAGACCACCTCGCACCCGTTGTTGCGGATGCTGGAGAAGAAACAGTTGTAGACCGGCTCCTGGATAATCACCCGGTCGCCCGGGTTAGTCAGGGCTTTAATCACTGCCGAGATGGCCGGCACTACACCGGATGTGTAGAGTATCCACTCACGCTGCAAAGCGAAGTGATGCCTGCGGCCAAACCAGTCAATCACCGCCTGGTAATAGGCGTCGGGCACGCGGGCGTAGCCGAATATGCCATGTTCCACACGCTTTTGTAACGCATCCAGGATGGGCGGAGCCGTGCGGAAGTCCATATCGGCTACCCAAAGGGGCAACACCGGTTTGGGTGTTGGCGAATCCCACTTCACGGAGTTGGTTTCCCGCCGCAGAGTGAGTTTGTCGAATTGATAGTCCATTTAATGGGTTGTTTGAATGATACAGGTGCCGGGGTTCTTACAGTGCTCGTCGAGGATGACCTGGCCGATGGCCGGAGCTGCAATCCGTCCGGTATTGGGGTTCTTTACACTCACCACGGGGCTGTCGAGCGTGGCTTGCAGGGTGGAGTCCTCGAAGCAGAGGTCGCAGTCGTCGGCCATCGTACAATTTTCCATCACCAGATTGGTGCAATAGCACAAAGGCTGCGTGCCCGAGATGTGGCAGTTGACCAACCGGAGGTTTTTGGCATACCAGCCGAGGTATTCGCCGTGAATCTCGCTATCGTAGATGGTGACGTTTTCCGTTTTCCAGAAGGCATCTTTGGAGTGAAGCACCGCATGGCGAACTACCACGTTGCGGGCATCCTGAAACGAATAGTTGCCCTGCAGCCGGAAGCCTTCGACGTCGATGTCGGTGCATCCCATCAGGATGTAGTCGCCCGCATGTGCCTCCACATTGCGCAGGCGCACGTCGCGGCAGTTCCAGATGGTTTCGCCCGCCGACGAGAAGCGGACGTTGTCGAGTTGCAGGCGGTCGATTTCGCGGAACATCTTGGGGGCGTCCACCACACAGTTTTGCATGCGGATGTCTTGGGAATACCAGATGGCGGCGCGTGCATAGACGGTAAACAGGCAGTCGTCTATCAACGTGTGTCGGTTGTGCCAGAAGGGATACTTACTCATAAATTCGCATTTCCATGCCTCTACGTGGCTACATTCTTTAACGGCCGATTCGCCCGGATAGAACCGAATCTGTTCCAACCGGAGGTTGTCCGTGCCGAAAAGAGGACGTTCGCCTTCAAAGAACCGATCTTTGATGATTTGTTTCATTACCGATGATTAAGATTGAGTGGTGCGAAGGTACGAAAAAAGGGGGAATCCTTGTACATCCCGTCGAAAAATGGCTGTACATCTATCGGGTGCATACTCGTACATCTATTGGGTGCATACTCGTACATCTATCGGGTGCATCCTTGTACATGCGCCCGGTGTATGCCCGGGCATCTATAAAAGAACTCCCCGTGAAGCATTGCTCACAGGGAGTTCTTGAAGGGTGACTGAAGGGACTCGAACCCTCGACATTCAGAACCACAATCTGACGCTCTAACCGACTGAACTACAGTCACCATGTTGCGCTGTTTTCAAACGCGGTGCAAAGATAGATATTCTGCTGAAATCAGCAAATAGTTGGAAAAATAAACTTGCGAAAAAGGGCTATTCCCGCACCTCTGCAATGCCGAGGTTGTGCTGCCCGAGCAGGCGGCGGGTGCCGGCAAGGTAACGATTCATGCGCTGGCGGGCGGCGGCGGGCAGGGATTCGATGGCGAGCGAATCGGCCGGATAGAGCACGTAGTTCTTCGCACCGGTGAGCGCCGGACGCCCTGTCCACACCAAGCTGTAGGTACATTCGGCCACACGGGTGCGGGCATGCGCAAGGGTGTCTTTGCACAACGTCAGGGTGAGCAGGACGCCTCCGTCGGTGTGCGTCCGGCTCATATTGGAGAGGAAGTTGCCCAAGGAGTAGGCCACCACGTGCCGCTCGCCCGAGAGGCTGTCGGTGCGCAGCTCCATGGGTTGAACCACATGCGGATGCGCCCCGATGACGTGGGTAACGCCCCACTCCAGCAGCCGGTCGGCCCATCGGCGTTGCTCCGGGCTGGGCAGCGACTGGTATTCGTTTCCCCAGTGCATGCAGGCAATGATGGCATCGGGCCTCCAGGCCTGCGCCGTGCGGATGTCTTGGCGTATGGCGGCTTCGTCGATGTAGTTGACGATGTTGGGCGCACGCACGCCGATGCCGTTGGTTCCGTAGGTGTAGTTGAGAAAGGCCAGGCGAAAGCCGCTTTTAGTCACAAAGAGCGGGTAGTGAAGATTACGTTCGTCCCGGGTCCGGTAGGTACCTAAGTGACGCAGATGCAGTGAGTCGAGCAGGGCGAGGGTACGTTCCAATCCTTTGCGCCCGCGGTCCAGCGCGTGGTTGTTTGCCGTCAGCAGGATGTCGAAGCCGGCCTGGCGGATGGCATACAGATAGTCGTCGGGCGCGCAGAAGGCGGGGTAGCCCGAATAGGGTTTGCCCCCGAAGGGTACTTCGAGATTAGCTATGGCCAGGTCTGCCCGGCTGATTTGCTCTTCGAGCAGGCTAAAGCAAGGGGTGTAGTCGTAGGTGCCTTCGGGGGTGCGGGCGGCGTTGAGTTGCTCCTTGTGCTGCATGAGATCACCGGCAAACAGGAGCGTTATCCGTTGCTGGGCGGCAAGGGCGATGCTATAGAGTAAGGTGAGGATGCAGAGGAGTGTGCGCATGCCCGGGCGTTAGCGATAGATGGCTTTCGTGCCGGCAAGCAGGGTGTTCTTCATCAACGAGACGATGGTCATCGGTCCTACGCCGCCGGGCACGGGGGTGATGAACGAACAGCGGGGGGCTACCTCGTCGAAGCGTACGTCGCCGGTCAGCTTGAATCCCAACTTGCGGGTGGCATCGGGCACGCGGGTGGTGCCTACGTCGATCACGACGGCACCCTCTTTGACCATCTCTGCGGTGACAAATCCGGGTTGTCCGAGAGCGGCGATGAGGATGTCGGCCTGGCTACATTCGGCTGTCAGGTTTTTGCTGCGGCTGTGGCAGACGGTCACGGTAGCATCGCCCGGGTAGGCTTTCTGCATCATCAGCATCGCCATGGGTTTGCCCACGATGTTGCTGCGTCCCAGCACCACGCACCGTTTGCCCGAGGTTTCTATCCGGTAGCGTCTGAGCAACTCGAGGATACCACCCGGCGTGGCCGAGACGTAGCAGGGCAAGCCGATAGACATGCGCCCCACGTTGATGGGATGGAATCCGTCGACGTCTTTGCGGTAGTCGATGGTTTCGATTACTTTCTGTTCGGAGATGTGAGGCGGTAGCGGCAGTTGCACAATGAAGCCGTCGACCTCTTCGTCGGCATTGAGCTGACGTACCTTGTCCAGCAGCTCTTCTTCCCCTACCGTTTCTTCGTAACGGATGAGCGAGGATTGGAAGCCGCATTCTTCACACGCCTTCACTTTGTTGGCCACGTAGGTTTCGCTGCCGCCGTCATGTCCCACCAGAATGGCGGCTAAGTGGGGACGCTTTTTGCCCTCGGCAATCATTTGGGCTACCTGGGCGGCTATCTCTTGTTTGATTTGCAGGGCGATGGCTTTTCCGTCTATCAGTGTCATAAGTCTGTTTTAACTAAGGGTTATCGAATGGTGTTACCGGCTCTTTTTCATCATCATCTTGCCCATGGGCGAGCTGGTAACGGTTTTCATCATCTTACGGGTTTGGTCAAACTGCTTGAGTAATCGGTTGACCTCTTGAATGTTGGTGCCGCTTCCCTTGGCAATGCGTGCCCGCCGCGAGCCGTTGAGCAGTTCGGGATTGCTGCGTTCGGCGGGCGTCATCGAGTAGATGATGGCTTCGATGCTTTTGAAGGCGTCGTCGTCTATGTCGACATTCTTGAGCTGTTTGCCCACGCCGGGCAACATCGAGGCGAGGTCTTTGAGATTGCCCATCTTCTTGATCTGACCAATTTGCGAAAGGAAATCATTGAAGTCGAACTGGTTCTTGGCAATTTTGCGTTGCAGGCGTTTGGCTTCTTCTTCGCTGTATTGTTCTTGGGCGCGTTCCACCAGCGAGACAATGTCGCCCATGCCCAGGATACGGTCGGCCATACGGGCGGGATGGAACGGGTCGATGGCATCGAGTTTCTCGCCCGTACCCACAAACTTGATGGGTTTGTTCACCACCGAGCGGATAGACAAAGCCGCACCACCACGGGTGTCGCCATCCAACTTGGTCAGCACCACGCCGTCGAAGTTCAGTCGATCGTTGAACTCTTTGGCAGTGTTTACCGCGTCTTGTCCCGTCATCGCGTCCACGACGAATAAAATTTCTTGCGGATGTATGGCTTCTTTGATAGCGGCTATCTCGTTCATCATCTGTTCGTCTACCGCTAAGCGACCTGCCGTGTCGACGATGACAATGTCGTAGCCACGCATACGAGCTTCTTTGATGGCGTTTTGGGCGATGTTGACCGGATCTTTACTTTCCGGCTCGCTATACATAGGTACGCCGATTTGTTCGGCCAGTATGCGAAGTTGCTCAATGGCGGCCGGGCGATACACATCACACGCCACCAGCAACGGATGTTTGCGATTCTTTTCTTTGAGCATCTTAGCAAGTTTGCCCGAGAACGTGGTCTTTCCCGAACCTTGCAAGCCAGACATCAGAATGACGGCCGGTTTTCCGTCCAGATTCACTTCGGCGGTCTCACCGCCCATAAGTTCGGCCAGCTCGTCATGCACGATTTTCACCATCAACTGGCTGGGTTTGACCGCCGTCAGTACATTTTGTCCCAGCGCCTTCGTTTTGACCGTATCGGTGAACGTTTTTGCCGTTTTATAGTTGACGTCGGCGTCCAACAACGCTTTGCGCACATCTTTGAGCGTCTCTGCGACGTTTATCTCGGTGATTTTGCCTTCGCCTTTCAGTATCTTGAATGAACGTTCGAGCCTTTCGCTAAGATTATCAAACATAGCTTTATCTTCTTTAATATTGATTTTATTTCGGGATGCAAAGGTACGAAAACAATGGCGTGCGAAAAAATATTTTCAAGGCGAGATAATTTATTTACAAACGGAGATAATAAAATATCTAACCTTGAAAATAGAAGAACTTCGTTAGTTATTG
>JAISHB010000035.1 GCA_031262785.1 Prevotellaceae bacterium
GATGGCACCGTTGGAGGCATTCGAGCCGTAGAGGGCGGCAGCCGCTGCACCTTTCAGGATGGTGAGGCTTTCGATGTTGTCGGGGTTGATGTCGTTACCGCGCGACGAGAAGTCGAGGCCGCGGGAAGCATACTGGTCGATGTTGGCAAATCCCTGCGAGGGGTCGAACGAGCTGTTGTCGATGGGGATACCGTCCACCACATAGAGCGGTTGGTTATTTCCCGAAATGGAGGTAGCACTACGCAACGTAACCGTAGTGGAAGCACCCGGGGCGCCACCGCTGGAAACCACGTTCATACCGGCTACGCGTCCTTGCAGTGCGCTGATGAAGTTTTCACGGCCCGAGTCGGTGATGTCCTGTCCTCGTACGTTCTGCACCGACGAACCGATGGAGCGTGCCACACGCTTGGTACCGAACTCGGCCACAATCTCCACTTCGTCGAGCATGCGGGCGTCTTCGGTCAGGGTGATGGCCATATTACCGGTTTGTGCCTTCACTTCCCTTTTGGTATAACCAATATAGGAGACATCCAGGGTTGCACCCTGTTTTACGGTCAGTGTGAATTGACCGTCCACATTGGTGACTGTGCCGTTGGCTGCAGTCCCCTTTTCCATAACACTGGCGCCGATGATCGGCTCGCCATTGACATCCGTAACCGTTCCTTTTACGGTAACGGATTGCTGCTGTTGTGCAGTACTTGACGCACCGGAAACAGCAGGATTGGCCATTGCATCGCCATTGGCAAACATCAATGCGCCGACCACCACCATGGTGAGGAGCTTACTACGTCCTCCACTTTTGCAATCTTTCATAGGTAGATGTTTCTTAACTAAAACTTAACTTTAATAAAAACTTTAATCGAATCAATTCAATGATAATAGGTATAAGATAGATTTCGGGATTAGCCGAACTTATCTGCTCGAGGTACACATAACATTTATTTATTCCATAGGCATTAATTAGAATTAAGAGATGATACTTCTTTGTTCTGCTCTTTTTTGATTCACAAAGCTATTTTATTTTTATTTATCACAGTTGATTCATTAACGATTATTAATGATTATGTCCTTTATTTCAGTAAATGGGCACAGAAGCCAAGAAGCGTGCAGGCACACGGTGTGATTCAATGATGGAACAACCCGCTGTTTGCGGGGCGTAACGGTCCTGTTTGCAGGTGGAATAAAAAAAAGTGCTCCCTTCGTTCTCTAACGAGGAAGCACCTTCACACAAAAACTAAACTAGACTTAACTAAACTATTCTATTGGGGGAAGTTTCACAACTTCCGTATCTGTTCGATGCAAAGGTACACCTATTTTAAATAGCGGCAATGCGTCTTAAAATGAAAATCAATTAACCGACACTTTTTGCTGTTTAAGAATGATTATGTGTAAATCAAGCGTTTCCGTAGAACTTTCTCCCGTGGCAAAGATTGAATATTCTTTCCACTCCCGATTACATAGAAATGGTTATCTTTGCGTGCACGTATGATAGATCAACTCACCATAGACCGAATTGTGGATGCGGCACAGATTGTGGATGTCGTATCAGACTTTGTAACGCTTCGCAAGCGGGGCGTCAATTATGTGGGGCTTTGCCCGTTTCACGACGACAAAACACCGTCGTTCTATGTCTCGCCTGCCAAAGGACTCTGTAAATGTTTTGCCTGTGGAAAAGGTGGCAATGTGGTGCACTTCGTGATGGAGCACGAACAGATGAGTTATCCCGATGCATTGCGCTACTTGGCTAAAAGGTATGGTATCGAAATTAAGGAACGCGAACTATCCACCGAAGAGAAGCAGCTGCAAAGCCAGCGGGAGAGTCTGTTTGTGGTGAATGGCTTCGCACGCGACTATTTTCGGGATATTCTGAAAAATCATGTAGACGGACAAAGCATTGGTATGGCCTACTGGCGCGGGCGGGGATTTCGCGACGACATCATCGAGAAGTTTCAAATTGGCTATTCAACCGACCATCACGAGGGTCTTGCAAAGGCAGCCATTCAAAAAGGATATAAAGCGGAGTTTCTGCTGAAAACAGGTCTCTGCTACGAAACCGAAGATCACCGCTTGCGCGACCGCTTTTGGGGACGGGCTATTTTTCCGGTGCATACGCTTTCGGGCAAGGTGGTGGCTTTTGGCGGACGGGTGCTGAGCGAGGCCACCAAAGGGGTGAAGGCGAAGTATGTGAACTCGCCCGAATCGGAAATCTATCACAAAAGCAACGAACTTTATGGCATCTACTTCGCCAAACAAGCTATCGTCAAACAAGACCGTTGCTACCTGGTGGAGGGATATACCGATGTCATTTCCATGCATCAGGCCGGAGTGGAAAACGTGGTGGCTTCGTCGGGAACGGCGCTCACTACGGGACAAATCAAACTCATTCATCGCTTTTCGAACAACATCACGCTGCTCTACGACGGTGATGCTGCCGGTATTCACGCCTCGTTGCGCGGGGTGGACATGTTGTTGGAAGAGGGGATGAATATCAAGGTGTGCCTGTTGCCCGACGGTGAAGATCCCGACTCGTTTGCCCGCAAACACAACGCCTCGGAGTTGCAGGAATTTATACGGAGCCACGAAACCGATTTCATTCGCTTCAAGACCAATCTGCTACTGGATGAGGTGGGACGTGACCCCATTAAACGTGCCGAACTGATTAAAGAGTTGGTGCAGAGCATTGCGGTGATTCCGGAGGCCATCATGCGTGACGTATATATAAAGGAGTGCGCCCAATTGTTGCACTTGGAAGATAAGTTGTTGGTCTCGGAGGTGGCCAAACGGCGCGAAGCGGAAGCTAACAAGCCGTTGCCCAAACCGGTGGCATCGCCGGCTGCTTCGCAACCGGCTCTTGATGTTCCGTCTCAAACGCCCGGGGAGAACGGCGAACAAGCAGAAGCATATGTCTCCTACATTCCTAAGGAGGGGCGGGAAGGGGAGACCTTTTATAAGTATGAGCGATTGATTCTGCAAATGGTGCTGCGCTACGGCAACGCTATGTTGCCCGACGTGACAGGTGAAAGGGAAAATCCCATAAGCGTGATTGAGTATGTCGATTTTGAACTCAAAGAAGATGAGCTGGCTTTTTACAATCCGGTACATCGCCGTATTTTGAGTGAGGCTGTTGCGCATCTGTCCGACGCTCATTTTGTGCCCGAACGTTATTTTACGGCACATCCCGATTCGGATGTGAGCCGACTGAGTACCGATTTGGTCAGCGATCGCTACCAGCTCAGCCGCTATCATGGCAAGTATCAGAAAATAGAAACCGACGAAGAAAGGCTCAATGAGTTGATACCCCGACTGTTGATTGATTATAAGTATGCCATCGTTTGCGAAGAGCTGAAACATTTGGGCACAGCCTTGTTAGACCCTGCTGTGGCACATGACGATGAAAGGTGTAATACGCTGATGAAACGCTACAATGAGCTGCGTGGCGTGCAAAGCTTGATGGCCAAACGATTGGGTGACCGCGTGGTGCTTCCCTCTTGAAGCGGTGTATCCTTGGTTAAATGGTGGCGTGGTGCCGAATCAGGTTCATAAACTCTTCGCGGGTTTTGGCTTGCTTGAAGGCTCCGGTAAATTCCGAGGTGGTGGTGATGGCGTTTTGTTTCTCTACTCCGCGCATCTGCATGCAGAGGTGTTTGGCTTCGACCACCACCATCACACCCAGCGGATTGAGAGTTTGCTGGATGCACTCCTTTATTTGCAAGGTCATCCGTTCCTGCACCTGCAGACGATGTGAAAAGATGTCGACCACGCGGGCAATTTTGCTCAGTCCTGTGATGTAGCCGTTGGGAATATAAGCCACGTGCGCCTTTCCGTAGAAGGGAAGCATGTGATGCTCGCAGAGCGAAAAGAAATCGATGTCTTTGACAATCACCATCTGGCTGTACTCCTCTTTAAACATGGCCGAGCGAAGTGCTTCGCAAGGATCCATGGTGTAGCCTTTAGTGAGGGTGAGCATGGCTTTGGCCACGCGTTTGGGGGTTTTTAGCAAGCCTTCGCGCCGGGCATCTTCGCCTAGCAGGGTGATGATTTGTTGGTAATGCTCCTGCAACTGTTCCTGTGTGGAAGAGGGAGTCATATCTTCTGGCTCAAACATTTGAATCGGTCGTTAAAGTGTGTCGACAAGAATTATAGTGGAATATTGATTTGCTCTTTCACAATGGATACCTCTTTGAAGGCACCGGTGGCGCGCAGTCGGCGCATCATGGCATCGGCTTCTTCGATGCTGCTGAAATCGCCCACGCGGCAGAGCCAGCGCGGCGAGTGGAAGGAGGTGTAAACCGGCAACTCCG
>JAISHB010000051.1 GCA_031262785.1 Prevotellaceae bacterium
TTCTTCTGTTTTTCGCCCCCGTTCGCGCCCGATTCGCCGAATTTCCGTACCTTCGCATCGCTAACGCATCTTCCCAATCCCTTTCATGAAGCAATTACTCATTTTCGACCTCGACGGCACCCTGCTCAACACCCTTGCCGACCTGGCAAACAGCACCAACCATGCGCTGCAATCGCTGGGTTATCCCACACACGAACCACAGCTCTACCGGCAGCTGGTGGGCAACGGCATCCAAAAACTCTTCGAACGCGCCCTTCCCGAAGGCGAAAAGAGTGCTGCCAACGTTTTACGCATGAAGAAAGCATTCATTCCATACTATCACGCGCACAATACCGAACAAACCCGCCCCTACCCGGGCATCTGCAGCTTGCTCGAGACCCTGCAAAACCGTTCGATACAATTAGCGGTGGCTTCCAACAAATATCAGGAAGCTACCACCAAACTCATTGCCCATTTCTTCCCGCACATCCGTTTTACCGCCGTCTTCGGCCAGCGCGAGGGCATCCCCGTCAAACCCGACCCCGCCGTGGTGCACGAGATATTCCATCTTTCCGGTGTCGCCGCAGCCGGGACACTCTTCGTGGGCGACTCGGCCGTAGACATGCTCACCGCAGCCCATGCCGGCGTACAAGCCTGCGGGGTGACGTGGGGATTCCGTCCGCGCGCCGAGCTGGAAGCCATGCACCCCGCCTACTTGGTCGACCGCGTCGAAGCGCTGGCCGACATCCTGACTCCACTCACTCCACAGCCATGAACATCCTACTCATCGGAGAATGCAGCAATCTGCACGCCAACCTGGCCGAGGGACTCCGCTCGCTCGGTCATCACGTGGTGGTAGCAGCCAGCGACAACGGTTGGCGCCGTTATCGCTACGATATTTCACTGAATCGTCCCACCACCGGCACGATGGACGGTCTGCGCTGTCTCTGGCGCATCGTCCGCAACCTACATCGGTTTCGAGGCTTCGATGTGGTACAGATCAGTCAC
Organism: Prevotellaceae bacterium; assembly: GCA_031262785.1. Taxonomy (GTDB): domain Bacteria; phylum Bacteroidota; class Bacteroidia; order Bacteroidales; family Bacteroidaceae; genus Bacteroides. The sequence goes on from JAISHB010000051.1 coordinate 988, forward strand.
CCCTACTTCCTTCGCATTCGCGCAGACCGTGCCCTTCCGGTTTATCGCTACCTTCGACGGCACAACAAGAAGGTGTTTCTCGGCGCTTTCGGTACCGATTACTACTATGCACGCACCTGCATGGAAGAGAGCTATCGCTACTCCGATTTTAAGGTGGGCGCCAAGCGTATCAACCTCGAAGCCACCCAAGACGAGCTGAAAGAGTGCCTCTACGGAGGCACCGCCCGCGCCAACCAAGAGATTGCAGCCGATTGCAACGGCATCATTGCCTGTTTGTGGGAATATTACGTGGCCTATCAACCCTATTTCCCCGGGAAGACCTGGTTTGTGCCGCTTCCCATCGACTGCCGCGGGTTGCATCCGCGCGTGCGCAGCGGCGGCGCTCCCATCCGTTTTTTCATCGGCATTCAGCGCGATCGCTCGGTGCTCAAGGGCACCGACATCCTGTTGAGCGCGTTGCAACGGTTGCAAGCAAATTATCCGGAGCAGTGCCGCCTCATTCAGGTGGAAAATCTGCCCTACGAGGTGTATGAACAGCGTCTGGACGAAGCAGACGTTCAGCTCGACCAGCTCTACTCCTATACTCCTTCGATGAATTCGTTGTTGGCTATGGCCAAAGGCATTGTCGTGGTGGGCGGCGGCGAAGCGGAAGGATATGCGCTGCTGGGCGAGCACGAATTGCACCCCATCATCAACGTGGTGCCCTCAGAGGAGGATGTCTACGCCAAATTGGAAGCGTTGGTGCTCCATCCCGAAGAGATTCCGTTGCGTTCACGGCAGAGCATCGACTATGTGGCACGCCACCACGACCATGTGGAGGTGGCGCGCCGCTATCTAAGCTGCTGGGAACAGGGATAACCTATTTTTGGAACACCAAGGGGTAGGAGTCCTCAAAGTGATACTTTCCGTCACTATACACAATGTTACGGAAGATAATTACGTAGCTACCCACTTCCACCCGAAAGGCCGCAGCATCTTCGGGGTAGTGATTCTTCCATTTATCCATCTGCGCGACGTGTGGGGCAAAGTGTTGCTGTTCGTTGAAGCTGAACAGGGAATTTTCACCGTCGTAGAGGGTGATTACATCGTTCTTGGTTCTTATCCAGTAGGCTTTGCTGATCAGGGTGGTGTAATTAGTTAGAGGGATGTGTCGCAAGGGAAAATGGAAGGTGTAATAGGAAGGATAGAGATACATAATCTCGCCATCTTTGCTCTTTGTAATCCTGATTGGATTCTTTTCGTGCGTAAACCGTTCGGAAGGATCCTCTCCATACCGTATTTTCATCGTTTCCTCTCCCAACGTGCGCGCTACGTAGCGATAAGCGCTGCTTAACTCCTCCACTTGCCTGATCCGCAGCGTGTCGGTGGGCACGATGCTGTCGGGCAGTATAATCCGGTGCGTATCGGCGTTCCAGAGCGAGAGTTTGCGTGCCAGCGTCTCCATCCGATGGAGTTGCGCCTTCTCACCGATGCGTTTGGCACTGATTCCGGGGATATAGGTGAGCAAACCGATGGCGGCCGAGCTGATAAGCAGCATCAACCGGTAGCTTCCCAGCCGTCGGAAGGGAAGAAAGCCCACATAGAGGGTCATTAGCACGCCGGCGGCCAGCAAATAGACCCGGGATTCGGTGAAACCATACGCAGCCAGGCGGTGTACGGTGCCAATCCAGAAGAGCAGGAGCGGTGGAACGGCAATCAGGGTAAATCTACGGTAAAACCAGTCGTAGTAACGTCGACTGACGATGAGTTGAGACAGATTTCCGGCCAGGCTAAAGAAGATGAAGGCCATTACCATGTAAGCGATACCGCCTTTGGGCAGTTCCCAGTGCCAGAGGATGGAAAACAGATAGAGGTAGAGCAGCATCGTATAAAGAAGGATGGCCGGCGAGAGAATGAAGTTGAGTATCAACTGCATCGCCCTTGGCAGCACCAGCCACCGGTTGTCACCGGCCTGTTGCAGGTGGCAAAAAAGCAGAGGGATCGCGATGTAGAGTATCAGAAAGAAGGTATTGCCGAAGAAATGATTGTTTTCCGGCAGCGAGAAGATGTAAATGACCGAGGCATAGAGGGCGATGCAAACCACGTAGAGCAACAAACCGGTGCAGAAGGAGAGTGCCCCGTTTACGACCATGCGCACACTGTGGCGGGCAAACCCGAGGTTGTCTGCGCACCGCCGGTGTCCGATCAAAAGGAAAAATGCCAGCAACAGGGTGCAGGGATAGGCGATGCTATCGGTAATGAGGTGTAAGCGGGATGCCCACAGAATCAGCGGAGCCAGCAACAAGAACGAAGCGTAGTAAACGGCTCGGAGGCGTCCTGTAAACCAGTGATTACAGGCATACGTAACGGCAAATAGCACGGGAAAAAAGAGTTGAAGCTCTTCCATCGGCCGTGCCAGGGTGTAATCGACCCCATTGGTCATCACCTGAAAACAGAAGAAGAACACTCCCAGCGTCAGCTCCACCGGATGAGACTGCAAACAAAGCCACAGTTGGCTTTGGAAGGTGTAAAACGATTGTTTTTTCATAAGAGGATGCGTTCGATGTTTGGGAAATAGATGGAGCCGCGCCGGTTTTCGATCCATCCGTTCTCCTGCCAGCGGTGGATAATCGCGCTGAGCGTCAAACGCGGTATACGCAGCATGGTCGACAGGTCGGATTGGTATATCCGGAGCAATTTGGCTCCCCGGGGATGGTCGCAACGGTGTAGCACGAACTGCAACAGCGCTTTCTGGGGATCATCGGGCATTTCTTCCCACAAACGGGAGGCGTAGACCTGCGCCCGGTTGCTAATAAGGTTCAAAAGGTTCAGACGGAAGATGTCATAGCCCAACAACTCGTTTGTCAGCGTTGGTTTGTCGATGTCAACCAGGTGCACCAGCGTGTGTGCCTTGTAATTGCTGTCGTAAACGGGGTGCATCCCGAAGAGCGTGTGCGGTTCCAACAGCGCCGGGGCCGGAAGATACTCCGTCAGCGTGTAGCGCTTGCCGGCTGCAGCGGTTTGTACACTCACCTCGCCCCGCAGCAAGAAGGTGAGATGGTCGTGCTCGCCCGCTACCGGCAAAATCAGTTTGCCGGCCTCGAACTTGGTGAAGTGCAGCTTCACTTTACCCAAGATTCCCACGAAATCTGCTTGCGACAACCCCTGGAAGAGCGGCAATTGCAGCAACGTATCATACATACTTTCCATGACTTTGATTGCTAATGTTAAACAAATGTATGTATTCTGCGCGTCCCCACCCCAAACGATTCCCTCTTTTGTGCTTTTTTCACAACCTGGCCGCGGCGAATGCTCCGTTCGCAGGCCACGTTTGGGGAAGGAAAATGCGATTTCTTTGGCCAAACGGACAGTTTGGTTCCGGAAATCGCGTTTTCCTTCCCCAAACGGATGGTTTCGCCTCAGAAATCGCGTTTTCCTTTCTGAAACGGACAGTTTGGTTAAGGAAACGGCGTTTCTATTAACAAATGGAACCGTTTGGTTAAGAAAATCGCGTTTTCCTTTATGAAACGGATGGTTTCGCCTCGGAAATCGCGTTTTCCTTCCTCAAACGGACGGTTTCGCCCCGGAAATCGCGTTTTCCTTTATGAAACTGTCCGTTTGAGGAAAGAAAACGGGAACGAAGCAGCAAAAGCGCCGGCAGGAAAGCGGCAACGCCCGGCACTAAATCCCCTATTTCGCAACAGACTGTTTGCCGACTGCATAAAAAACGATTATCTTTGCACGAAATTTAAAATACTATGTTTGCAGCCTTCAATTTCCAACAAATGATCAGCGCGTTCATCGTGCTTTTCGCCGTCATCGATATCATCGGATCCATCCCTATTATCATCAACCTCAAAGAGCGGGGAAAGGTGGTGAAGGCCAGTCAGGCCACCCTCATCTCGTTTGCTTTGCTGCTGGGCTTTTTCTACGCCGGCGACATGCTGCTCAAGCTGTTTCATGTCGATATCGAGTCGTTTGCCGTGGCCGGAGCGGTGATCATCTTTTTGATGTCGCTCGAGATGCTGCTCGACGTAGAAATCTTCAAAAACCAGGGTCCCATCAAAGAGGCCACCCTGGTACCGCTGGTTTTCCCGCTGGTGGCCGGGGCGGGAGCCTTCACCACGCTACTCTCGCTTCGCGCCGAGTATGCGCCCGTCAATATTCTCATTGCCCTGACGCTAAACATGGGTTGGGTCTATTTTGTGGTGCGTATGACCGGCTGGGTGGAGCGGGCACTGGGAAAAGGGGGTATCTACCTCATCCGCAAGTTTTTCGGCATCATCCTGCTGGCCATCTCGGTGAAACTGTTCATGACCAACATCACGTTGCTCATTGCCGGGATAGGAACCTGAAAGCGCGCGTTTGTCACACAAATGCAACGATCGTGTCACACGGTTCACACAGTTTTGTCGCTACCTTTGCAGCCGTAAAAAAAAGATAGATACTCTATGAAGAAAACCACCCTCCTTATTTTGGCTCTATGCGCTCTATGCGCTGCGCAAGCGCAAATCGGTCCACCGGAACTGCACGGTACCATCCGCACCAAGTTCGAATATCAAACCGGCATGAACGCCACCCGTTTTGAGGTTCGCAACGCCCGCATTAGCCTGGCCGGACAGCTTCTCCCCATTGTCGCGTACAAAGCCGAGATCGATTTGTGCGACGAAGGACAGATTAAGATGCTGGACGCCTACGCACGCCTCACTCCACTGCGTGGATTTACCGTTACGGCCGGACAAATGCGCGTTCCCTTTACCATTGATGCCCATCGGTCGCCGCATTTGCGTTATTTCGCCAACCGCTCGTTTATTGCCAAGCAAGTGGGCAATGTACGCGATGTCGGCCTCACATTGGGTTACAAAACAGGGGGCACACGGCCTGTCACGCTCGAAGCCGGTCTCTATAACGGTTCGGGATTGACCAACCAAAAGGTGTGGCACAAAGAAATCAACTATTCGGCCAAGGCACAGTATATGATTACCCCCGCTATCAACCTCACCTTGAGTGTACAAAGCATTGTCCCCGACAAAGTGAGGCTAAGTTCCTATGACATCGGTGCATTTTACCGCAACGGACGCTTCCACCTCGAAGGCGAGTATCTGTTTAAGACCTATTCGCACGAAAGTTACGATGACGTGCACGCATTCAACACCTTTATCAACTACGATCTGCCGCTACGCAAAACGTTTCACAAGATTTCCTTCCTGGCGCGCTATGATATGATGACCGGACAGAGCGACGGCAAGAGCACCGACGAAACGGGCGCACTCATCACCACCGACTACCGCAGACAGCGTGTAACCGGCGGTTTGACCCTGAGTTTGGGCACACCCTTCACCGCCGACATTCGTTTGAACTACGAGAAATACTTCTACGCCCGCGGAAGCATCGCCAAGGAATCGGAACAAGACAAAGTGGTGGTCGAACTGATGGTGCGCTTCTGAAATTGAGCGGAAAATCGTATCTTTGTCGGAATTAAATCCCCCACTTCATGATTCCCCACGAACTCACGCAGCTTTATGCCGCCTACACCGGAGGCCAGCCCGAAACCATCGATGAGCTACCCTCTTCGGGGTCTGCCCGCCGCTATTTCCGCTTGACGGGAAGCCCCACGCTCATTGGCGTGGCCGGCACGTCAATCGAAGAGAACAATGCCTTCCTGTACATGGCCAAACACTTCAAAGAGAAGGGTTTGCCCGTTCCGCAAGTGCTCACTCAAAGCAAAGACCACGCGTTCTACCTGCAAGAAGATCTGGGCAACACCTTGCTGTTCGACGCCATCGAAAAAGGACGCAAAACCAGCGTTTTCGACGAGCAAGAGAAGGAGTTGCTCCGTAAAACAATGCGTTTGCTGCCCGCCGTGCAGTTTGCCGGTGCCGAAGGGATGGATTTCTCCCATTGCTACCCGCAGGCCGACTTCAACTCCCGCAGCATCTTGTGGGATTTGAACTATTTCAAATACTGTTTTCTCAAGGCAACCGGGATGGAGTTTTTGGAAGACAAACTTGAAGATGATTTTCAGAAGATGAGCGACGTGCTGCTTCGCAGCAGTTCGGCTACCTTCATGTACCGCGATTTCCAGAGTCGCAACGTCATGATTAAGGAGGGAGAACCCTGGTTCATCGATTTTCAGGGCGGACGCAAGGGACCGGTCTACTATGACGTGGCCTCTTTTCTCTGGCAGGCCAAGGCCAGCTACCCGGAGAGCTTGCGTAGCGAGCTGTTGCAAGAGTATATCCATTCGCTGCGTAAATACCAACCCGTGGACGAAGACTATTTCCATGCACAGCTTCGCCACTTCGTGCTTTTCCGCACCATGCAGGTATTGGGCGCCTACGGCTTCCGCGGCTACTTCGAAAAGAAGCCGCACTTCATCCAAAGCGTGCCGTTTGCCATCGAAAACCTGCGGCGGCTGTTGCAAGAGCCTTATCCGGAGTATCCCTACCTCTGCGAGGTATTAACCCGGCTCACCTGTCTTACCCAGTTCAGCGACGACCTTCAAAAAAGACGGTTGACCGTGAAAGTGACCAGTTTCGCCTACAAAAAGGGAATTCCGGACGATCCCACGGGAAACGGCGGTGGATTTGTCTTTGACTGCCGCGCCGTGAACAATCCCGGCAAGTATGAGCGGTATAAGCCCTTCAACGGCCTGGATGAGCCGGTCATTCGTTTTTTGGAAGAGGAAAGTGAGATGAGCGAGTTTCTCACCCACGCGTTTGCCCTGACCGAGGCCTCGGTCAAGCGCTACATGGAACGTGGATTCACCAATTTAGCCGTTTGCTTCGGATGCACCGGCGGACAACACCGCTCCGTCTATGCAGCCCAACACCTGGCCGAGCATCTCAACCAAAAATTCGGTGTGCAGGTGCATTTGATGCATCGCGAACAAAATATCGAGCAAACCTTTAACGCCCGATAGGTATGAAGGCCTTCATCTTCGCCGCCGGCATGGGTAGCCGCCTGCGACCGCTCACCGATGCCGTCCCCAAAGCGCTGGTACCCGTGGCCGGACGTCCCATGCTCGAACACGTAATCCTGCGCCTGAAGGCGGCCGGTTTTACCGACTTGGTCATCAACATCCACCATTTTGGCCAGCAAATCATCGATTTTCTAAATGCCCGCCAACAGTTTGGCCTGAACATCCGCCTGAGCGACGAACGCAACCAACTGCTCGACACCGGAGGAGGCATAAAAAAGGCCCGTCCCCTCTTGGAAGAGGGTAACGAGCCGTTTTTGGTGCACAACGTCGACGTGGTAACCGATGTAGACCTGCGCGCCTTCTATCTGCATCATATCAAGCATCCGGCCGACGCTACGCTGCTCGTCAACCAGCGTGTCACTTCGCGCTACCTGTTGATGGATGCCGACAATCGCCTTTGCGGATGGACCAACTGTTTTACCGGCCAGATACTTCCTCCGACGCTCTCCTATCCCTCGGCCGACTATCACACCGCCGCTTTCGGAGGTATTCACGTGCTTTCGCCCTCGCTGTTCCGCTACATGGACAACGACGAGCGTTGGCAGGGAGCCTTCTCCATTATTCCCTTCTACGTGGCCGTCTGCCGGGAAGCCTGCATGCTGGGCTATGCGGCACCAGCCGATTATTGGTTCGATATCGGCAAACCCGATACGCTCGGCCGGGCGGAAGCCATGCTGCGCTCCCTGCCGGACGAGACTACACGCCTTTCTTGAGTACGTTGAAGAAATGATCTAATCCCAAGCGGGCATCGGCTAACTTATCTTCCCAGTGTTTCACCGAATTTTGTCCCAACACGTCGGTCACATATTTGACCGAAATAAACGGGATTTCTTTGGCGCGGCACACAAAGGCTTGGGCAAAAGCCTCCATATCTACCACGTCACCTTTTACGTCACCCAGTTCGGTTAGAAAGGTGTCTCCGGTATTGCATACGCCCTCTTCCGTCCACGTTTTACAGTAGCCACGAGCCTCCAGCAACGCCGAAAAGTCTATTTCATACTCCACACCCAACGCGGCGGCGGCTAACATGTCGCGGTCGATAAACCGACGGCACACCAGCACGTCCCCTACCTTCCGGTGAATAGTTCCTGCCGTTCCGAGGTTAATAACCAGATCGGGACGTCCCTGCAGGATGGCTTCCGTCAGGTAATAGGCCGATTTTACTTTGCCAATTCCCGTGCGGAGATAGCCGATGTGCACTTCTTCCCCGTCGATAAGACCGGGAAACTTCAATTCCGTAAACTCTTCTTGTACGGCATACGTAACTAAGATTTTCATGAGATGATGTTATTAATGAGTTGAATGATTGACGCAGATTCTTTGCGTTGCAAAGTAACCGAAAAATCCGGATTAAACGATGAGAAACATCCAAAAAACTAATTGTTATCCTTATCTTTGCCCGCATCAACCAACCCAAAAAAACGTTATGATACATTCGACCAACTGTTCTCGCCGTATAACCCGTGCGTTATACCCGCTGTTTCTTCTCGTCTTCCTGTTTGCCGCCTGCAAGCAACCCCCCAAAGAGATTGTGCCCCCGGCCGCCTTTGCCGCCTACATCAGCGCCTACACCGGAGGCGTCATCTCCCCTTCCTCGGTCATTCGCATCGAGCTAACCCACGAGCTGCCCGTTGTAGAGGTGGGAAGCGACCTCAAAGACAGCCCCTTCTCCTTTTCCCCTGCGATCAGCGGTAAAGCCCGCTGGACAAGTGGCAGCACCATCGAATTCACTCCCGATGAGGGACAACTCAAGGCCGGCACCCTTTATAATGCGTCCTTCAAGCTGGGTGATTTCTCGCCGGTCGACAAAGCCTTCAGCCGGTTCGACTTTTCGTTTCGCGTTGAGGAAGAGAACAACGAGGCCGCCGATCTGCACGCCGACACGGTCGTGGTCGGCATTCCGCCTGTCGATGGTTCCTTCAGCCTGCTCTCCGGACGTCGCATCGCCAACCCCGAGAACGGCATCGAACTCACCTTCTCGCAACCGCTCTCAACCACCCAAAACATGAAGGGACTCCTTGAAATCAGCGAAGTTCCGGGCGCTGTGCTGCAACTCAAAGAAGAGAAAGCCTACCTCTACTTCGATGCCTACCACGGCCCGCTCACCGTGAAGGTAGATCAGGCCGTGACTAACCGCACGGGCAACAAATTAGGCACCTCGCACACGCTATCGTTCGATCAGGAAGCATTTAAGCCACAAGTGACCATCGCCACCGATGCGGCCATTCTTCCCGACAGCAAAAGTCTGCTCATCCCCTTCCGCGCCGTCAACCTCTACGCCGTAGATTTGCACATCCTGCGCATCTATCAGAGCAATGTGTTACGTTTCTTCCAAGTGAACAACCTCGCCTCCGAGAATGAGCTGCGTCGCTTTGGACGCTTAATCTACAAAAAACGCCTTGTGCTGGCCAAAGAGGGCGGCAAAAACATCCATCAATGGCAAGACTACAGCATCGACTTGGCCGGATTGATTAGCCAAGAACCGGGAGCCATCTACCGCATCATCCTCAGCTTCAACCAATCCTATTCGGCCTATCCCTGCAACGAAGGCACCGCTCCCTCCTTTGCCGACGATCTCCGGCAAGTGGGCGAAGGCAACGCCTTGACCATAGATGACCTGTCGGACTGGGATGAGCCCTCCGCCTACTTCAACTACTACGGCGACATCCGCTACGACTGGCAGCACTACAACTGGCAGCAACGCAACAACCCCTGCGACCCCACTTACTACATGCTGGCCGAGCGTGCCGCCACCTGCAACGTGTTGGCCTCCAACCTCGGGCTGATTGCCAAGCAAAACAGCATGGGGGAACTTTGGGTAGCCGTCACCAACCTGCTCACCACAGAGCCAAAGGCGGGCGCGCACGTCACCGTCTACAACTACCAGCTTCAACCCATCGCCACGGCTCGAACCGATGCCAACGGGTTTGCCCGTCTGACCACGACAGGCAGCACGCCCTTCCTTGTTGTGGCCGAGGCCGACGGGCAGAAGTCGTATGTGCGCACCGTTGAGGGCGAAGAACAATCGCTCAGTCGCTTCGAGGTGGGCGGCAAAGCCGCTCAAAAGGGGTTGAAAGGATATATCTACGGCGAGCGCGGTGTGTGGCGACCGGGGGATACGTTGCATCTGACCTTTGTTCTGGCCGACCGCGAGCGTCGCATCCCCGCCCGTCACCCCGTCAGCCTCGAACTCTACAATCCACAGGGGCAATTCTATACCAAGAAGCTCTCCACCGAGGGTACCGATGGCTTCTATGTTTTTAGCCTCGCTACCCGCCAGGAAGATCCCACCGGACTGTGGAACGCCTACATCAAAGTGGGCGGTGCCACCTTTCACAAGAGCCTGCACATTGAAACCATCAAGCCCAACCGCCTCAAAATCAACCTCACACTGCCTCGCCGCTTAGAGGGTGCCCGCCAGCTAACCGTGCCTCTCGCGGCCAGCTGGCTCACGGGAGCCGTAGCCCGCGGGTTAAAGAGCGATGTCGCACTCAAACTCACCCGTGTAGCCACGCAGTTCAAAAACTACGCAGGCTACCTTTTCAACGATCCGACCAGCGAGTTTACCTCCGTCAAGTCGGACTTGTTCAAAGGCACCACCGACAACGAGGGACACGCCACTTTCAACATCGAACTACCTCAGGCCGACGCCGCCCCCGGAATGCTCGAAGCCACTTTCACCACCCGCGTCTACGAACCGGGCGGGGATGCCAGCATTTGGGTGCAGAGCGTCCCCTTTTCACCCTTTAGTTCCTATGTGGGCATCCGCTTTGACGGGGATAAGCAAGAGACTTTTGAAACCGACCAAGATCACCTCTTCAACATTGTCACACTCGATGCCGACGGCAAGCCGGTTGACCGACAGGTAGCATATAAGATCTACCGCATCGACTGGAATTGGTGGTGGGAACACCGCGGGGTCTCGATGAGCAGCTACGTCAACGACCAATCCGTCAAGCCAATATCTGAAGGTACGCTACGCACCAGCGGCGGTCGGGCCGCATTGAAGTTCCGCATCAACTACCCCGACTGGGGACGCTACCTTGTTTATGTCAAAGACACCCAAAGCGGCCACGCCTCGGGAGGAACCGTGTATGTAGACTGGCCCCAGTGGCGCGGACGAGCCGCCCGCCAAGACCCCCAAGGTGTGAAGCAGCTTTCCTTTAGCTTAGACAAGGAGAGCTACCGTGTGGGCGAAACCGCTACCGCCGTGATCCCCGCCGCCGCAGGCGGGCGCGCCCTGCTCTCGCTGGAAAACGGAAGCACCGTGTTCAAGCAAGAGTGGATCGACGTGGCCAGCGGCCAACCCACCCGCTATTCTTTCTCTGTTACCGCAGAGATGACCCCCAATGTCTACCTGTACATCACCCTGCTGCAACCCCACGAACAAACCGCCAACGATTTGCCCGTGCGCATGTATGGGGTGATGCCCGTGCCGGTTACCGATACGCAAACCATCTTGCAACCCCGCATAGCGATGCCTGAAGTGTTGCGTCCCCAAACTGACTTCACCCTCAGCATCAGCGAGCAGAGCGGCAAACCAATGACCTACACCTTGGCCATTGTCGACGAGGGGTTGCTCGATCTAAGCAACTTCCGTACCCCCAATCCGTGGGACGAGTTCTATGCCCGTGAAGCCCTCGGCATCCGCACATACGATCTGTTCGACCACGTGCTCGGCTCGTTTGCCGGACGCTACGGCAGCCTTTTCGGCACAGGAGGCGACGAAAGCCTCAAGCCCGCCGATGCCAAAACCCAACGTTTCCATCCTGTTGTCAAATTTATCGGCCCCGTGCATTTGGCAGCAGGTGGTCGACAAGAGCACACCCTGAGCCTGCCCATGTATGTGGGGTCGGTGCGCGTGATGGTAGTGGCCGGTAGCGAAGAGGGCGCCTATGGCAACGCCCAAAAGAGTGCTCCCGTGCGCACACCCCTTATGCTGCTCTCCACCCTGCCGCGCGTACTGAGTGTGGATGAGGAAATTGCCCTACCCGTCAATGTCTTTGCCATGGAGAACGAGGTCAAGCAGGTGAGCGTCTCGGTGAGCACCGAAGGAAACGTTTTACAGGTGGTGGGCGAGAAAACCAAGCAGCTCACTTTTGCTCAACAGGGTGACCAACTGCTGCGCTTCCGACTAAAGAGCGGCACAAAAACGGGCAAGAGTGTGATCACCCTCACCGCCTCGGGTGGCGGACACCAAAGCAAGGAGCGTATTGAACTGGAGGTGCGCAACCCCAACCCGCCCGTCACACTTCGCAGCAATGGATGGGTGGAGGCAGGCCAAAACCTGACACTCTCCTCCCCCGCCGGTAATACCTTGCTTAGTGGTGACAGCCTCACGCTGGAGGTGACGCGCATCCCGCCACTCGACTTCCACCGCCGCCTCGATTTTCTCGAGCACTATACCTACGACTGTACCGAGCAACTTACCTCTAAAGCTCTGCCCCTGCTCTACGTAAGCCGCTTCAAAGAGGTAAGTGGTGCCGAGGCACTCAACCTCAAGATCAATATTAATGAAGCCATTGCCCGCCTCTACGGACGCCAACACCCCTCGGGAGGATTCGTCTATTGGCCGGCCGATGCTTCAGCCAACGACTGGGTTAGCTCCTACGCCGGCCTGTTCCTTGTATTGGCCGCCGAAAACGGCTACTCCGTGCAGTCCTCGGTGTTGGCCAAGTGGAAGAACTTCCAGCGCACAGCCGCGCAGAGCTGGCGCAACCCCAATAGGCCGGGCAGTTATGCCGACTTTGTGCAGGCCTTCCGCCTCTATACCCTCGCGATAGCCGGTGCGCCCCAGTCGGGCGCCATGAATCGCCTCAAAGAACAACCCGACCTCTCGCTTCAAGCCCGTTGGTTGCTGGCTGCGACCTATGCCATTGACGGTAAGCAGGAGGCTGCCGCCCAATTAATCTATGGACAAGCTCAAACCGTAGGTGATTACAGCAGTTACAATGCGGTTTTCGGCTCAGCCCTGCGCGACGAGGCGCTCATCCTTGAGGCGCTCTTGCGCATGAAGCGGATAACAGAAGCCCGTCAACAGGCCGCACGCCTCTCCACCCGCCTTAACGCCGAGCGCTCGTTTACCACCCAGTCTACCGCTTTTGCAATCATGGCCATGGCAGGCTTGGCCGAGCAACTCTCGGGCAATCTCGATTTTACGTGGAAGTGGAACAATCAACCCCAGACGGAGGTAAAGTCGGCCAAGGCGCTCTACACCCACACGCTGACAGCGAATGATGGGAAAGGCACGGTGGAGATTCACAACCAAGGGGCGGGCAGCATCAGTGTCGACCTCATCATCCAGCAACAAGTGATGCGCGACACGCTGCCAACCATCAACAATAACCTCACCCTGCAGGTGGCTTATGCCCTACTCGACGGCACCCCCGTGCAACCCGAGCGTTTGGCACAGGGCACCGACTTTGAGGCGCACCTCACCGTGAGCGCCCCCGCCACCGCCCCCAATTACACAAACTTGGCACTGACCCACCTCATTCCCTCAGGATGGGAGATCTTCAACGAGCGGTTCTTCGGAGACGGCCAGGCAACACGCCAAAACTTTACCTATCAAAACATTCGCGACGACAGGGTGCTCACCTATTTCGACCTACCCCGCGGCACCTCCAAGCTGTTTGTCGTGCGCCTGCAGGCGGCCTACGCCGGCAACTTCGTGCTGCCGGCCATCCGTTGCGAGGCAATGTACGACCCTACGGTGCAAGCACGCACCAAGGCACGAAGAACCGTTGTGGAATGAGGCGCCGAGGCTTACCCTCCCGCATGAGATTGCTGCTGGCTCTTGCCCTAACAGCCTTCTACTTTTGTCTGCCCCCAACACTCTTTCGGGTGCCCTATTCCACCGTGGTGCTCGATGCCCGCGGCGGGTTGCTGGGCGCCCGCACCGCAGACGACGGGCAATGGCGCTTTCCGCCCAGCGAGCACGTCCCACCAAAACTCAAGGCGTGCATTCTCTGCTTTGAAGACAAACACTTCTATCGGCATTGGGGCGTCAACCCCGCCTCCATCGTGCGCGCCGCCGTGCAGAATTTACGCACGGGACACGTGGTGAGCGGAGCCAGTACCCTTACGATGCAGGTGATACGCCTGTGGCGCGGGCGCGATCGCACCGTGCGCGAGAAACTCATCGAGATGCTACTGGCCACAAGGCTGGAATTTCGTGCCTCCAAAGAAGAGATCTTGGCCATGTATCTCTCGCACGCCCCCTTTGGTGGCAACGTGGTGGGGGCGGAGGCCGCCGCATGGCGCTACTTCGGCCGCTCGGGGGCAGAACTCTCGTGGGCTGAAGCCGCCATGTTGGCCGTGCTGCCCAATGCCCCAAGCATGATCCACCCGGGCAAATCCCGCCCCAAGTTGCTGGCAAAACGCAATCGATTGCTGCAAAAACTGTGGCAAAACGGCACTATTGATGCCACCACCTACGCACTGGCACTTGATGAGCCGCTGCCCGATGCCCCACGTCCGCTACCACAAACGGCACCTCACCTTGTGGATCGCCTGCAAGCCGAGCAACGCGGCCGACTTGTCCGCACTGCTATTGATCCTCACCTGCAACAACAGGTGGAGGCCTTGGCAGAGCGTCGCAGCAAAGAGTTTGCCCGCAGCCACATCGGTAATTTGGCCATCGTTGTAATAGACATTGAAACTAACCAGCCCGTGGCCTACTGTGGCAACGTGCACTACGGCACCGGTCGAGGCAACCACAATCAGGTGGACATCCTCCGCGCCCCGCGTAGCACGGGCAGTATCCTCAAGCCCTTCCTCTGGGCTGCAGCCCTGCAAGAGGGGCTAATTTTGCCCCACACCCTGCTGCCCGACGTGCCTGTCAACCTTAACGGCTTTGCTCCCCAAAACTTTAGCCAACGGTTTGAGGGCGCCGTAGCCGCCGACCAAGCCTTGGCGCGCTCTCTCAACATCCCCGCCGTGGTGCTGTTGCAACGCTACGGGGTACCCAAGCTACTCGACCTGCTGCGCGCCGCAGGACTGACCACACTACACCGCTCAGCCTCGCACTACGGTCTCTCGCTCATATTGGGCGGGGCAGAAGGCACGCTTTACGAGGTTACGCAAGCCTACGCCCGCATGGCGCGCACCCTGCTCTGCCCCGCAGATAGTTTCCCGCTACAGGCGGGCGCCGTCTGGCAGGTGATGGAGGCGCTCAAACAGGTCAACCGCCCCGAAGCAATCGACCTGAGTATGCTCACCTCCGTGCCCGAGGTGGCATGGAAGACGGGTACCAGCTATGGTTTTCGCGATGCTTGGGCTGTGGGCATCACCCCGCGCTATGCCGTGGGTGTGTGGGTGGGCAATGCAGGGGGCGAAGGACGCCCCGAGCTGACCGGTGCCCGTACGGCCGGCCCCGTGTTGTTCGATGTGGTGGCCCTCTTGCCTCGCTCTGCGTGGTTTGAACGCCCCGCCAAGGTCTTTGTGGAGGCTGCGGTGTGTCGCAGGTCGGGCCATTTAATAGGCCGCTTTTGCGACACGGTTGACACCCTGCTTGTTTTGCCCGCCGCACTACGAAGCGAAGCCTGTGGCTACCACCATCACGTGGCCGGACAAGCTTGGTTTAGCCTGCCACCCGTACAAGAGTGGTACTATCGCCCGCTGCATCCCGAATATACCCCTCCGCCCGCTACCTCCACAGCCTATGTCGGTACCGACAATCCACCTATGCAGTTCATCTACCCCGCGCCCAACGCCTACATCAGCCTGCCCTTGCAGTTGGACGGCACGCGCGCCGCTCTAACTGCTCGCCTGGCGCACCGCCGCCCCGCCTCCACTCTCTATTGGCACCTCGACAACCACTATTTAGGCCAAACCACCCACTTTCACACCTTAGCCTTGCACCCCGACCCCGGAAAACACTCCCTAACCGTGGTCGACGAGGCAGGCAGCAGCCTCTCCACCACCTTTTATATCTCCAAGCCGCAAAAATAGAGACTCGCCACATGCCTGTGTCTGAACCGAAAGGTCTACCTTTGCCGGCAAATCAACACTATAAAGAATATGAAAGCATTACTCCCCTCCTTCTGCCGTCCGCTGGGCTACGCCTTGATTGCATTGGCACTGTTCCTCCCCTTTGTCCTCTGGATGATGGGGCGTATCAACGACTACAACCTCCTTTTCTATAAAGAGTGCTCCAAACTGCTGATGATGGTGGGCGCCCTGATGATTTTCTTCGCCCTGAGCAAGCATGAAGGCCACCAAGCCGAACAAATACGCACCCAGGCCGTACGCAACGCCATGTTCCTCACCTTCCTGTTTATCTTCGGAGGTATGCTATACCGCGTGTGGAAAGGAGACATCCTTTCGGTAGACACTTCCACCTTTCTTATCTTCCTGCTGCTAAACGTATTGTGCCTCGAATTCGGCATGAAACGGGCAAGCATTCAGCACCTCTTCGGCGAGAACTAGTGCTACGCAACATCTTTTTTCCTACACCTTGATTAAACTTTCCCTTCCGACAGCCGTCAAATGAACCAACGATTAATAATTAGTATCACCCATCTTGATTCATTTAATTTACTAACGCATGAAACGAGCACTCATCGGTATGGCACTGCTGCTTATTACCGTCCTACCGTCTCTCTCTCAAACAAAAAACATCACTGTTACAGGACGTGTCATTGAAAACGACACCAAAGAACCGGTTGTACAAGCCACCATCCAACTGCTGTCGCTACCCGACAGCACCTTCGTTACCGGCATCGCCACCAATCAACAAGGCAACTTCACCCTACCCAAAGTAGCCAAAGGCAAGTATCTCCTGAAAGTATCCTACATAGGCTTCAATCCCTACGAGCAATCGTTCCAGCTTGCAGCCGACCGCAACATCGGCACCGTTGCCCTGCACAGCGATGCCATCACGTTGCAAGGAGCCGTCGTCACCGCCGAAGCGCCACAAGTGCAGGTGGTGGAAGACTCGCTGGTGTTTAACGCATCGGCCTACCGCACCCCCGAAGGTGCCATGCTGGAAGAGTTGGTCAAGAAGCTCCCCGGAGCCGAACTTGACGACGACGGCAACGTCACCATCAACGGCAAGGCGGTTAGCAAACTGTTGGTCGAAGGCAAAGAGTTCTTCGCCGGCGACGTCAAGACCGGACTGAAGAACCTACCCGTGGAGATGGTGGAGAAGCTCAAATCGTATGAGCGCAAGTCTGACCTGGCACGCGTCACCGGTATCGACGACGGCGAAGAAGAGACCGTCCTCGACCTCTCCATCAAAAAAGATATGAAACACGGCTGGACCGGTAACCTCGATGCCGCCCTCGGCACCCAACACCGCTACCTGACCAGTGCCACCATCAATCGCATGTCTATCGGTGCGGAACCCACCCAGATGACCCTCATCGGATCGGCCAACAACCTGAACAACCGCCGCTTCTCGGGCGGCGGAGGCGGACGCTTCGGCGGCACCAGCGGACTGAGCGCTCCGCGCGAACTGGGCTTCAACTTCGCCCTCGAACGCAAGAAGGTAGACATGGGAGGAAGCGTCCGCTACAACCACGGCAACACCGACACGCGCAGCATCAACTCTTCCCAACGGATACAACTGGTAGAGAACGAATACAAAAACGTCTTCGGTAACTCCAACTCCGGGCAATGGGGCAGGAACGACAACTTCAACGCCAATTTCCGCATCGAGTGGCGTCCCGACACGATGACCAACATCATCTTCCGTCCCAACCTCTCCTACGGCAACAACCGCAACGGAACCAGCTCCTATAATGCCGAGTTCAACGAAGACCCCTTAGACGTGGTCGACAACCCCAACGACTACCTCAATATCGACGACTTCGAGAACATGGGTGGCCTTACGGCGATTGCCAAAAACGCCCAAAACAGATTCACCCGAAGCAAGAGCAACTCCCTGTCGGTCGACGGCCGCCTGCAAGTCAACCGCAAGCTCAACAACCGCGGACGTAACATCACCTTCGTAGCCGAATACGGCTACAGCAACAGTGACGGTCAGTCGCGTTCGCAAGATGAAACCCGCTTCTATCAGGTTCCCGACTCGGTACGCTACACCAACCGCTACGTCCTCACCCCCACCCATAACTACGACTACGAACTGCAAGTGACCTACAGTGAGCCTATCGGACAGTCGACCTACCTGCAGTTCCGCTACGAGTTTGAACCCTCCATCAGCAAGAGCGACCGCAAGACCTACACGCAGGCCAACGAGTGGAAAATAGACGACCCCGTGACTGCCAACAGCAGCACGCTCGATGCCGACCTGTCGAAATATGCCAAGTACACCCGCTACGACCACAACGCCGAGGTGTCGCTCCGCTTCATCCGCGAGAAGTTCCGCCTGAGTGCCGGTATCCAGTTCCGCCCGCAGCATACCACGCTCGACTATCGCTACCAGGGGTTGGACACCACCGTGGTACGCAACGTCTACAACTTTGCCCCCAACATCGACTTCCGCTACCGTTTCTCCAAGGTAACCCAACTGCGTTTCAACTACCGCGGACGTCCCGGCCAGCCCAGCATGGAGGACATGCTGCCGGTGACAGACGACTCCAACTCCAGCAATATTAAGGTGGGCAACCCGGGGCTGAAACCCTCCTTCACCCACTCGGCCAACCTCTTCTTCAACACCTACAATGCCGATGCCCAGCGAGGCATCTTCGCCTCGGCCTTCTTCACCGCTACACAGAACAGCATCAGCAACAGCACGCAGTATAATTCCATCACGGGCGACAGAATCACCACTCCCAAGAACATCAACGGCAACTGGAACGTCAACGGCCGTTTCGGATTCAACACCGCCCTGAAGAATAAGAAATACACCATCAATTCGCAAACGGGCTTTCAATACACCAACAGCGTATCCTACCTGGCCGATTCGGAGACCAAGACCGAAAGCATCAACACCTCCACCAACCTGCGATTGAACGAGAACATCCGTGGTGCCTACCGCAACGACTGGTTTGAGTTTGGCATCACCGGTTCCATCTCCTACAACTTCGAGCGTAACGAGCTGCGCCCCGAAAGCAACCAACAGCCCTACAACTTCTCGTACGGCGCCAGCACCACCATCTACACCCCGTGGAAGATGAACATCAACACCAACATTGAGAACCAGTCGCGGCGCGGCTACTCCGATGCCAACATGAACCGCGACGAGCTGGTGTGGAACGCACAGGTGGCACAGACGCTCTTCAAAGGCGCCGCCACCCTGAGCCTCGAGCTGTACGACATCCTGCACCAGCGCAGCAGCATCAGCCGTTCCTTCTCCTCGGAGTCACGCTCCATCACCCAATACAACAGCATCAACAGCTACTGCATGGTGCACTTCATCTACCGTTTGAACATCTTCGGCAGCAAGGAGGTACGCCAGCGCATGCAGCAGATGCAGCAGCAGCAAGGCGGCGGAGGACGCGGCCCCGGCGGATGGGGTGGCGGAGGTAGCGGCGGGCGACCGCCCAGAGGCGGAGGACGTCCGTTCTAAGCCCGGGCCGGCACCATAAAGAGGGCGTGTCGTATCGGCACGCCCTCTTTATGGTGCCTACTTAACCGCCATAAAAACGTAACGTCTGCAAGGAAATGACCTTCATTCCAGAATATCAGCCGCAAGGATAAAATGGGGTAAGCTTCTCACGCATTAGCAGAACACCTCTGCAAGGATTAGCAGAACACTTCTGCACGAGTTAGCAGAATCCTTCTGCAAGGGTTAGCAGAACACTTCTGCACGAGTTAGCAGATTATCCTCTCTTTAAAATAGCCAAAAGGCGCAACCAACTTGGGTTGGGTTGCGCCTTTTGGCTATTGACTTTGCTTGAGGAAGGTCGCGGATTAGTATCCTCCCGCCTTCACAATCTTCTTGGGAATCTCCGTATTGTCATACTTGCCGCTGAAGAGCTTGGAACCTGCTCCCACGGCATACACCGGTACGTAGCCGGCGGTGTGGCTGAGGCTGGTCCAACCGATGCGCACGGCCTGGCTCATCACCTCCTTGGCGGCGGCGGCCAGCGGTTCGGTCTTCGAGTAGAGCGACTGGGCAAAGACCACGTGGTTCTTGACGAACGAATCTTCAAATACATCGCGCAGCTTGCGTTCCTGCTCCCACGTCAGGGGAAGCTCCTTCCAGAAACCCATCTTCTCGACCAAGATAGCGAGGGCATCTTCCCACTTCACCTCTTTTCCCTTGGCTTTGCGCAGGTCGGTGAAGGCGGTCGACAGGGCATCGACCGATTGCTTCTGCAGATCGAGCGCCTTCAGGTTCATGGTGTAGGTGCCGTTGCCCAGTCCGAGGCCGCCGGTTTCGTGGTCGGCCGTGATAACGATGAGCGTCTCTTTGGGATGCTTCTGGTAGAACTCGTAGGCCACGCGCACGGCATCGTCCAGATCCACGACCTCTTTGACCACGGTGGCCGGATCGTTGCTGTGGCAGGCCCAGTCTATCTTGCCCCCTTCGACCATCAGGAAGAAGCCTTTCTCTTTTCCTTTAGCGAGGAAGCTGATGGCGCTTTGGGTGATCTGTGCCAGGGTGAGGTCGCCCGATTGGCGGTCAATGGCGTAGGGCAGGCAGGAAGGGTCGGCTCCGGTTTTCTGCATGAGAATCATCCGGCCGGCCTGTGCCTCCTTGGCCTTAAATTCATCCAGACCGCGCGCAATGGTGTAGCCCGCCTCTTCCAGGATGGGGAATATCGACGGAGCCGGCTGCTTGTCAGCGCTTTCGGCCGGCTTGAGGAAACCGCCGCCGGCATGGAAGTCGAAGCCGGCCTTGGGAATGTCTAAGGCAATCTCGTAATACATCGACCGCTTGGGCTGATGGGCATAGAAGACGGCCGGCGTGGCGTGGTCGATGCTGACGCTGGTGGTGATGCCCACCTTGCGTCCGGCGCGTTTGGCCTTCTGGGCTACCGATTCGAGGATGTTGCTTTGCGCATCCATGCTGATGGCGCCGTTATACGTTTTAACGCCGGTTGCCAGTGCCGTTCCGGCAGCAGCTGAATCGGTGATGGGGTTGCTCTGGGAATAAGTAGTGGCTACGCCCACAGCAGGAAAGGTAGTAAACAGCAAGGGCCGGACGCCGATGCGTCCCTCCTTGGCTGCCAGATACATTTCAGTTCCGTTCACTTGGTTGACGCCCATTCCATCGCCGATGAAATAGAAGACGTACTTGGCCTGCTGGGCACTGAGCGTGCTCGCCAGCAAGACCAACAGCAATAGGTGCACAAATCGTTTCATGAGGTTCTTTTATTTGTTGGTTAAGATGTTCACGGTATCCAAGGCGATCATCAGCTCCTCGTCGGTGGGGATTACCACCACCTTCACGCGCGAATCGTCGGCCGAGATTACGGCCTCTTCGCCGCGCGTCCGGTTGCGTTCGGCATCTATCTTCACGCCCATGTATTCCAACCCTTCGCAGGCACCGCTGCGGCAGGAGGCTTGGTTCTCGCCCACACCGCCGGTGAAGACGATGACGTCTACCCCACCCAAGGCGGCGGCATAAGAGCCAATGTATTTCTTGATGCGGTAGAAGTACATCTGTTCGGCCAGGATGGCCATGGGATGGCCGGCTGCCACGGCAGCTTCGAGTTCGCGCATGTCGCTCGAGACGCCCGAGATGCCCAGCACGCCGCTCTTCTTGTTGAGCAGGTTGGAGATGCCGGTGGTGTCCAGTCCCTCTTTGTCCATGATGAAGGTGACGGCCCCGGCGTCGATGTCGCCGCTGCGGGTACCCATCACGAGGCCCTCGAGGGGCGTGAGTCCCATGCTGGTGTCGATGCACTTGCCGTCTTTGATGGCGGTGATGGAACCACCGTTGCCGATGTGGCAGGTGATGATGCGCAAGCCCTTGGGCGAGACGCCCAGAAATTCGCACACCCGCTGCGATACATAGCGGTGGGAGGTTCCGTGGAAGCCGTAGCGGCGCACGCCGTATTTCTCATACAGCTCGTAGGGAACGGCATAGAGGTAGGCATGCTTGGGCATGGTTTGGTGGAAGGCGGTGTCGAAGACGCCAATCTGCGGGATATTCGGCAGGATGGAGGCAATGGCATTGACTCCCTTGAGGTTGGCCGGATTGTGAAGCGGAGCCAAGTCGTTGCAGGCGGTGAAGGCCTCGAGCACCTCCGCGGTGAGGGGTTGCGACTTGCTGAACCGTTCGCCGGCGTGCACCATGCGGTGGCCGACGGCATCCAGCTCGTCGAGCGAACGGATGGCGCCATATTGGGGATGCGTCAGGGTGTTCAGAATAAACTCCACGCCGGCGGTGTGTTCGCGAATGTCTTGTTCGAGCACCTTCTTCTGGCCGCCGGGCAGGGTCAGTTTCAGGAAAGAGCCGGGCAGGCCTATCTTTTCGATGCCTCCCTGTGCAATCACCTCTTGATTGTCCATTTCGAACAGTTTGTACTTGATGGACGAACTGCCGCAGTTTAAAACCAATATCTTCATATGTGTGGAAGGGTTGTAATTTTAGGGTTGTTGAAAGGGGAAATTATGGTTTGGCGCCGATGGCTTGGTTGGCGGTGATGGCAATCATGCGATAGACATCTTCGACGGAACATCCGCGCGAGAGGTCGTTGACCGGACGGGCAATGCCTTGCAGGATGGGGCCTACGGCATCGGCATGTCCCAGCCGTTGCACCAGCTTGTAGGAGATGTTGCCCACTTCGAGGGTGGGAACCACCAAGACGTTGGCTTGTCCGGCAATCTCCGAGCCGGGGGCTTTGCTGCGTCCTATCTCGGGCACCAGCGCGGCATCGGCTTGCAGTTCGCCGTCGATGGCCAGGTCGGGTTGTAGCTCTTTGGCTATCTTCAACGCTTCCACCCCCTTGTCTACCGCTTCGTGTTTGTCCGACCCTTTGGTGGAGAAGCTCAGCAACGCCACTTTGGGTTCCAGGCCTACCACCACCTTGGCGGTGTGTGCCGTGCAGACGGCAATCTGTGCCAGCTGTGCTGCATCCGGAACCGGCGTTACGGCCACGTCGCCCATCACCAGAATACCGTTTTGGCCAAACTCGGGTGCGTGGGTGAGCATAATCATGGCACCCGATACGGTGGTGATGCCCGGCAGGGTCTTGATGATTTGCAGTGCCGGACGCAGCACGTCGCCCGTGGTGTTGCGCGCACCGGCCAGTTGGCCGTCGGCATCGCCGTTCTTAATCATCAAACAACCCAGGTAGAGGGGGTTGGTCACCAGCTTGCGCGCCTCTTCTATGGTGAGTCCTTTGGCTTTGCGCAAGTTGTAGAGCAACTGTGCATACTCCTCTTGGCGGGGATGATTTTCGGGGTCGATGATAGTAGCTTTCTCGATGTTTCCCAACCCCCATTCGTTTGCACACGAACGAATCTCTGCGGGATTGCCCAGCAGGATGAGGTCGGCAATGCCTTCTGTCAACACTTTGTTGGCTGCTGTAAGGGTGCGTTCTTCCGTTCCTTCGGGAAGAACAATGCGCTGGCGATTCGCTTTCGCCCGCTCTACAATGTCGTCAATTAACCTTTGCATATAAATTTGATGTGTAATAAGAGTACCTAACTTTTTTATTTAGGGCACAAAAGTAGCTAAAATTGCCATACGGATATGGCAAAAGCTGTTATTTCTGCCGGTAATCGGCAATAAAAGCCTCCATCATCCACTTGGCCAATGCTTGGCGGTTGTCGCTGAGCACAAAGCGACGCTGGTCGAAGCTGTTCTGGATGTTGCCCAACTCTACGAAGAGCGACACGGGCGAGGCATTCCGCAAGACATACAGATTGCGCGGGTCGACCGTGCCGCTATAGCCCCGGTTGGGTTGGTGACGACCGTACTTCGACTCGAAGGTACGGTTCATTTGCACGGCCAATCGTTTGCCCGGCTTGCTGTCGGGGGCGTGATAGAAGAAGACATCGGTCTGTTCCCGTTTGCTGCGGCTGTCTACATGCAGGAAGATAGCACGGCAGTAGCGATACGCGTTCTTGTCTTTGCGGTAAAAGCCGTTGATGGCAGCACAGCGTTGGCGCAGGCGGGCGGTCTGATTGAGCGGGATGGGGTCGTCCAAGCAGGTTTCGCGTTTGCTGTTGCGCAGGTAGCGGTCGTTGCGGATGCCGTCTTTGGGGTCGCGGATGATGATGCGCACTTCGGCTCCCTCCTGCATGAGGTTGCGTGCCAGGCGCAGGGCTACGTCGTAGGCATATTCGTCTTCGTGCAGCTGGGTTTTCCCGACGCGTCCGATGGCGCCCGGGTCGGGGCCGCCGTGTCCGCTCACCACGTAGAAGCAGGCGCCTTTGAGTCGGTTGCCGGTGACCTTCACCGTGGCGTTGGCCTTGCCGAAAAGGGGTTGGTGAAGGGTGGTGCCGATGCGGCCGGCGGTTGCTTCCCGGGGAGTGGAGGCCGAGGAGGAGCGTAGCGGCGGCAAGAGGTAGCGCACGCCCAATTGCAGCTCCTGTTTGCCTTTGAGTCTGGCTTTGTTCAACTCGAGAAACTCTCGGCGATAGGCGCTTCCCGTCCGCTTGTGCCGTTTGAGGAAACTATCTATGCCCTCGCCCGCACGGGGAGTGGCCTGTTCTTGTGCAGGCTTTGTGCTGCCGCTTCGCTGTTGGGAGCAGAGGTCGGAGGAGATCAGCAGCAGAAAGAGGAGCAAGGCTATTCGAACCATGGGTGTATGCTAATTTTAGAACGAAGATGAAGGAATGATTTGAGTATCATGCAGGAATGCAGCGCAAAAGTACAAGAAATAAAGCGTATTTTTGCCACCGCTTACCGCTTTACCACTAATAATTATACCCATATTCACATGAAATCCGAAACTCTCTGCGTCCAAGCAGGATGGAATCCCAAGAAAGGGGAGCCGCGTGTGCTTCCCATCTATCAGAGCACCACATTTAAGTATGAAACCAGCGAACAGATGGCACGGCACTTCGACCTCGAAGAGA
>JAISHB010000067.1 GCA_031262785.1 Prevotellaceae bacterium
TTTGGATGATTAGCGTAAGCTGATTGTAGATTTGCTGTTGCTGTGCGCTGTCGATACTTCACTTTTGGTTCCAGGCCTCAAGCACGGGACGCGTGAGCGAAAAGACGTCGGCTTCCACCGGAGCGAGTTGTTGCATGTAGCCGGTGCCTTGGGGGTTGTAGAGTTTCTCCCAGTTCATGTAGCGGCTGCTTCCCATGCCTTGGTGGTAGGAAAAGATGTGCGAGGAAAGGGTTTGTGACCAGTCGCACAGGGGGGCTTTCTTGTCGGCGCCCCGTGCCAGCAGTGCGGGCAGGTTTTTGTCGGCGCCTTTGAGCCATACGGGCATCACTACGCCGGTGGGGGGATAGCCCAACACGGTCCACATGGTGGTGAGTTCGGCTTTCTCGCCTTTTTTCACGCCTTGTATCACTACGGAGCTGCCGGTGATGGCGCGCGGAATGAAATCTTGCTCTACAAACCATCCGGTGGTGTGCGGACGGTTAAAGGCGCCGCTCTTTAGGTCGATGCCGAGCATCGGATTGACAAAGCTGCGCGAGAGTTCGTTCAAAATCCATTGCGGGGTGAGTTCGCCGGTAGCCGAAGCGGGCAGGAGCAGCTTATCGGCCAGCATGTAACGGACATAACCGGCGCCGTCGTTGACCTTACCGGCAAACGAGAAGTTGGTACGGGCTATGTAACCGCACGGAGCGTCTTGGGGGTTGTTGGCATCGTACATGACGTAGCGATGATAGTCTACCTCGAACATGGCTGCTGCGCCGGAGGCGTCAATCACGCCGATGTTGGCTTCGATGAGGCTTGGTTTGGCAATCGTATCCAAAAAGGTGCGAAACTCTTCGACGCTGCCGCACACCTCTAAGGCGCGGTAGAGGATGGTTCCGTTGGCGGCACCGCGCTCTTCGCCGGGTTTGACGCGGACTAAGTTGTAGGACTGCGTATTCATGATGGAGAAACCTGCTTCGTTGGTTCCGATCCACGCCTCGGTGGGATCGTCGGCCACGCTGTTGACGATGGCGATGAAATTGTAGCGTTCGCCACGTACATATTTGACGCTGTTCTGCGCAAAATCGGTGTCGCGGTGTTTCCAAAGCAGCGGGCGGCCGTCGGGCGTGACTTTTCCGGAGATGACAGCGGACGTGCAGGCCTGCACGGGCGCAACCTGGCAGCAGTATCCTACCGCGGCCAAAAGCAAACTTAAAAAGAACTGTTTCATGGATGTAGAAATTGTTAGATAGCATGCAAAGCTACGAAATTAGCCCGAAAAGATGTATATTTGCACCACTTTTCCCACGAAGAAGATTAGATAGTTTCGACATATATGAAGAAAACAGGTTTATTTTTTACGGCGCTCACGGCCGCCCTTTTAAGTGCGTGCAGTTCTCAACCCGGATTTGAGGTGGAGGGTGAAGTGGCCGATGCCGACGGCAAAATGCTCTATCTCGAAGCCTCTGCCATGCGGGGGATTCTTCCGCTCGACTCGGTTAGGCTCAAAAGTAGCGGTAGTTACCGCTTCCGGCAGCCGCGTCCCCAGTCGCCCGAGTTCTACCGGCTGCGTATCGAGGGGAAAGTGATCAACTTCTCGGCCGATTCCACCGAAACCATCCGCATCGATGCGCCTTATGCCCACTTCAGCACGGCGTACACCGTAGAAGGGTCGCCCAACAGTGCGCAAATCAAGGAACTTACGCTCAAACAGATGAAGCTGCAGGCCGAAGTAGACCATCTGACCGCCCAAGTGCATGCCCATAGGTTGGGAATGGATTTGTTCGAGGACAGCATCGGAAGGTTGTTCAAGAATTACCGTTCGGAGGTGGCGCACCGCTATATCTATCCCAACCCCACCACGGCGGCCGCTTACTTTGCCCTTTTTCAAAAGGTGAATAACTATTTGATTTTCGACCCGCTCAATAACAGGGAAGATAATCGGGTTTTTGCCGCTGTCGCCACCAGTTTGAACCAGCAATATCCGCATGCCGACCGCTCCAAGAACCTCTACAACATCGTGATTAAGGGAATGAAGAACACCCGCACGCCGTCGGCTCAACCGGTCAGCCCCGCGCTCGAGGGGAAAATCTCGGAAACGGGTATCATCGACCTGGCGCTGCGCGACGCCAAGGGTGATGTACGTAGGTTGAGCGATTTGAAGGGGAAAGTGGTGCTGCTCGACTTCACGGTTTATCAAAATGCGGTCTCCACCCCGCATAACTTCCTGTTGAACGAACTCTATGACAAGTACAAAGCCCGCGGGCTGGAGATCTATCAGGTGTCGTTGGATGCCGACGAGCATTTCTGGCGTACTACGGCGAGCAATCTGCCGTGGATTTGCGTGCGCGACCCCCGGGGCATCTATTCGAGTTCGACCACGCTCTATAACATTGAGTCGTTGCCCGCTTTCTTCCTGATTAACCGGAAAAGTGAGCTTAGTGCGCGGGGCGAAACGGTGAAAGACCTGGATGCAGCCCTCCGACGGCTGCTGTGAGGGGGACAAAATGGAATTTATTTGTCCCTAAAGGGATAAGTATCTAAAAAACTTTGATAGGTTGAATGCAAAAGCCTATCTTTGTACCGGAATAACAAAGGGGTTCCAGCATGCCAACGCATGTTGGAATTCTTTTTTATGCTATAATCTACTAATTAAGGAGGAAACAGTATGGCTTATATGTCAGAAGAGGGCTATAAGAAGCTGCTTGCCGAACTGAAAGAGTTGGAAGCGGTAGAACGCCCGAAGATTTCGGCATCCATTGCCGAAGCACGCGACAAGGGTGACTTGTCGGAAAATGCCGAGTATGATGCCGCCAAAGAGGCTCAAGGCATGCTTGAAATGAAGATTAATAAGCTTAAAGCAGTGATTGCCGACGCGAAAATTATCGATGAGAGCAAGCTTAAGACCGACTCGGTGCAGATATTAAATAAGGTGGAGCTGAAAAATGCGGCCAACGGGATGAAAATGGTCTATACCATTGTTCCGGAAAACGAGGCGAACCTCAAAGAGGGGAAGATTTCGGTCAACACGCCCATTGCACAGGGATTGCTGGGAAAGAAAGCGGGCGATGTGGCCGAGATTAAGGTGCCGCAAGGTTCTATTCGGCTGGAAGTGGTCAATATCTCGTTCTAAGGCTATGACAACGCTGTTCAGCAAACTCATCGCAGGAGAAATTCCCTGCTACAAGGTGGCCGAAGATGAGCGGTACTTTGCCTTCTTGGATATCAATCCGCTCACCAAGGGTCACACGCTGGTGGTGCCCAAACAAGAGGTTGATTATGTCTTCGACTTGAGCGACAAGGAGCTGGCCGGCCTGCATCTGTTTGCCAAAAAGGTGGCGCGGGCGCTGGAACAGAGTGTTCCGTGCCGGCGCATCGGCTTGGCGATTGTCGGGTTGGAGGTGCCTCATGCGCACATTCATCTGATTCCCATCCACAGCGAAGCGGACATGCTTTTCTCTAATCCGCGGGTGAAAATGAGCGACGAGGAGTTCCGGCAAACGGCCGAGGCCATCAGACAGCGGCTCTAAGGGGTTGCGCGCCCCGGAAAAAAAACCAAAGGGGGTGCCGTTTGAACTGAACGGCACCCCCTTTGGCTTTTCTATGGGCAGGAGGGGTGTACTCCGGATTAGATGTAGGCTTCTCCCTCTTTTAGTTGTGCATCGTTGACGTACTTGCGGATGGTGTGCTCTTCTTCTTTCTTGCAGATGAGCAGCACGTTGTCCGACTCGGCAATTAAATAGCCTTCGAGACCGTCAATGACGGCGAGCTTGCCTTGCGGAAGCACGACCATGTTTTCCCTGCTGTTGTAGAAAAGGGAGTGTGACTTCAGGGTGGCGTTCCCGTCGTTGTCTTTGGGGGAAAGTTCGTAGAGCGAGTTCCAGGTGCCCAAATCTGACCAACCGAAATCGCCCAGCGATACGTAGACGTTCTCTGCTTTCTCCATGATGCCGAAATCGACCGAGATGTTGGGGCAAGTGGGGAAGTTCTCGTCGATAAACGCCTTTTCGCCGGCGGTTCCGTAGAGTGTTTTTCCGGGCAGCAGTTTGGTGGCCACTTCGGGAATGAGTGTTTCAACGGCTCGCAAGATGCTGTTGACGTTCCACAGGAAGATGCCCGAATTCCAGTAGAATTCTCCACTCTCTACAAACACTTTGGCCAGCTCCAGCTCGGGTTTTTCGGTGAAAGTCTTCACGCGATAGAAGTTTTCTCCGTCCTGCCGGGCAATTTGAATGTAGCCATAGCCTGTTTCCGGACGGTTGGGCTTAATACCGAGCGTCAACAGCTTGTCGGCCTTCGACACGTAATGAAGTCCGCGCTCGATGGCCGTGAGAAACTCCTCCTCCTTCAAAATTAAATGATCGGAAGGGGCTACCACGATGTTGGCATTCGGATTCAACGCATGGATGTGATAGGCCGCCCACGCGATGCACGGAGCCGTGTTGCGGCGGGTGGGTTCCAGCAGAATCTGTTCGGGTTTGAGTTGGGGAAGTTGTTCCCGCACCAGGTCGGCATACAAATCGTTTGTGACGATTAGAATATTCTCCGTGGGAATCACCTTGTTGAAGCGATCGAACGTTTGTTGAATCAACGAACGTCCGGTACCAAAGAAATCGAGGAACTGTTTGGGGAGCGTTTTGCGGCTGAACGGCCAGAATCTGCTTCCGATGCCACCTCCCATAATCACACAGAAGTTATCTTTATTAGTAATCATACGATTGATGTTGATAAGTGGCGCTAAAATACAATCATTTTTGCAAACAGATCCCCTTTGCAACAACTATTCTTCCTTTTTCCTCCTTTTTTCAAGAAACCTGTTGCCTATTTGCAAAAAAGGAGTATCTTTGCACCGCATTTTTGAAAACAAATGCCCAGATGGCGGAATCGGTAGACGCGCTGGTCTCAAACACCAGTGGATTCACTTCCATCCCGGTTCGACCCCGGGTCTGGGTACCACAAAAAGAAAAGCCTAACTGACTTACCGTCAGTTAGGCTTTCTTCGTTTTAGAATTGTTCCCAAATTGTTCCCGTACAGCATTATTCGTGGCCACTTTATTTAGCTTCCCAACATTTGTTCCCGGTGAACCTGCGAAGATTACAAATTATGTTACGTCCTCGTAAGCCTGCTTCTTTATCCCCTGCCGTATCATGCCTAAAAAGGAGTAACCGCATCGAAGTATTAGGTATATAAAGAGGAATAGCAAGATAAAATCTATGGTAGAATTTATCAGCGTCTTACCTTTATTTATACGGAAACCATAATAATCGTTGCCCAGTTGAACCAAATATACACCGTTCGTGGCAATAAATCCGGCATTGGCAGATGTTCTTTCCCCAACTAATGCCGAAACAAACGAGCCTATTATAGTATTCCTTCGGCTTTCTTTTACCCATTCTATTGGAGATATTGAGATGTAGATGATTATTAAAATAATGAGGCTACCTATAAATGTCCGCCTGTGTTTGTTTGCTTTCGAAGATGCCTCCTCAGCAGCTTCTTGATAGCTCTCTTCCTCTGTTTGGAAGCCTAAATCGCATACTCGCTGAAGCTTTTCATCCTTCTCCTGCAAAGTAATCTCACCTTTTACGTATTGCTCTTCAATTTCTTGAATAATTTTCTGAGATAGTATGTTTCCAATATTGCTTGCAGAAAACTGTAGCATAATAAAAAGCGGTTCAACGCATTAAGCCGCGTCAAAGATACAAAACAAAAGTATTAACCGTTTTTCAATCCCCAATCTCCACCTTCTGGGTGAGGAAGTCGCAATAGTAGCGGGCGCATCGCGCGGTGAAGCGCATCAGGGTGTAGTCGCCTCCGTCCAATCCGCCTTGGTAATAGAGGGTGTAGTCGTCTTTCCAAAACCGGCGACGCAGGGCCTCGTCGGTGATGATTTCCATGGTGCCGCGAAGCATCAGGCCGCGGAAATGTTGCTCGTCACAAAAATAGACACAGCATTTCGGGTTTTTAAGAAACTGTGTCACCTTTTGCGAGGAGGTGTTCGTGTGCCAATAGAAGGTCTTCAACCCCTCCCGCCAAACGGGAGCGAGCATTGCGCGGGCATTGGGAAAGCCGTCCGCATCTATTGAACTGATGAAGGCAACAGATTGCCTGTCGATGAATTTTTCGAGGGTTTCACAAGGAATTTTCATATCTACTGGAATTTTTCGATGGTCTCTGTAAGGGCGCGTTTCATCTCCTCGTGGCGGACGTTTGTTCTCATTTGTGGCGGAGTCCCAAAGTGTGGGGTTCGATTGCTGCGTATGATAACATCTGTATGCTGTTTCTGGAGTTTGACGGCAAAGGTACAGAAAGAAACGCGATGAATTAATTTCCGACCGCTGATTTTATTTATTTGTCCCCCTGAGTGTCGTTGCGACTGCTGATTTTATTTATTTGTCCCCCTGAAGGTCGTTGCGACTGCTGATTTTATTTATTTGTCCCTCTGAGTGTCGTTGCGATTGCTGATTTTATTTATTTGTCCCTCTGAGTGTCGTTGCGACTGCTGATTTTATTTATTTGTCCCCCTGAGTGTCGTTCCGATTGCTGATTTTATTTATTTGTCCCCCTGAGTGTCGTTGCGATGGCTAATTTTATTTATTTGTTCCCCTGAATGTCGTTGCGATGGTAGACATTATTTCTCCCTTCCCCCGTTTTTTTTTGAGATGGTCGAAACCTTTTGGGCTTTTGAACTGTTTATGTTCTGACTGTCGGAAAAAACAGCAAGCACAACACCTTGCCTTTTCCCCGTCAGCAGAATTATTAATTTAAAAAATAGACAAAATGAACACCTTTATCAAAATGACTACCTCGAAACTCAAACGAGGTGCTTATTTCACCTTTATGATGACCATCTACACCTTGGCCATGTCTAACAAACTGATAGCACAAAAGGCTGCTCAGTTGTTGGCTGCGTTTAAGATAGCCATCGATCACGTGGACGATGCATTGGCTATTCGGCGCAAGAGCGAATATACCGATCAAATTGCGGCACTGAATGAACAACGGTTGGGCTTTCTGGCGTCACTAAAGACGGCCGTTAAAACCTTTCTCAAGACCGAGGCTACGGCCGAGGATGCCAAACAACTGCTTCAACTCTTGAAAGATTATGGTATTACAAGCAGAATGCAGCTCGATCAACTTACCGGATTATTTGACAACTTGATGGGGGATTTGGAAGGTCGGGCGGCCACTGCGGTGAAGGCGCTTAAACTGCAAGACCTGGTGGCGGATATTAAGCAGAGTCAGGAGGAGCTGAAACGTCTGACCAAAGAACGCTTGGACGAGAGTACCGAAAATGGTATTGGCCGGCTCAAAGATGCTCGCGCCCAAGCCGACGCGCTGTATCATCAACTCCTTAAATTGATTGAAGTGCTGGCTGATTCCGAAGGTCGTCCCGAATATATCGATTTTATCGACCACGCCAACGTTATCATCAAACATTTTAAGCAGCAGGCACTCGGCGAAAAGGTCAAGGAGAAAATTCCCGGCACCGATACAAACCCGGGTGGCAACGACGACGGCGAGGAAGAGCCTCCGCAAGGTTGATTCCTTGCATCGTTGTTCGGGCTATATGAAATAGGAAAGGGCTGATTCTGTTACAGGGTCAGCCCTAAAAAAATCCCCGGCGATTCATCCGAACCACCGGGGAGAGAGCGGAAGACGGGACTCAAACCCGCGACCCTCAGCTTGGAAGGCTAATGCTCTATCAACTGAGCTACTTCCGCAAAAAAAATCAAATTATACTATGAATAAAATAGACACATTAATGGTATTGGGCAAAGATGGATTCGAACCACCGAAGGCGAAAGCCAGCAGATTTACAGTCTGCCCCATTTGGCCACTCTGGTATTTGCCCTTTTGCGGGTGCAAAGATACCATTATTCTGATAAGTGGCAAGCTTCTGCTGCTAAATTACGTGCGAAATCATCCTTTTTTATGGCCGTTATGGCGCTTTCATCGCCTTTATTTCCCAATTTGCCGCCGGCGCGTTCTTCGGATTGTTCCATGGTGTCGGTGGTGAGCAATCCGTAAATTACGGGGATGCTACCCGTGGCATTTAGCTGCGCAATTCCTTGCGTAACGCCGGCGCAAACATAATCGAAATGGGGAGTGCCTCCACGCACCACGCAACCTAATGCAATGACGGCGTCGACGGCTTTATAACGGATAAATTGACTGGCTGCAAAGGTTAACTCGAAACTGCCGGGAACCCATTTTACCAGGATGTCGTCGGGGTGTACGCCGTGCTTGAGCAGCGTCTGTTCGGCTCCTTCCAGCAGGCGGCCGGTCACCGCCTGATTCCACTGGGAGACGACAATGCCGAAGGTCATGCCTTCGGCAGGGGGAACCGAGTGGATGTCGTAGAGGGAAAGATTGGCGGTGGCCATCAGGGTTATTTGAGTTTGGCCTGATCGATGTATTTGTCTACATCCATGGCGGGATAGGAGTTGGGATACTTCTCTTTGAGCCGGGTGTAGAGCTTAACGGCTGCTTCGTTTTTCCCTTGGTTTTCGAGCAACTGGCCGGCCTGCTTCAAAAAAATGGGGCTGAGCGTGTTGTTGTCGGCTTCGTCGGCCGCATCTTTAAGGAGCGATACGGCTTTGTCCAATTGCCCCAGCTGCGCGTAGCAGTTGCCGATGGCGCCTTTGATGGCAGGTGCAACCATGAGGTCTTTGGCGCTGAACCCATCGAGTGCCTTCAGGGCTTCATCGTATTGTCCCAGATGTGCGTAACACAACCCGATGTAGGCTTGTGCCAGGTTGGCGGCGTTCGTACCGCTGTATTCTTCCGCCACTTTCAAAAAGCCGGTGTAACTGCCCAGGCTGTCGCCGTTCAATGCCAACTCATACGAGCCGGCCTCGAAATATTGTTGTCCGGGGAAGAGGGCGGTTTGCGCTTTCTCTTCGTGCGGAGCGGCATACAGGTTTTTGTAGGCAACGATGCCGCCGATAAGCAGGACAACGAGCAATACGGCGCCAATAAGCGCGTTGCGGTTTTTAATAAGGAAAGCTTCTGATTTGGTCAACGCTTCTTCCACATTCAGGGCTTCATGGTTTTTCTTTTGTACAGCCATTTTTTTATAGTTCTTTATTTGATTATTTCAAGGCTTGATAAGCTATTGAGCGGCGCAAAAGTAACTCATTTATAGCGACTGACGAAATTTGGGGGCATCTTTTTTCGGCCACTTCCTCAAATGCCCGAAAAAACTGTGTACTTTTGTCGTGACAAGTAGACTCCGATAATGATACTCAAGCATCTATCCATACTTAATTACAAGAATCTGCCAGAGGTTGATCTCTCTTTTTCGCCCAAGCTAAATTGTTTTTTCGGGCAGAACGGCATGGGCAAAACCAACTTGCTCGATGCCATCTATTTTCTCTCTTTTTGCAAGAGTGCCGCCAATCCGGTCGACTCGCAAAACATTCGGCACGACCAGGATTTTTTTGTGATTCAAGGATTCTATGAAACAGCC
The DNA here is from genome assembly GCA_031262785.1 of Prevotellaceae bacterium. GTDB lineage: Bacteria > Bacteroidota > Bacteroidia > Bacteroidales > Bacteroidaceae > Bacteroides. The sequence continues at coordinate 9,453 of JAISHB010000067.1, forward strand.
GACGGAACCGCCTCCGAAGAGATTTATTGCGGCATGAAACGGCGGCAAAAAAAGCAATTTAAGCGAAATAAGAAGGAGTATTCGCGCCTTTCCGATCACATCGGTTTCATCCCTTTGGTGATGGTCTCGCCCTCCGATGCCGAGTTGATTGCCGGAGGCAGTGACGAGCGGCGGCGTTTCATGGATGTGGTGATTTCACAATATGACAAAGCGTATCTGGATGCCTTGATTCGATACAATAAAGCACTTGCCCAGCGCAACGTCCTATTAAAGAGCGAAACAGCGGTCGAGGAGGATCAATTCTTGATGTGGGAGGAGCAGATGGCACTCACCGGCGGGGAAATTTTCCAAAAGCGCGAACAGTTCATCCGCGCCTTTACTCCGATTTTTCAATCGATCTACGCCATCCTCTCGCAAGGAAAGGAGCAGGTTGGGTTGAGCTACGAATCGCATGCCCGCAACGCCTCGTTGCTCGAAGTGTTGAAAGCGAGTCGCCCGCGTGACCGGGTGATGGGATTCTCTTTGCGAGGCATTCACAAAGACGAGCTGAGCATGCTGTTGGGTAACTATCCCATGAAACGGGAAGGCTCGCAGGGGCAAAACAAAACCTACCTGGTAGCGCTGAAATTGGCACAGTTTGATTTTCTCAAACGCACCGGAGGGCAACTGCCCATCTTGTTGTTGGATGACATCTTCGACAAATTGGATGCTTCACGCATGGAAGAGATTATCAAGCTGGTGGCCGGCGATCGTTTCGGACAAATCTTTATCACCGACACCAACCGCGAACATTTAGACCACATTCTTCGCAGTGTGGGAGGCGATTATCGGATGTTTCAAGTAGAACAGGGCGTGGTGCTCGAAGGCAAAGAGGAGGCATAATCTATGAAACGCAACGATGCCAAACAGATTGGTCTTCTGGTTCGCGAACTGTTACGGGAGGAAGGACTGGAAACGCCGCTGAACGAGCAGCGACTCATTGGTGCGTGGCCGGAGGTGTTAGGTCCGATTGTCGCTTCCTACACCCGCCAACTCTATATAAAGAATGAAGTGCTGTATGTACAGCTCACCTCCTCGGCCTTGCGACAAGAATTGATGATGGGACGGGAACTCTTGATTCGCAACCTCAACCGGCATGTGGGGGCGCAAGTGATTCACCAGATTGTGTTCCGTTAAGGGTAACGACCTCATCCACCGGCACGTCGAACGCTTCGGCGGGCACTTCATCTACTAATTGGAAAGGGAAACAGAGACCTGTTCTGTGGGCGGGAATGCGGGGAAGCAGGCGATCGTAATATCCTTTTCCGCGCCCAAGCCGGTGTCCGGCGCAGTCAAAAGCGATCCCGGGTACCACAACCAAATCGATGGCGTTGTAATCGGTAAATGCGTCTCCCGTAGGTTCGCAGATGCCGTAAGCGCCCACAATTAAGTCGGCCGGATGGGTGTAGCGGCGTATTTCCAACTCTTGGCCGCGCACCACAGGGAGCAAGAGTTGTTTGACGGAATGCCAACGCTGAAAAAGCGGACGGGTATCCACCTCATCGGGTAGCGAATAGTAAAGAAGAACGGTGTGGGCAGCCCGAAAAGCCGGTGTGGCTTCAAGGGCGGCCACGATGACTTCAGATTGCCGCGTAGCGGAAGAGTTGTTCAGGGTCTTGAGGGCGGCTACCTGTTTGCGCAATCTTCTTTTTAGTTCTTTCATCTTGGATGGTATCGTTAGACAGCGTGTTGGGAGCCTTGGGGAAGGCTTCTCCTTTGCGCAGAATGTCAAGAGCGGTTTGTACCGTGTTATCCTCCTCATTCATATATTCTATGGCGGCCTGATTGCCCAAGATATTATAGATAATGTTGGTGCATAGATTCCGCTCGAGCAGCTTATGCGACTTGCTGATGAGCACGTTGCGCCGTTTAACGCCCTTACTGTCGGCAAAGCGGATAAACTGTTCGACCACTCCTTGCCGGCGAAGGTAGTTCTCCAGCTGGGCTTCGTCTTTATAGGCCGAAAGTTCGGCGCGGTGGTTGTCGCTGTAGCGGAAGGCAAACTGCAACAGCAATCCTTTGTTGCGCACTTGCATCAAGTAGGAAGAAACGCCGGTGGTATCTTGCGGAACGAAGACGTCGGGCATGATACCGCCGCCGCCGTAGACGGGACGCCCCAGGCGGGTGTGATACACCTCGCTCTTGTTTTGCTTGACGCTGTCGCGGGAGAAGAATTCGCCGTGCTCGTAGCGGTTCAGCCAGTCCATTTCGTAGTCGCCGTCTTTCCCGTTCTTGTAGGGACGTTGGATGCAGCGCCCCGACGGCGTGTAGTAGCGGGCAATGGTCAGGCGGATGCCCGAACCGTCGCTGAAATCGATGGGTTGCTGCACCAATCCTTTGCCAAACGAGCGTAACCCAACAATGGTGCCGCGATCGTTGTCCTGAATGGCTCCGGCGAAGATCTCACTGGCCGAAGCGGAGGCCACATTGGTCAATACCACCAACGGTAATTGCTGGCAACTACCGGTACCATTGGCATATTCATCGGTGCGGCGATAGTGCAACCCCTGCGAATAGACTATCAACTCTCCGGCCGGTAGGAATTCATTGGCCATACGGACTGCCGCTTCCATGTATCCGCCTGTATTATCACGCAAATCGATAATCAGACCTTCGCACCCATGATGTTTGAGTCGTGCCAGGGCGCCGAGCAGCTCGGCATGACTGGTGCGGCCGAACTTGGAAAGCTGAATATAGCCGATTTGCGAGTCGATCATGTAGGCGGCATTGATGGTGTTCTGCGGAATATCGCCGCGCACCACGGTGAAGTGAATTAGTTCCGGTTCGGTAGCCCGTTTGATGCCTAATCTCACTTCGGTACCCTTGGGACCTTTGAGGTTGCGCATCACTTTTTCGTTGGAAATGCCTTTACCGGCAAAGAGGCTGTCGTTGACGGTCACAATACGGTCGCCGGCAAGCATGCCGACCTTCTCGGAAGGGCCGCCCGGTATCACACTGTTGACGTGTATGGTGTCTTCTTGAATGGTGAACTGCACGCCGATGCCGCTGAAGCTGCCTTCGAGTTCGGAGGTCATCTCTTCGAGCTTTTGTGCCGGGATATAGGTGGAGTGAGGGTCGAGTTCGGAGAGGATTTGCGGCATAGCTTGCTCGACCAGGTCGTTCATGTCGACACTGTCGACGTATTGGTCTTGGATGACGCGCAGCAACGCGTTGAGTTTGTTCGACGATCCGTTGATGATGCCCAACGTGTTGCCCGCGAAGTGGCGCGTGTAGAACATACCCAGCAGAATGCCCGCAATCAGGCAGGCGGTCATGACCAGCGGCGCCAGTCGGAACTTCTTGTTTTCATTTGTATTCATACTTCACAACTGTGCTAAATTATAGTTCCATAAAAACAACCTCGATGCCGGCGCGGCGAAGCAGTTTGACGCCATCTTCGAGGCGATACTGCTCGGCATAGACCACGCGACGGATGCCGGCTTGAATAATCAGCTTCGAACATTCCAGGCAGGGCGAGGCGGTGACATAAAGCGTAGCTCCTTCGCTGCTGTTGCTTGAGCGGGCAATCTTGGTGATGGCGTTGGCTTCGGCGTGTAGCACGTAGGGCTTGGTAAGTTGGTGTTCGTCTTCGCAGATGTTCTCGAAACCGGCAGGGGTACCGTTGTAGCCGTCGGAGATGATCATCTTTTCTTTGACGATCAGGGCGCCCACTTGCCGTCGGCGGCAGTAGGAGTTCTCGGCCCAGATGGCAGCCATGCGGATGTAGCGGCGATCGAGCATCTCTTGTTTCTCGGATAGGGATGGTTCCATGTTTTACGGGGTGTGGGGCAGCGGTTTAAAGCCCATGAACATCACTTGCTGCCCGTTGCGGTAGTAGATGTAGAGGTTGTTGTAGTCTCCCTCGTAGCGGAAGGCGGTGGCGAGTCCTCCGACGAACGCCTTGGCAAAAATATCGTTCTCCGGGGTGCTTGCGCGCACGGCCATCGAGAAGGAGTGCGCGTGCCCGTCGGCACTCCACGTGCCCGTGAGGTTGCCGAGCACCCCTTTGCCGTTGTAGGCGCCGCTAATCGACTTGCCGCTGGTGGCACCCTGAAAGGAGAGGTTGAAATTGCCGGTGGCTTCGAGCAGCTTCATGCTGTTTTTCTCGGCCTGGGCGTTGCCCTCCCAGAAATCGAAGCGATCGGTGTGCCCCTCCAGGGCAATGAAGGTGAGTTTCCAGGTCTTTTCGGTGAAAATGCCCACCACGTCGTCTTCATTGTTGCAGCCCAATAGCAGCAACAGGGCGGCGAGCAGCCCGCCGAGGATAGAAATGGGGTATCTCATACTATTTCTGAATGCCGTCCCGCTGCAGGAGGGCGTCGATGGTGGGTTCTTGTCCGCGGAAACGCTTGTAGAGCGTCATGGGAGCCTCGGTGCCTCCTTTGGAGAGGATGTTTTGGCGGAAAGAATCCGCAGTGGCCGCATCGAAGATGCCGCGACGGGCGAAGAGCGAGAAGGCGTCGGCATCGAGCACCTCCGACCACTTGTAACTATAGTAGCCGGCGGCGTATCCGCCCGAGAAGATGTGCGAAAACTGTGCGCTCATGCACGCCTCGGGCACCGTGGGGAGCAATTGTGCCTTCGCCCAGGCCTGCTGCTCGTAGGCTTTGACGTCGCCCTCGAAGGGAGTGTTGCGCGTGTACCAGGCCATGTCGAGCAATCCGAAGCTCAGCTGGCGAAGGCAGGCGTAGGCGACGTTGAAATTGGAGGAGTCGACGATGCGCTGCACCAACTCTTCGGGAATCAGCTCGCCGGTTTGGTAGTGGCGGGCAAAGGTGTGGAGAAACTCCTTGCGGGGGGCGTAATTTTCCATCAATTGCGAGGGAAGTTCCACGAAGTCGCGGTAGACATTGGTGCCGCTGAGCCGCTCGTAGGTGGTATTGGCCAACATGCCGTGCAAGGCGTGCCCGAATTCGTGCAGGAAGGTCTCCACCTCGTCGAAGGAGAGCAGCGAGGGGGTGTCGGCCGTGGGTTTGGTGAAATTCATCACGATGGTCACGTGCGGACGGCTATTGGTGCCGTCCGGTTCGATCCACTGTTCCTTGAAATTGGTCATCCAGGCGCCCGAGCGCTTGCCCGCACGGGGGTGGAAGTCGGTATAGAGCAGCGAGAGGAACGAACCGTCCCGGTCGAACACCTCATAGACGTTGACATCGGGGTGATAGACCGGCAACTCCTTGTTCGGCTTGAAGGTGAGGCCGTAGAGCCGGCCGGCCAGGCCGAAGACGCCCTCTTTGACGCGCTCCAGCTCGAAGTAGGGGCGGAGCTGCTCGCCGTCGAAGCTGAACGTCTGTTTCTTTAGTTGCTGCGAGTAGTAGCTCCAGTCCCAGGGCATCAACACGAAGTCCGCTCCCTGGCTTTTGCGCGCCAGCGCTTGCGCGGCGGCCACCTCTTTGCGGGCTGCGGGGGTGTAGGCTTCGAGCAATTGGTCGAGCAGCTTGTAGACGGCTTCGCTATTTTGTGCCATTCGTTGCTTGAGGTTGTAGTCGGCGTAGCTCTTGTAGCCCAAAAGCTGCGCAATGGCCAGGCGGGTGTTGGCAATCTCCTTGACAATCTCGAGCGTGCCGGTGGCGCCCGTCCCCGTGCAGCGCGTGTTGTAGGCCAGATAGAGCTGGCGGCGCAACTCGCGGTTGTCGGCATACATCATAAAGGGCACGTACGAGGGAGCCTGCAGGGTAAACGCCCATCCCGTCTTGCCTTTCTCGCGCGCGGTTTGGGCGGCGGCTTCCACCAGGGCTGCGGGCAGCCCCGAGAGCTGCTTTTTGTCGGTGAGCAGCAGCACGTAGTCGTTCACCTCCTTGAGATTGTTCTCCCCGAACTGCAAGGTGAGCATCGTCAGGCGGCTGCGCAGCTCGCGGTAGGTCTGGCGGTCGGCACCCTGGAGGTTGGCGCCGTTGCGCACGAATCCTTCGTAGATATTTTCCGAGAGTTTGCACTCCTCCTCGGGCAAGGTGACCTGCTCGAGGTCTTCGTAGGCCTCTTTGATGCGTTGGAAGAGCGCCTCGTTCAGGGTGATGTTGTTCCGGTGCTCACTGACCAGCGGCATAATGGTCTTGGCCAGCTCCTGCATCTGCTCGTTGGTCTCGGCGCTGAGCAGGTTGCTGAAAAGGGTGACGGCGCGGCTAAACTTGCGTCCCGAGCGCTCGAACGCCTCGAGGGTGTTGGCGAACAACGGTTTCTCGGGGTCGGCCACGATGGCCGCTATCTCGGCATCGTGCAGGCGGATGGCCTCCTGGATGGCGGGCAAGTAGTGCTCGGCTTTGATTTGGTGGAACGGGGTGGCACCGTACGGGGTGGAAAACTCCTCGAGGAGTGGATTTTGAGCCTGGATTGCAGTCATAAGGCAAAACAGTGTTAGGATGAATGACATTCGTTTCATGAGCGGATGGGGATTCAAATAAGAGTGATACGATGATTGGTAAGCGCGGCAAAGATACAGCTTATTTTTTCGATTTCTGCGGGAGGCGCCATTCTTTTGCTGCTACGGCAGGCGCTCTTCGCCCGCCGAGGGTCTGCCGTGTTAACAATTGGTGCTCTCTTCGCCCGCCGATTGCATGTTGTGGTACCCATTCAGGCTCTCTTCGCCCGCCGATAGCATTTCTTCTTAACAATTGGTGCTATCTTCGCCCGCCGATAGCATTTTCTCTTAACAATTCAGGCTATCTTCGCCCGCCGATGGCATTTTCTCTTAACAATTCAGACCATCTTCGCCCGCCGATTGCTTGTCGCAGGCTTTTTTAACATCCTCTTCGCCCGCAGTTCGCCCGGAAATGCGATATTTGACCCGCCAATTCCCGGAAAATTGCATCTCGTGTGATTTTTCCCCCTCTCCGGCGACCAACTATCATATCGGCAATCCCATCCGGCTACACATGGAGCAAAAAACAGCGAACATGGAACAGGAGTTCATGCAAATGGTGCGGGTGTATGAGCGTGTCATCTACAAGGTGTGCTACCTCTACTCCACGCCCGATGTCACCGTTAACGATCTCTACCAGGATGCGGTGCTCAACCTGTGGCGGGCATTCCCCAAGTTTCGACGGGAGTGCAAACCCTCCACCTGGATCTACCGCATCGCCCTGAACACCTGCATCAGTTTTATCCGCAAGGAGAAACACACCCTCGAGCTGGTCTCGCTCTCCCACTTGAGTGACCGTATCGAAGAGGATGACCAGACCGAGATCATGTTGGCGCAACTCTACCGGCTGATTGCGCGGTTGGGCGAGCTGGAGAAGTCGATTATCCTGCTCTATCTCGAAGAAAAGAGCTACGAAGAGATTGCCGAGATCACCGGTCTGACGCTCACCAACGTGGCTACGCGCATCAACCGGATCAAATCCAAGCTAAGAACGATGAATAACAAGGAGGAATAACCTATGGAATTGGAAGAACTAAAGAAATCGTGGACCCGGCTCGACGAGCAGCTCAAAAAAGAGCAGATTACCAACGCCGCGATGCTCGAGAAGCTCATCGCCACTCACAAACAGAGCGCCGACACCAGCCTGGGGCGCTTGCGCTGGATGCAGCGCCTCTCACTCTACATCGGGGCGCTGATTTTGGCCTTGCTGTTCGTCTTCGCCGTGCAAATCTACCACGGCAGTCTCTCGCTTCAGGCCATCGCCCTCTACCTGGCGCTGACCGTGATAGGGGGGTTCTGGTGGGACTACAAGTCGTACCGCTTGATGCGCAGCATTCGCCTGGCCGAGCTGCCGGTGCTCGAGGTAAGTAGGAAGATGCTCACCCTTCGCCGATGGGTGCGGAACGAAATCATCGCCATTTCCATCTGGATTATCGGATGGTTCGCCCTCTACTACTGGGCGGCCGGATGGTATGCCTATGCGTGGGAGATACAGGCCGTGATGATACTGGTCTCCTTGCTGTTGGACGGCGTGGTCATCTACCTGTTCTACCGGAAATTCATCTATAAGCACTTGGACAACGTGCGACGCAACATCGAAGAACTTAAAGAGCTATGCACCGAGTAGCCCTCCTGCTTATCCTCCTGCTTTTCCTGCTGATTCCGGATAGTTATATCTACTTCTTGTACATCCGGCGGCAGACGAAAAAAACGTGTTGGCGCGTGGCCTACTGGATGCCCTCGCTGTTGCTGCTAATCGGATACTTTTTGTTGCTCTTTGCCGTGGGCGAGAACGCCATGGCGCACCATGCCACGGCCATCGGGCGCTACGCTGTGTGCGTGTTCCTGCTGGTCTTGCCCAAAACGCTCTTCTTGCTCTGCTCGCTGGTGGGATTGCCATTGCGGTGGTGGCGCCCGCGTTGGAGCCGACCCTTCACTTGGGCTGGCCTCTTGCTCGGAGCGGTTGTTTTCGCAGGCGTACTGTACGGTTCGCTGGTGGGCATCGGTCGTTTTCAAACGCGCGAGGTTGTCTTCTCTCATCCACGCATTCCCGCGGGCTTCGACGGCTATCGCATCGTGCAGCTGTCGGATATTCACATCGGTAGTTGGAGGGATAACGGCCGGCCGATAGCCCGGTTGGTGGACAAGGTCAACGCGTTGCAGCCCGACCTCATCCTCTTTACCGGCGATTTGGTCAACCAGCGGAGCGACGAACTGACCGATTTCCGCGCCTTGCTCTCAGGGTTGCACGCCCCCGACGGCGTGTACTCCGTTTTGGGCAATCACGACTACGGAACCTACTATCATTGGGGTAGCGCCCAAGCCGAGGCGGCCAACTTGCGCTCGTTGTTGCGCCTCCAGAGGGAGATGGGCTGGAGCCTGCTCGATAATGCGCACGTGGTGCTGCATCATCGGGGCGACAGCATCGCCCTCGTCGGCGTAGGCAACCAGGGGCGTCCCCCCTTCTCCCAACATGCCCGGCTGGCGCAGGCCGCTGCGGGCACCGACAGCCTGTTCCGCATCCTGATGAGCCACGATCCCACCCACTGGCGCAGTGAAGTGCTGCCCAAAACCTCGATCGAACTGATGCTGGCCGGTCACACGCATGCCATGCAGCTGATTCTCTTCGGACACTCGCCTTCCGAGCTGCTCTATCCCGAGTGGCGCGGCCTCTACACCGAAGGAGCGCAGTCGCTCTACGTGAACATCGGCATCGGATATGTCGGTTTACCCTTCCGCCTGGGTGCCTGGCCGGAGATTACCCTATTCACGCTGAAATCTTCTCCTCCCGGCGCATGAAACGAACAATACACATCGGTCTGCTGGGACGTATCGTCCTGGCCATTGCGCTGGGCATCGCAGCGGGTAGCTGGCTGCCGGCGCCGGCGGCGCGGCTCTTCGCTACGTTCAATGCCCTCTTCGGGGAGTTCCTTGGTTTTGCCATTCCGCTGATTATCCTCGGGTTGGTCACGGTGGCCATCGCCGACATCGGCAAGCAAGCCGGGCGATTGTTGCTTATCACCGTGGCCATTGCCTATGGTGCCACGCTCTTGTCGGGATTCATCGCCTACTTCACGGGAGCGGCGCTCTTCCCCCGGATGATTACCCCCGGTTTGTTGCCCCTGCAGGCCGCCGCCGAGGTGACGCTGACGCCCTACTTCCAGGTATCCATCCCTCCTTTGATGGGGGTGATGACCGCCTTGGTGCTCTCCTTCGTACTCGGACTGGGAATGGCTCACTTGCAGGGGACGGCGCTCAAAAATGGCGCCGCCGAGTTCCGCCTTGTCATCACGGGCGTGATTACACGCCTCATTATCCCGCTGTTGCCGCTCTATATCTTCGGCATCTTCTTGTCGATGGCCTATACCGGACAGGTCTACGCCGTGTTGGGCGTATTTATCCGCATCATCCTGGTTATTTTCGGCATCCACCTGTTTGTATTGCTGCTGCAGTATGCGTTGGCCGGGGCGATCGTGCGTCGCAACCCGCTGGGCTTGCTGCTGCGGATGATGCCTGCCTATTTTACGGCGCTGGGCACGCAATCCTCGGCCGCCACCATTCCGGTGACGCTGGCACAGACGCTCAAGAACGGCGTATCCCAGCGCATTGCCGGTTTCGTGATTCCGCTGTGCGCCACCATTCACCTGTCGGGCAGCACGCTCAAGATTGTGGCGTGCGCCTTGGCACTGATGCTGATGCAAGGGATGCCGTATAGCTTCGCACAGTTCGCCGGATTCATCTGTTTGTTGGGCATTACCATGGTGGCGGCGCCCGGTGTGCCCGGCGGGGCTATCATGGCCTCGTTGGGCGTCTTGCAATCGGTGCTGGGCTTCGGCGAGGCGCAGCAAGCACTGATGATTGCCCTCTACATTGCGATGGATAGTTTCGGAACGGCTTGCAATGTCACTGGCGACGGCGCCATTGCGCTGGTCATGGATAAGATTACCCGTTAAATCCACTCTCTACCTCTACTCTCTGTTATGAGCAAAAAAGTTACCCTGCTAATTCCCGTCTACAACGAAGAGAAAGTGCTCTCCGAGCTGTACGCTTCGCTCTGTGAGCTGATAGCCCGTCACCCCGCATATCAATGGGAGATACTCTTTATCAACGATGGCAGCACCGATGGCACGTTGGAGCTGATCCGCACCTTGCGCTCCTCCGATGCGCAGGTGAACTACGTCAACCTCTCGCGCAACTTCGGCAAGGAGATTGCCATGCTGGCCGGATTTGACTACGCCACGGGCGACTGCTGCGTGGTGATGGACGCCGACCTGCAAGATCCGCCCGAACTGATCGACCAAATGCTGCTCTATTGGGAAGAGGGCTACGACGACATCTATGCCAAGCGCCGCACGCGCGGCAAGGAGAGCTGGTTGCGCCGTCGGCTTTCGCTGCTCTTCTACCGTCTGCTGCAACGACTCAGCCGCATCGATATTCTGCCCAACGTGGGTGATTTCCGCCTGCTCGACCGCCGATGTGTGCTTACCCTCCGGCACATGCGCGAGAGCGAACGCTATACCAAGGGATTATTTACCTGGATTGGGTATCGCAAGAAAGGAATTGAGTTTGACCGCGGCAACCGGCGCGAAGGAAACTCGTCGTGGAGCTTCTTCCGCCTGCTCAATCTGGCCATCGAAGGCATCATCTCGTCGTCCACTTCGCCGCTACGCATCGCCACCATCAGCGGCATTGCCTTTGCCGCCCTGAGCTTTGTCTACGCCGTCTATTTCCTGATAAAAACCATCCTCTACGGTGATCAGGCGGCCGGTTTCCCCACCCTGATCATCGCCATCCTCTTCTTGGGCGGCATCCAACTGTTCGCGTTGGGGGTTATCGGAGAGTATGTGGGACGCATCTTCAAGGAGACGAAGCACCGGCCGGCCTATATTGCCGCAGACTACAACGAAACAAAGGTGGGATACGAAGCGTAGCGCCCGGCCGGCTCCGTGGTTTATGTAAACGGACGGCGGAAGGTGCACCCGCTTCTCCACTGTGAGCATCCGTAGGCGGTGTGTCCCTTGACCACATATCCTTTGCCGCACAACGGGCAACGTTCGCCCTCCGGCAGGGACGAAGCGGGCGAGGCCGGCGCCGCGGCGGAGGGTGCCGAGAGCACACCGGTCACAATCTCCCCCACCAACCCCTTGAGTTCGTCCAAGAAACGGGCGGCGTCGTAGGTGCGTCGCTCTATCTCGCGCAATTTCTTTTCCCACAGGCCGGTAAGCTCGGCCGACTTGAGCAGTTCCACCCGAATCAGGCCAATCAGCTCCATACCCAGCGGCGTGGCGATGAGATTCTTCTTCTCCTTGCGGATGTAGTTGCGCTTGAACAGGGTTTCGATGATGGCCGCACGCGTGGAGGGGCGGCCGATGCCGTTTTCTTTGAGTGCATCGCGCAGCGCTTCGTTCTCTACAAGCTTGCCGGCCGTCTCCATGGCGCGCAACAGCGTGGCTTCGGTGTAGGGGCGGGGAGGTTGCGTCCATTTTTCATAGAGGCGAGGCGTGTGCTCGCCCTGTTCGCCCTTCACAAAGGGGGGCAGCAGGCTCTCCGGCTCTGCGGCGGCTCCCTCTTTCTCCTCTTTTTCCCGATCGGACTGCGCGGCGAAGACCACGCGCCAGCCGGGAACCAAAATCTGCTTGCCGCCGGCCTTAAACTCCACGTCGGCAGCCTGGCCGTACACAGTGGTGGTGGCTACCTTGCAGTCGGGATAGAAAATGGCGATAAAGCGGCGGGCTACCAGGTCGAAGACGGCCTGTTCCCGCTCCGACAAGCCCTGCACCTGTACGCCGGTGGGGATGATGGCGTGGTGATCGGTCACCTTGCTGTTGTCGAACACCTTTTTCGACTTGGGAAGGGTGCCTTCGGCCAGCGGGGAGGTCAGCGTGCCGTAGGCGGTGAGTCCTTTGAGGATGGCCGGACACTTGGGATAGATGTCGTCGCTCAAAAAAGTGGTGTCGACACGGGGATAGGTGGTGGCTTTCTTCTCGTAGAGGCTCTGAATGAGCTTGAGCGTTTCGTCGGCCGAGTAGCCGTACTTCTTGTTGCACTCCACCTGCAGCGAGGTGAGGTCAAACAGGCGCGGGGCAATCTCTTTCCCCTCTTTGCGGGCAATGTGGGTGATGCAAAAAGGGACATCCTTGAGTCGCTCGACCCATGCTTCGCCCTCTTGGGCACTGGCGATGGGGTCGATGCCTCTGTTCTCCGCCGGTTTGGGCGTTTTCGCACCGGCAGCGGCTTCCGCCTCGAGCAGCAGCTCTTCGTCGCTCTTGCGCAGGAGGGCTGAAAAGGTGGTTTCCCGATAGAGGGTCTTGAGTTCCCAATATTGGCGGGGCACAAAATGGGCAATCTCCTGCCCGCGGGCTACGATGAGCGCCAGGGTGGGGGTTTGCACCCGACCAATGGAGAGCACCTGGCCGCGCCGGCCATATTTCAGGGTGTACAGACGGGTGGCATTCATGCCGAGCAGCCAATCGCCGATGGCGCGGCTCAATCCGGCTTCGTACAAGGGCTGAAACTCCCGTTCTTCTCTCAGATGTGCAAAGCCTTCGCGGATAGACTCTTCGGTAAGCGACGAAATCCACAATCGTTTCACCGGCACACGGGCGCCGGCCTTCTGCATCACCCATCGTTGAATGAGTTCGCCTTCCTGTCCGGCATCCCCACAGTTGATAATGCCTTCGGCCTGGCCGATCAGCCGTTCGATGACGCGAAACTGACGTTCATACGTGGGGTTGGAGATCAGTTTGATGCCAAAACGGGAGGGAATCATTGGGAGTGAGCTTAAATTCCACGATTGCCAGAGCGGCGTGTATTCGTGCGGCTCCTTGAGGGTGCACAAATGACCGTAGGTCCAGGTCACCTGATATCCGTTCCCTTCCATATACCCCTCCTTTTTAGCGGTGGCGCCCAACACTGCTGCAATGTCACGCGCCACGGAAGGTTTTTCGGCTATACATACCACCATATCTCGTTTTCCTTTAAGAAGTTGCAAAGATACGGAAAATAGGCGTATCTTTGCGCGCAGCCCCGGAATCGTTATTCGTCGTTTTAAGAAGCTTTTCCAAGGAGAAATTAAGTCGATTTGCCCAGATAACACCGCTCGTTTCAGTATAACAACTAACCAATAAGATTATGTCATTCCTCAATCCGGATCCTGTTCAAATCTCGGTCGATCTGCTCAAAGAGCTGATCGCCATCCCCTCTGTCAGTCGGGGGGAAGAGGCTGCCGCCAAGCACATCTACCAATTCCTGGAGATGTACGGCATGGAAGCGGGCAGCGATCATCACAACGTGTGGGCGTATGCTCCTATGTTCGATGCGGACAAACCAACGTTGATGCTCAATTCACATATCGACACCGTACAGCCGGTTGACGGCTGGCAGACCGACCCTTTCCAACCCGTAGAGAAGGCCGGATGCATCTACGGGCTGGGAAGCAACGATGCAGGTGCTTCATTGGTGTGCCTGATTGCGGCGTTTATCCAGCTTTCGCGTCATCAGCAGCCCTATAACCTGCTTTTCCTGGCCTCGGCCGAAGAGGAGGTGTCGGGTGAGAACGGAATCCGCCGCATTTTGCCCTCGCTCCCTCCCATATCCTTCGCGCTGGTGGGTGAACCCACCGGTATGCAGCCTGCCATTGCCGAAAAGGGATTGATGGTGCTCGATATGGTCAGCACGGGCGCTTCCGGTCACGCAGCACGCGAAGAGGGCGACAATGCCATCTACAAAGCGCTGGAAGATATTGCCTGGTTTCGCGATTATCGTTTCCCGCTCCATTCGGAATTGCTCGGCGCCGTCAAGATGAGCGTCACGCAAATTAGTGCCGGCACGCAACACAACGTCATCCCCGGCGAGTGCCGCTGCGTGGTGGACATCCGGAGCAACGAATGCTACACCAACGAGCAGATTCTTCAGACGGTGCGGCAACACGTCCGCTCGCAGGTCACTCCCCGTTCGCTGCGGCTGTGCTCGACCGCCACTCCGCCCAATCACAACTTGGTTAAACGTGCCCTCGAGATGGGGCGCAAGCCGTTTGGCTCTCCCACGCTTTCGGATCAGGCGTTGATGGACTTCCCCTCGATGAAGATGGGACCGGGCGAGAGTAGTCGCTCGCACACGGCCAACGAATATATCCGCATCAGTGAGATTGCCGAGGCCATCGAGGTCTACTTCGACCTGCTCAACGGTACGGTTATTTAATGGTTCCGCAAACGGGGTGCCTGCTCTTTTATACTTTATGCTATCTACTGAGTTTCACAATCTTTTGCTGGAATACGCCTTGCTTACTCTTTATCAGCAGGATGTAAACACCTGAAGCAAATCCGGTAAGGTCGATTCGATCGACCTTGCCGTTGGCCGCATACTGCACATTCCCCGACATATCCAGCAAACGCACTTGTTCCACCTCGATACCACCTTTTATATATAGATAATCCGGAGTGGGATTGGGATACACCAACACTTGTGCGTCCGGAATCTCTTGAATCGTGGTTCCCGTAGAGCTACGGGTCACGCGCAACGAGCGCACGAAGAAATCTTTATAGCCACTATCCATACCCCTTGCTTTACCCGAGGCCACCAAGTCGTAATTGGCCACGTCCTTGACGGTGATCACCGCTACGGCATCACTTTCCCCGGCAAAAGCCAGCGCCACCTTGTCGATATCCAAACTATCCAAGGTTAGCACGCTTGCATCCGAAGTGCTCCATACATAGTGCGGATTCACATCCGCCCAATAAGTAACCGCTTGCAATGCAAACTCATCGGGCAGCGAAAAGACGCCCTCAATCGTGTCTCTTCGCTGAGCGGATGTGGCATTGTCGGGCAATCCGATGCCATACCTTCCGTTGGGTGTGCTCACGTCGGGCATTTTTTGATAAGCATTGAGGTAGACTCCACCGAGCGCCGTTTCAAAACCGGTGCTTTCAAACGTGGCCTCGTAATAACCATTGCTGCTTGAGTTACTGTTCCGATTGACGGATAGTCGCAACTTAACAGCACCTATATCTTGCTTGGCCGATTGATAGGTGAGGTTATAGAAACTGTTTGCCTCGCGGATAATGTCATTTTGTATTCGCACGAAAATACTTCGCAGCCCGTTCACGTTTTCGGCCTTGTAGTAGTTGGCCGAGCTGCTTGCCAGTGCGGTTAGCCGGTCGGTCTTCAAGTCTTGTCCGAGTCCAATCATGTAGGCCGTCTTTGAACCACGTGCCGACACAGCGGCATTCAAATGGGAAGTGCTGTACTTATGAGTGGTCTCATCGCCGTCGGATATCATGATGAAGAAGCTCTTTTGAATGGAATCTTTCGATGAATACTCCGGATAGTCGTTCAACCACCTCATTCCTCTTTCATAAGAGGTGTATACGCACGTGCTCGAATGTCCCATCTCTATTTCACTGATGCGTTGCACCAACGTATGGATGTCGGAAGTGAAACTATGCTCCAACTTTTCATTTTCCGAGAAGCTGAAGATGGCAAACTCTTGCTTGTCGCTCTTGTTCTTGACCAGCTCCACAGCAGCCTGTTTCATTTGCTCAATGCCCCGGTAACCCAACGACGAACTGTTGTCGAGCATCAACACCGTCTTTATCTTAAACGGAATAGCATCCATCTTACGGATATACCGGTTCGATTCCGACGACAGCGGGTCTCCGTTTTCGGTTACCACAAAATCGTCGTTCTCCAGATAGTCGGCACCCTTATTATCCCGGTCCTTAACCGAAACCATCACGTCGACAAACGAAGGTTTCCGCGTAGCAATAGGCGGCCACCCCCTGAGCACATAATATTCATTGCTGGCACGGGTGGTAAAGGCCACGTTGTTGCCGTAGATGGTATCTTGTCCGGCTTTGTAGGCCACCCCCCTCATATAGTAAGTGGTGTTGGGACTGAGATTCTTCAGTTGCAAGGTAAACGCCTCATCTGTCGCTTCCACTATCTTGTGACTGCCCTCCAGGTCGGGGTCGATGGCGGTGGAATAACATACCGCACGCAAATAGTCCGCGGCATCCTCAACGGCCATGCGTCCGGCAATAAGCACACTGTCTTTGCCGATGCCCGAAGCTGCCAACTCACACACACTCCACTGCGTTTGCTCTTCCCATTGGGCTGTAAGTGTGACATCCGTCCCGATGCCGCCGGAAAAGTTCCAGGCCGTTCCGCCCTCATACCATCCGATAAACTTATATCCCTGTTTGGCCGGAGCAATGGCTGGTTGCACCGCCACACCACCGTTTTCTATTTGTTGGGGCTGCGGAACCGGCACTCCCCCGTCGGTATCAAAGGTAACGGTATGCAAATGCGCTTTGTAGGGCGTTAAAAGTGCGGTTGTTCCATCTGTTTGCACCCGGAACATCTTCACAAAAGCTGCCGCATGAGCCGGCGCAATGGTAGTGTTGCGTCCTTCTTTCACATAATTGTAATTACCGGCATCTTTCACGGTAATGATGGCCGTGCCGCTGCCCGCCAGGCGCAACGTGGCATTTCCGAACTCTTCGCTCTCGAGCTGCACCACCGACGGGTCGGAAGAACTCCACTCATAGTGCGGAACGGTGTCCGACCAATAACTTACGGCGCGCAGGGTGTCGTTGTTTTGCACGACACATTCACTACCCTCCGTTATGCCGTAAATGCCGGACGCTTCTTTGTGCTTGACATACAATCCATAATCGGCGGAGGTGAAATTGGCCGCGCTGAACGACACGCTTACCGTTGCCGAAGCATTGCTGTTCGTATTACCCGTAATGTTCAATTGCAAGTTGTGATCCGAGCCTCGCTTGGGCGAGAGGTAGTTCAAACTATACAAACTATTGATTTCGCGCATAATGTCGAACTGTATCTGTGCAAAAGCCTCTGTCAAATCGCTGATATTTGCCAACGATTTGTAGTTTCTCTTTTTCGTTACCTCACGTTTCGAAACACCCCCCAAACCCCCTAAAGGGGACTTAGATCCTACTGTTTGGGTAGTGCTATTTAAGTCCCCTTTAGGGGGTTTGGGGGTGGGGAGGCCGGTTCGCGTAGTCCCGTTGGGGCTTGGTTATTAAAGAATTAGCGTTATCTTTGCCCAAGTTAAAGCAAAACCCCGTGAATCATGATGGTACCCAAATTCTTCAATACGGCAGGGCCGATACAGCCCGAGATACATTACAATGTAGATCCGTTGACACGTTTCAATCTCGAAGAGATGCTCTCGCTGATAGATCAGCGAAAGTACTTCATCCTTCACGCCCCGCGACAGACGGGAAAGACCTCGTGTCTGTTTGCCTTGCGCGACTATCTGAATGCGCAAGGACGCTACTATGCGGTGTATGCCAATGTGGAAGCCGGACAGGCATCGCGCAACAACGTGGAGCGTGTGGTCAAGGGCGTAGTAGCTAATATCAGCAATGAATTAGGGCTGATTATAGGGAGGGAACTCCCAACAAAAATAAAGCATGAAGCAATGGCAGAAGAACCTGTGGACAGTTTGCTGTCGGGCTACCTGTCGCGATTAAGCCAAGCACTCGATCGTCCGTTGGTGCTTTTCATCGACGAGATTGATGCCTTGGTGGGCGATTCATTAGTGAGTGTGCTGCGCCAGATACGTAGTGGTTACGGCAATCGTCCGGCCGCCTTCCCGCAAACGGTAATTCTGTGCGGGGTACGCGATGTACGCGACTATCGCATCGTCCTCTCCAACCAAGACATCATCACCGGCGGCTCGGCTTTCAACATCAAGGCCAAATCGCTTAGGCTGGGTAACTTCTCGAAGGAGGAGATTCATGAACTCTACATGCAACACACCGAAGCCACCGGTCAGGAGTTTGACGAAGCTTGCTCCCCGCTGATTTGGGAGGCCACCGAAGGACAACCGTGGTTAGTCAACGCGCTGGGATATGAGGTAACCTACGAAATAAAGGAGAACCGCGACCGTAGCGTTCGCATCACCCCCGAAATGATCTATCGCGCACAAGAGAACATCATCTACCGCCGCGATACGCATATCGACATCTTGATTGACAAGCTGCGCGAAGAGCGGGTGCGCAATGTCATCGGCCCCATTTTAGCCAATGAAGACGGCGAAGCCGAAGGGTTGAT
>JAISHB010000100.1 GCA_031262785.1 Prevotellaceae bacterium
AAGGGTGGCTTCCCCGAGGGGGGAAGGGTGGCTTCCCCGAGCGGTAAAGGGTGGCTTTACCGAGCGGGGTGGTCTGACCCCCTCTTTTTACATGGGTTGATAATCCTTGGCCAGCCCCCCTTCGCCCGTCTCTTTGTAAAGCGAGGGCAGGTCGTGCCCGGTCTCCTTCATCACCTCCACCACACGGTCGAACGAAACACGGTGGATGCCGTCGGTAAACGAGGCGTAGACGTTGGCGTCGAGCGCCCGGGCAGCGGCATAGGCATTGCGCTCGATACAGGGGATTTGCACCAGTCCGCAGACCGGGTCACAGGTCATGCCCAGATGATGCTCCAGCCCCATTTCGGCCGCATACTCTATCTGCGCCGGGCTGCCCCCAAAGAGTTGGTTGGCCGCGGCCGAAGCCATGGCACAGGCTACGCCCACTTCGCCCTGACAGCCCACCTCGGCGCCCGAGATGGCGGCGTTGTGCTTGGCGATGTTGCCCACCAATCCGGCGGTGGCCAGCGCGCGCAAGATGCGCGTGTCGCTAAACTCCCTGCTCTTGTGCAGGTGATAGAGTACAGCCGGAACTACCCCGCACGATCCGCACGTGGGCGCCGTGGCAATCACCCCGCCCGAGGCATTCTCCTCACTGACGGCCAGGGCGTAGGAAAAGACCAGACCGCGCGCCTGTAACGAGTGCTTGAAGCCACCCGCACGGATGTGGTAGGTGGCTGCCTTGCGCCGCAGGTTGAGCGGCCCGGGCAAGACGCCTTCCTGCTCGAGTCCGCGGTGTACGGCCTCCTTCATCGTCTTCCAGATCTCCCGCAGGTAGTCCCAGATGTCGCTGCCTTCACACTCCTGTACATACTCCCAGTAGCTCTTGCCGGTGCGCTCGCACCAGAGCAGGATGTCGGTCATGTGATTCATTTGGTAGCGATCGCTCCCTTCGATGGTGGCGGAGTCTCCCTCCTGGGCTAACGCCCCGCCCCCGATGCTGAACACCGTCCACTCATCGGTGGTACGGCCCTCGGGGGTGACGGCCGTAAACTTCATGCCGTTGGGATGGAAGGGGAGGAACACCTTCGGCTCCCAAGTGATGGTCAGCGGAGCCACAGGAGAGAGCACGTCGTTGAGTGCTACGTCGGTCATGTGCCCTTTGCCCGTGGCGGCCAGACTGCCGTAGAGCGTGACGCCGAAAGCCGCCGCGTCGGGATGCTTCTGACGGTAGAGTTCGGCAGCTTTGCGAGGCGCCATGGTGTGGCTGCTCGACGGACCGGTGCCGATACGGTAGAGTTCTTTGATGGATTTCATACGAAAGGGGGTGTGAGGGTTACCAGAGCACGTCGGCCACCATCTTGAGCAGGAACAGCAGCGAGATGATGTAGACGGTGGGTGATACCTCCCGTCCCTTGCCGCTGAACAGGTAAAGAAAGGTGTAGCTCAGCAGTCCGAATACGATGCCCTCGGCAATGCTGTAAGCAAAAGGCATGAACACAATGGTCAGGAAGGCCGGCAATCCCTGGCGCAGGTCGGCAAAATGAATCCGGCTGATGGAGGTGACCATAAAAAGCCCTACCATGATCAGTGCCGGAGAGGTGGCCGCAGCCGGTACCATCAGAAACAGGGGTGCCAGAAAGAGTGCGAGCACAAACCAGCAGGCCGTGCTAAGGGCGGTGAGTCCGGTACGACCTCCCGAGGCCACGCCCGAAGCACTTTCGATGTAGGTGGTGACCGTGCTGGTGCCCAACAAGGCGGCTGCGGTGGTGCCCAAGGCATCGGCCAGGAGTGCCCGCTTGAGGTGGGGGATGTTCCCCCGGCTGTCGGTTAGTCCGGCCTGAATACCCACGCCGATGAGCGTCCCCACGGTATCGAACAGGTTGATGAACAGCAGGGTGAAGACAATCATCAGCATGTCTAATGAGAAGAGATGGCTCCATTCAAACTGCAAAGCCACCGGTGCCAGGGAGGGCGGCAGACTCACCAAGCTTTCCGAAGGCCATGCCACCTCACCCAGGAGCACACTCAGCAAGGTAGCCGCCGCAATGCCGATGAGAATAGCCCCTTTCACCCCGCGCAGTTGCAATACGCCCATCACCAGCAACCCGGCCAGGGCAATCCATACCGAGTGTTGGCCTATATCGCCCATTGCCACCAGCGTATCTGCGTTAGGAACGATGATACCCGCGTTGTGTAATCCGATCAAGGTAATGAACAACCCGATACCGATAGGAATGGCCTCTTTAATGACCGAAGGGATGCAGCGGACAATCAGTTCGCGCACGTTTAGGCAGGTGAGCAGGATGAAGATGACCCCTTCGATAAAGACGGCGGTGAGTGCAAACTTCCAACTGTAACCCATCACCCCACAAATGGTGAAGGCAAAGAATGCATTCAGTCCCATGCCCGGCGCTTGGGCAATAGGTAGCTTGGCATAAAGCGCCATTACGAGTGTAGCGAAGATACTGGTGAGGGCTGTGGCGGTAAAAAGCGCCTCTTTGTCCATCCCCGTAACGGATAGGATGGATGGATTAACCACCAGGATATAAGACATGGTCAGGAAAGTAACCAACCCTGCCAGCAGTTCGCGCCGAACGGTGGTCCCGGAGGCCTTCAGGGCAAAAAAACGTTCGATAATCTCTTTCATGTGTACAAAAGTACGACATAAAACCCAATTATTCCACCTCGTCTACAAACTTACTCCCTACTTTTGTACTATCTAACTTCACCAACAACAACTGATATGAAGAATAAACTCCAACTCTTATGTGTGCTGATGCTAACCGCTTCGTTAGCCTGGGCGCAGCCTGCTCCCGAGCAGGTTCCGGCTTTTCCGGGGGCCGAAGGGTTTGCCCGTTACGCAGTTTCGGGCGGCCGGGGAGGCGTGGTTTACCACGTAACCAATCTGAATGACAGCGGGAGCGGAAGCTTACGCGAGGCAGTGAACAAATCGGGGAAACGGATCATCGTATTCGATGTCTCGGGCATCATCGAGCTGAAATCGAACTTAGGCATTAAGAACGGTGACCTGACCATTGCCGGTCAGACCGCCCCGGGCGATGGTATCTGTTTGAAGAACTTCACCGTGAACGTGGGCGAGACTGCCCACAATGTGATTATCCGTTTCCTGCGCTTCCGCATGGGCGACGAAGCCCAGCAAGAGAACGACGCCATCTGGGGACGCTATGGCAAGAACTACATCATTGACCATTGCTCCATGAGCTGGAGTACCGACGAGTGCGCTTCGTTCTATAGCAACACCAACTTCACCCTGCAGTGGTGTCTGCTGAGCGAAAGTCTCACCAACTCGGTGCACGGCAAGGGCGCTCACGGTTACGGAGGCATCTGGGGAGGCCAAGGCGCCAGCTATCACCACAACATGATGGCACATCACACCAGCCGCACCCCCCGCATGGACGGCAGCCGTTCCAAAGGATGGTACCAAACCGAACTGGTAGACATGCGCAACTGTGTCTTCTACAACTGGGGGCCGGGCAACAGTGGATATGCCGCCGAAGGAGGCAACTACAACTTTGTGAACAACTACTATAAGCCCGGGCCTTCGACCGCCACCAAAACCAGCTTAGTCAACCGCATATTCTCGCCCAATGCCGACGATGGCAAGCAACAAAACCCCTATGGCATTTGGGGCACCTTCTACGTGGCCGGCAACCTATTCGATGACAGCTCCTCTGCACTCACGCAGGCACACCGTAACCTCTGTGCACAGACCAACAACGACAATTGGATCGGCATTCAGCCCAATACCGGCAACGCCCCGCTGCCCAACAACAGCAAAGAGAATATTAAAAGCACCACCGAGTTTGCCGTAGCCCCCGTGGGCACCCACACCGCCGAGCAAGCCTACGAAAAAGTGCTCTCCTTTGTGGGAGCGAGCCTCAAACGCGACGCCATCGACCAACGCATCATGCGGGAAACCCGTGAAGGAGGCTTTACCTACACCGGATCGAACGGCAGCAAGTACGGCATCATCGACACCCAGAGCGATGTGGGCGGATATCCCCTCTACAACACCGAAACCAAGCCCGCCGACCGCGATAACGACGGCATCCCCGACGCCTGGGCTGATGCCTATCTGCCCGAGGGAAAAACCTACCGCGACATCGACCCCTCCAGCGGCTATTGCTACCTCGAACTCTACATCAACGGCCTGGTAGACGAGCTGATGCGGCAGGGATGCGAGGGCGTGGAGGGTGCTCCCACCGCCGGCGACTTCGGATTGCTCGGTTCGGGCATCTCCACGGGCACTACTTCTATCGCGGAGAACGCCGCCAAGGTACGTTGCTTCCGACACAAGCAGTCGGTGGTCATTAGCGGCCTGGCCGGCGAAGCCGACATTCAAATCTACGACCTGGCCGGACGAAAAGTGGTCGCTGTTCGCAGCAACGGTAGCACCCAGGAGGTTGCTATGAGCGGAGCAGGTGTGGTGGCCATCACATCCGAGGGAAAATCCTACCGGTTTATCGTGCCTGCCTGCAGTCTCTAACGTGCGGGAGTTCCGGCAAGCAGTTCGCTTTCACAATTCATCCTTGCCGGAACTCCAGCAGTTAATGCGCATTCACAATTCGCCCTTGCCGGAACTCCGGCAAGCAGTTCGCTTTAACAATTCACCCTTGCCGGAACTCCAGCAGTTAATGCGCATTCACAATTCGCCCTTGCTGGAACTCCGGCAAGGAACGCTCTTTAACAATTCGTCCTTGCTGGAACTCCGGCAAGCCGTTCTCTTTCACAATTCACCCTTGCCGGACTCCCTGACAGCCCCATCAGGTGAAAAGAGCAAGGGTTAGGACACAAAAATCCCCGCAAAGCATGTTCCGACAGCTTTGCGGGGATTTCTACAAGCCGTAACCGGGGCTAATACCGATAATAATCCGGCTTAAACGGCCCCTCTACGCCGACGCCGATGTAGTCGGCCTGTGCAGGCGTGAGCACGGTGAGCTTAACGCCCAATTTTTCCAAGTGTAACCGCGCCACCTCTTCGTCCAACTGCTTGGGCAGGAGGTGAACTCCCACGGAATAGGCTCCGGTGTGAAGTGCTATCTGCGCCAGCGTTTGGTTGGTGAACGAGTTACTCATCACAAACGAGGGATGTCCGGTGGCACACCCCAAATTGACCAATCTTCCGTCGGCCAACAGCAAGATGCTGTGCCCGTCGGGGAAGAAATAGCGGTCTACTTGCGGCTTGATTTCCACTTTGCGGATGCCCGGGCGTTGTTTGAGTGCCTCCACCTGGATTTCGTTGTCGAAATGGCCGATGTTGCAGACGATGGCCTGGTCTTTCATCCGCTCGAGGTGTTCGAGCCGGACAATGTCGATGTTGCCCGTGCAGGTTACGAAGAGATCGCCCCGCTCGCAAGCCTCGTCCATGGTCACCACCTCGAAACCTTCCATCGCTGCCTGCAAAGCACAGATGGGATCGATTTCCGTGACCAGCACGCGGGCGCCGTAGGAACGCATCGAGGCGGCGCATCCTTTGCCCACGTCGCCATAGCCGCACACCACCACCACTTTGCCGGCAATCATCACGTCGGTGGCGCGTTTGATGCCGTCGGCCAGCGACTCGCGGCAGCCGTAGAGGTTGTCGAACTTCGATTTGGTGACCGAATCGTTCACGTTGAAGGCCGCAAAGAGCAGTTTGCCCTCGGCTTGCATCCGGTAGAGGCGATGTACGCCCGTGGTGGTCTCCTCCGAGACACCGCGGATTGCTTTTACGTGGCGATGCCAGCGGTCGGGATCGGCCGACAACACTTCGCCCAGCAGGGCATGCAACGCCCGCTCGTCTTCGGCCGTAGCGGGGGCGTCGGGCAGCTTGCCGTCGACTTCCGCCTGGTAGCCGGTGTGGATAAGCATCGTGGCGTCGCCCCCATCGTCGACAATCAGCGTCGGACCTTGATGGTCGGCAAAGTTAAGCGCCTGCAACGTGCACCACCAATACTCCTCCAACGTCTCACCCTTCCAGGCAAAGACGGCGGTGCCGGCGGCGGCGATGGCCGCGGCGGCATGATCTTGCGTAGAGTAGATGTTGCACGAGCACCAGCGTACCTGGGCGCCCAATGCCACCAGTGTTTCGATGAGCACGGCCGTTTGAATGGTCA
This sequence comes from Prevotellaceae bacterium, assembly GCA_031262785.1. Classification (GTDB taxonomy): domain Bacteria; phylum Bacteroidota; class Bacteroidia; order Bacteroidales; family Bacteroidaceae; genus Bacteroides. The sequence continues at coordinate 6,099 of JAISHB010000100.1, forward strand.
TATGCAGCGATCCCATGATGCGGGCGCCCTTCAACGGGCGGGTAGCACCGTACTTTTCACGGAGTGCCATCAAACCGGGCATCTCTTTTTGGGCTAATTCAATCTCCTTGCGCCCGAAATCGGCCAAGGTGATGTCTGCCACCTTATAGGGCAGGTTGGAAAACAGCTCTTTCGTCATAATCTATCATTCCTTATTCTTAATTCTTAGTTCTTCATTCTTCCTTTTAATACCGCCGGCCCAATTCAGTGGCCTGACGGATGCGATCGGCCATGCCGATCCCCCCCCGGAGGTTGCCGGCGATGACTAATCCCGGGTATTGTTGCTGCAATCCCTCGATGGTAGCCAGGCGTTCCCCGCTGCTTAGCTCATATTGCGGAATAGCCTGCGTGTGACGGAAGATACGCACCAAATCGGGCTTGGCGGCAGCCGGATAATAGAGCATGGTGTGCAAGCTCTCCTCCACAAGGGCTGCTACCTCTTCGTCGCTCATCTGCATCAGTTCGGCATTGCGCATCCCCCCGATGAAATACGAGAAGAGGGCACCCCCTTCGGGCGCACGCTGCTCGAAACAGGACGAGGGGAAGAGGATACCCAGCACTTTTTGCCGTTCGCACGCCGGTACCAATCCGCCGAAGGCCAGGTATTCCATGCCGTGCATCTGTCGGAGTCCCACGCTCACTTGCATGACCGGGGCGTAACGGAGGTTGCTGAGCTTGCGCATCGCTTCTTCGGCCACGAAGGGCAAGAGGGAGGGCAATGCATAAGCACCCACCGTGGTGATAACCGTGTCACATTCAATGAGGTGCGTACTGCCGTGCTGCTGGTAGCCGACCCGCCACCCGCGGCCTTGCGGTTGCACCGTAACATGCTGTGCATTCAGCGTAATACGGTCGTGGCCGATGATGCTGCCCAAGGTGTCGGTGAGGTTGCTTAGTCCCCCCCGGGCGGAGAACACTTTTTTGGTGGCCAGACGGTCGCGCTTGCTCTTGGGTTCCTTGCGCTTGGCAAGAGCACCGCGGATAAAGCTGCCGTGGTGCTGTTCCAATTGATAAAGCTTGGGAAGTGCGTAGCGGGTAATCAAGCGATCGGGGTCACCGGCATAAACACCCGAGATAAAAGGGTCTACAGCGTAGTCTACAAACGAGTTTCCCAGTCGCCGGCGTGCCAAATCACCCACCGACTCGTCGGGATTGGTACCGATAGGTCGCCACGGCTCGCCCAATATGCGCCATTTATCGGAGAGTGTAAACAGCGGCGTGAACAAACCCGAGAAAACACCCGAGGGAAGGGCGTGAAACTGCTTCCCCTTCCATATCAACCGGCAGGCCGAGGCTTTACAGGCCGTCTCCAACTGACAATGGGGCAGTAAAGAGGTGAAAAGTTCCGCTACTTCGGGATAGGAGATTACACCGGTGTTGGGTCCGCTCTCGAAGGTAAAGCCTTCTTCGGTGTGAGTTCTGATTTGTCCGCCTATGCGGGGGGTTTGTTCCAGTACTTCCACATCGCGCTGCTTGAGGCGAAGGAAGTGGGCGGTGGTCAGGCCGGTCAAACCGGCGCCGATGACTATCACCGCACGCTGGCGTATAGTGTTTTGTTCGTTCATTGGTCGATTCCGTGCTAATCGGAAACGGGGAGCCACGCGCGGTGGCTCCCCGTTTTATGGTGAAATAGTGTGGATGGCAATTAATTGCTGCTGGCCACTCTTTTCTCTTTGATGCGTGCTTTCTTGCCGGTTAATTTACGCAAATAATACAACTTGGCACGACGCACCTTACCAATCTTGTTCACCTCGATGTTGTCGATGGCCGGTGATTCGATGGGGAAGATACGTTCTACCCCTACTGTTCCCGACATCTTGCGTACGGTGAAACGTTTTTTGTCGCCGTGACCGGCAATCTTGATAACAACGCCGCGATACTGCTGTACACGCTCCTTGTTACCTTCGATAATACGATACGCCACGGTTACGGTGTCCCCGGCTTTAAAGGCGGGGTGTTTCTTGCCGGTAGCGAATGCTTCTTCTGCAATTTTAATCAAATCCATGATTCTTTTTCTATTAAATTGTTTATCGATCCAACGCAATATATCGAGGCTACTCACTTTTTTCCTGACAGCGATTGCGCGAAAGCGGCGCAAAGGAACGAATTATTTGTCAGTTACACAAGGTTTTCCGCTTTTTTATTTCTCCAATTGCAGCGGCGTGTAACCAAACTTTTTTACATGGAAGGGAGATTACTTTTTCAAGCTTTGCACGATGGTTTCGCATACGGCATCTTGGAAGGCGCGTGCCGCTCTCTCGGAGAGTACGTTCTGATTCATCACCGCAAAGGCTATCTTGTGCCCGTTTGCCGCCGTCAGATAGCCCGCCAGGCAGTTGATGCCGGTGAATGAGCCTGTTTTGGCGCGCACATTCTCGTAGGTTGTCTTGTCTTTGAGACGAAAACTGAGCGTGCCGTCGATGCCGCCGATGGGGAGCGCCGGATAGAGGTGTGTGTAGATCGACGGATGGCTGTGGGCGTAACGCAGAAAGGTCACTAATAGGTCGGGCGTGATGTAGTTGTAACCCGACAGGCCGCTTCCGTCCATAATGTTGTAGAAGTCCGGCGTTTTGCCTAATTGTTTGATGAGTGCCTCTATTACTTTGATTCCGTCGCCGGCCGATACCTGTTTTTTGCCGGTTGTTTGGGCGCCCAATTGGTATATTATGGCTTCGGCATTGAGGTTGTCGCTCTCTTTGAGCATGGTGTGAATCACTTGCTGCATGGGGGTTTCGTATCGAACCATCTGTACGGCGTGCGCGTTGGCCGGCAGTGTCTTGAATTCATATGCGGATGCCGGTGTGATGCCTTTGGCTTGCAGACGTTCAATGAACGTGTGCATAAAGAAATCGGCCGAAGAGTAGAGATTGATGGTGCTTGTCCGTTTGTTTTTGACATTGCCGCTCACTACAATGGTATTGCCGTTTTTGAGCCAGTTGCGGGTCACCTTGAAGCGGCCGGCGTCGGGTGTGTCGGTTTGGGTGCGGTTAATTACGCTGTAGTACGAAGATGCGGGCACGCAGGTGATCTGCGCCGGACTGCCCGGCTGATGCGCCGGCGTGGCGGTGATGGTAACGGTGCCTTTGTTGAACATCAGCGGGGAGAGATAGGGTTGATACGAGTACGGATTGTCATCCCACGACCAGCCTGCTCCCCAATACAGCGAATCCGTCATGGAAACATCTCCATAAATCATGCCCTGGATGACTGAAAAAGGATGCCGTGCCACACAATTCACCAGTGAATCGAGTGCCCGAGTGTCGAATTCAGGGTCGAAACCACCGATTACATAGAGGTCACCCTTGAGGGTATCCCGTTCAATGGCGCCGGTGTAGTACACTTCGGTGCAGAAAGGTTGTTGCGCATGCGGTTGGGCAAGAGAAGTGATGGCGGTCAACAGTTTCATGGTCGATGCCGGCCGTGTCAGCTTGTCGGCCTGATAGGCGTATAGCGAAGTGTCGTCGGTGAGATCGTAAATGGCTATGCCTACGTTGGAGCCTTCGGGAAGTTGTTGTTTGATGAGTTTGTTTATGCCGGCAGACAGTTTGCTTTTGTTTTGTCCCTGCAGCGACACGGGAGTAAGGAGTGTCAGCAGCAACAGCATGAGATAGGTGTTTTTCATCTCTTTGGTGGTTAGAATTAGATAACTTCGCGGAATATTTCGCAAACCGACGGGTGAGGGAATATGACTCGCTTCCATTGGTCGACGGTGAGTTGTTGTTCGATGGCGGTAGCAGCCAGGGCGATAATTTCCGAAGCCGGATTGCCCAAAATATGCGCACCCAGAAGGATGTTCTCTTCCGATGCGAGTATTTTACATAATCCGTTCACTCCTTCGTTTTCCGCCACAAAGCGTCCGGAGAAGCTCATCGGTAATTTGGATACGTGGTAGCGGACGCCTTTCTGTCGGAGGCTCTCTTCGGTTTCGCCCACACCGGCTATTTCGGGGTTGGTGTAGACTACGGCAGGAATGGCACGGTAATTCATGGCATCTTCTTTACCGGCAATTGTGTTTACGGCCACTTCGGCTTCGCGTATGGCGGTGTGTGCCAGCAGGGAGAATCCGGTGAGGTCGCCGCATACGTAAACATTCGGCTGTGAGGTGCGCATTTGCTTGTCTACGGTAATGCGCCCGTGTTCGGTGACCAGGCTAAGGGTTTCCAGTCCGAAACCCCGAGTCACCGGTCGGCGTCCTACGCTCATCAGTATCTTTTCGGTTGTGATACTGCCGGTACCTGCTTCATGTTCGTAGTATATGGTCACATCCTGTTTGTTTTGTGAGAGGGAAACCACTTTGGTGTTGAGCAGAAAGACGATGCCGCGCTTGGTGTAGTCGGCACGTAACATGGCGGCCAACTCTTTATCCATGCCGCCGACGATTTCATCCATCATTTCTATGACCGTGACCTTCGTACCCAAGCTATTAAAGAAGGAGGCGAACTCCATGCCGATTACACCTCCGCCCACAACGGTGAGGGAGGCCGGAGGCTCTTTGCATTCGAGCGCCTGGTGATGCGTCCAGTAGTTCACGCTGTCAATGCCTTCGATGGATGGGATAACTGTTTGGGAACCGGTGCAGATAATCAGGTGACGACAGTGGTAAGTTTCACCGGCGCATTGCACCGTAGTGGGGGATAAGATAGTTGCTTCGCCTTGTACAAGGGTTACACCGTGTGCACTAAGCTTTGCCTTGATGCCAAGCACCAGCTTGCGCACTACTTTCTGTTTGCGGGCAATAATTTTAGGCAGGTCGAACGAGACTTTTTCCACACCGACTCCATATTTAGATGCCTGGCGGGCGGAATCAAACACCTTTGCCGAGTAGAGTAGGGTTTTCGTGGGGATGCACCCTTCGTTTAGACAAACGCCTCCCAGATTCTGACGTTCGAACAAGACAGTGCTTAGTCCGGCTTTGCCGGCAGCTTCTGCGGCGCTATATCCGGCGGGGCCTCCGCCTATAATGGCTACTTGGTAATTCATATTGGGAAGGTGAACTAATCAATTATGTGGGAAAAGCGAGGCAAAGTTATGCAAAAACTAATAAGCGTAGGGGGTTGTAACCTTAAATAATGTTTCAAACACATAAAAAGAGTGCGCAAATCACCGTTCGGAGGTCTATAACATAAAGAAAGAGCGTAGAAATGCAGATGCTACGCACTAAAACAGGAGAAAATGGCACAAATAATTGTATATTATAGCGTTCAGAGAGCTTTTTTTATCTACTTTTGTGGCACCAACATCAGAAGGTATGCTGAAAAAACAAGTTTCTCTACATTCAACAATGCTTGCGGGAAGAGTTGCGCTGGTATGTCTACTCTTCTGTTCCTCCTTTTTTGGGATGCCGGTGGGCGCACAAAACCCGAAAGAGGACTACATTCTTATGATCAGCTCCTCTAACTTCCGGGAGAAGTGGGCGTATGAACTATTCAGCTCCATCGATAAGAAGTATGAGAAAGAGGTGGGCATGAACGTTTACGCCGAATCGCTTTCGCTCTGGTTTCTCGACGGGCCGGAGGCCATCGAGGCCAAGCGTGACTACTTGCGCCGTAGATACGCCCATCCTCCTCGCCTGATCATCTTCATTGCCGACTTGGGCTGGTATGCTTGCCGCCCGTTGCTGGACACCATCTGGAAAGACGTCCCCACCATCGTGTGTCACTCGCAACCGCACAGCGCCAAGGACATCAACAGACGCTATACGGGCGCCCACATCGCCGAAGACCAAGCCGTTTCCATCCCGGCCGTGCGAGACCGATACAAAACGACCCTCCTCTACGCCCCGGTTTATGTGGAGGAGAACTTGCGTCTGGTTAAAGAGATGCAGCCGCAGATAAAGCAGCTGGTGGTGTTGCTCAACGACCGCTATACCAGCTACATCGTAGAAAAACGGTTCGAAGAGGTGGCTCGGAAGATGTTCCCCTCGCTCTCGTTGAAGTTCATCACCTCGGGGAGCACCGACACCGAACAGCTACTCGAGCAACTTAGCAGCTTCGGCTCCGAAACGGGCATTATTTACGGCTCCTGGATTAACCGGAGCA
>JAISHB010000038.1 GCA_031262785.1 Prevotellaceae bacterium
AGACAAGATTGGCGAGAAACTCGGATTGAAAAACGACTCCACCACCAACAAGAAAGAGGCGGTGAAGGAAGCCGTGAAAGAGAAAGCCGTCGATAAGCTAAAAGATCTGTTCAACAAGAAAAAGTAGTCTGCTAACAAAACCTTTTTTAGCTATCTCTTGTTAAAAAAGGAAACAATTAAATAGTATGTAATTATGGAAACGAACGAATCTGTATTAAGAATCAAAGTAATCCCCAACGCTCCGTTGTTGGTGGAAGGTAAGGTAGAACTGGTATTGGCCGATGGCTCGGTACAAGTGGTAGACAAACCTCATCTGTGCCGTTGTGGTGCATCGAAGAATAAACCCTTCTGCGATGGCTCACATGCAAAAGTAGGATTCAAAGACTAACCGGTAACATTACCTAAAAGAGAAACGGTCACTTCCTTTCGGAAATGACCGTTTCTCTTTTTATATAAAAGCCGCACCGATGATGTGATGAAACTCCGAATGACAGGATTTGAGTGTTCGCCCTCTTTGTAATCCACCGACTAAAAGTTACCCCGAAGGGTGTGGCCCGCCATTGAGAAACGAAACTTGTCTCGGCATTTCATAATTGTTTGATGAGTTTCCCTATCCAACCGGTGCGGCTATGTCTTTCGTTTGACGAAGCAAAGGTAAGTTGTTTCGTCGAGATGGCAAAGGATGCCGCCCAATTTAACTACATCATCAACGCACCAACCAATGCCAAGATAGCATAAAACTCGGGAAGAGCTGCGTAGATGAGCGTGTTCACCATCACATCGTGTCCTTGCGACATGCCGGCAATACCGTTGGCACAAACTTGTCCTTGCCGAATGGCCGAAAAGAGACAAACCAGTCCTACACCCAGTCCGATACCAAAGATCAGCGGACCTCCGGTCATAAAGTCTCTGCCTTTATACATAAAGAAAGCCACAAAGCCATAGAGTCCCTGCGTAGAGGGTAAGGCCGAAAGAATCATGTAGCTAACCGACTTCGAAGGGTCTTTCTTGAGTGCACCTTCGGCAGCATTACCGGCGATAGTGGTTCCCAAACAACTGCCAATTCCCGCTAAACCCAACATGAGGCCTAAACCGAGATAACCTAAAATTTCATTCATATTCGTCTTATTTTAATTATTGATTAAATTCATTCTTCATTCCTAATTCGAAACTTCCCCGAACGGTTTGTAGGCTTCGCCTTTGCCGTCGTAACCGGAGTTTTTGAAATACTCCACAAAGGTTAGACGCAACGGGTGTACATAGGCACTCAAGCAAGACATGGCAATGTTGATACCATGACCAAGCAACAGAATCACCAAGCAGCAGATCCAGCCGCCAATGCCGCCCGCGCCGTCGCGCACCATAAAGGCCAACTCGTTGAACACACCTCCCAGCATACCGCCCGCCAAGCCAAGCGCATAGAGGCGGATATACGACAGCGTGTCGCCCATCAGTCCGGTAGCCATGTTGTAGGTATCCCACAAGCCGGCACCCACATTGATAAAAACGTTGCGTCCCCAGTTATTAAGCAGATAGATGCCGATGGCCGCTACGCCGCCAATGGTAATAAATGCCCATGTGGAAACTTCCTCGGAGATTACATGGAAGAAAGTCAGCGTGCCGGTGCAGACAAAGCCAACCACCAGCAAGAGCCATCCCCACGCACTGAGTGCATTCTTGAAGCCGTAGCGTACAGTTTCACTAATCGCCTTGACAGCCATACCAAAACTAATCTGCACCACGCCGATGAGAATGGCTAACAACATCTGTTTATCGTAGCCCGTGTTACCCACCTTGCCCACAATCATAAAGCTCTTGAGATTCTCGGGCAAATCGAGATCGATGAGTGAGACACCGAAGAAAGTGCCCATCACAGTGCCGACCACCGTAGTGGCCACGCCCAGTGTAATCACTAAGTTCATCATGCCGGCCATTGACTTGGATACTTTCTTCTTCAAGAAAAAGCCCAAGGCCATTAGCACCAGTCCATATCCGGCATCGCCCATGCAAAAACCAAAAAAGAGAGTGAAGAAGGGAGCAATCAGCGGTGTGGGATCGAACTCGGCATAGTCAGGCATGCCATACATACGGGTGAGCACTTCATACATACGGGTGAAGGCGTTGTTTCTGAGTTTGATGGGAGCGTTGTCCTGGCGCGTGGCGTTGCGCATCTCGTAATAGACACCGCTTTGTTCCAGCAGGGCGGTGAGGTCGGCCTCTTTGTCGGCAGGCACCCATCCTTCGAGGAAGAGTAGAGTGCCTTCGGCCATGTGCTGGCCGCTAAGCTTCACTTTGCACAGGTCGATATCGCGTTCGAGGCGGACAATATCTTTTTCAAGGTTGCCACGATTCTCGACACAGAAGTCACACCATGCGCCGCTATATTCGGCTTGCTCCTCTTCCAGCATAACTTTCTGCTGTTCCAATTCAAAGAGCGAGGAGTCGGGCAATCGCACCGGTTCCAATTCCAGTTGCAACGGATGGGGCGTGAGGGTGACGAAGTACTTCGAGCCGGCTTGCTCGCCTACCTGTATCACAGGATATTTTTCTTCCCACTCCGGCTTATATTCCCGTTCGGGGCAAAGGTAGAACTGAATGAACCAGCCGGCCTCCTTAATCTTCTCGATGGTGTTCCAATCGAAGTTGCCCCAAGGGGCCAGTTGCGCAATTGCTTTCTCGCATTGTGCGATGCGCTGTTTGTTAGTTTGCAAACGCAGCTCGGCCTCCTCAAAACCTTTGACGATGTCGTCGGCATTCAGACGGGGACGCACAGAGCTGTCACAAGCTTCGGACGGAATGGTCGGATCCATTTGTGCGGCTACCTGTTTGTAGCGGGCACGCTTCTGCAGCATCTCCTGCAAGGTTTCGTCCGGCTCGCCACGCTGCTTCTCCACAATGTGCACCACCCCCAGCTCCCTGATTTGCTCGAGGAACTGTTCATACTCGCGGTGATAGACCAGAAAAGTCAGCTTTTTCATCTTGGTAATCATGCCACGGCCTCCTTTCTGTTTGTTTGATGCGACTTCATGATTTTCTGCGACGACTTGGAGAGGTTCTCTTCATCTTCCATGAAGCGTTTGATTTTGCGCAAGGCATCCTGATAGCCGGGGATTTGCACCTTCTCGAAGAGATTGACCTTTTGAGTGGTTTTCTTGCGGGCATGTTCGAGCAATCCCAGCCTGGCTATGGTAAATTCGCGTTCGATGGCCGTGTGCGCCAGTCGTTGCAGCAGTGCTACGCCGTCGGCATACCATTTAGGGGAGTTGAAGAGGCTGAAACGCCGCAGTTCAAACTCTACATTGTCCAACACCGGCACGCGCACGCCTGCTATCTTCTTCACCTCCAAGTGCACGTGGCGCACACTGATGAGCGTGGCATCAAACTCACTCCAGAGGGCAAACATCGCTTCGTAGGCTTGAATGTCGCGTTCGAGTTGCTCTTCCTGCCGGGCTGCTTCTTCCTTGCTACGTTTAACTTCCACGCGCAGAGCACTCTCCTTGTTCTTGATGATGGGGAGGGTGCGCACGCGCACTTTCAGTTGCTTTTCGAGCTGCTGAAGCGACGTTTTATTATATTGAAACTTTATTGCCATACATCTTATACTATAAGGTTGTGCATCTTACTGTGAAAAGTTGTACTACTTTGCAGGGGAGAGTTGTACGACTTTTCGCAGCGGGTAGCGCAACTCAGGCTTTAGGCCAGTACTCATCGACCAATTCTTGTTTAATGTTCACCTCTTCGGGACGGAAATGCCGTCCCAGCAACGTCCACGCCACGTCGAGCATCTCGGTGGCGTCGAGGTTGACGTCGATGGCCAGCAGTTGGTTGGAATACTCCTTGGCAAAGGCCAACGTACGCTCGTCGTAGGCGGTTAAATCGAAGCCGTTCTCGAGCTTGGTCTTGGCATTGGCCGCGTCGGCGTACAAACGCACGCAGGCATTCATCACTTGCGGGTGATCGCGCCGCGTTTTCTTGCCGGTAACCAATTGTTTGAGGCGCGAAAGCGAGCGGAACGGGTCGACGATGACCTTTCCGATGTCGCTATCGCGGCGCAGGAAGAGTTGTCCTTCGGTGATGTAGCCGGTATTGTCGGGTACGGCATGGGTAATGTCACCGCCCGAGAGCGTAGTGACGGCAATGATGGTGATGGAGCCGCCCGAGGGGAACTGTACGGCCTTCTCGTAAATCTTCGCCAAGTCGGAGTAGAGCGAACCGGGCATGGAGTCTTTCGAGGGAATCTGATCCATGCGGTTGGAGACGATGGAGAGGGCGTCGGCGTAGGAGGTCATGTCGGTCAGCAGCACCAATACCTTCTCGTTGTGCCCAACGGCGAAATATTCGGCCGCCGTCAGCGCCATATCGGGGATGAGCAAGCGCTCCACCGGCGGATTTTCGGTGGTATTCATGAAGCTCACGATGCGATCGAGGGCACCGGCATTGGAAAAGACGTTTTTGAAGTAGAGATAGTCGTCGTTGGTCATGCCCATGCCTCCGAGTATAATCTTATCGGTTTGAGCACGCATGGCCACGTTGGCCATCACCTGATTGAAGGGCTGATCGGGGTCGGCAAAGAAGGGAATCTTCTGTCCGGACACCAAGGTGTTGTTCAAGTCGATGCCGGCGATGCCGGTTGCAATCAGTTCGGAGGGTTGTTTGCGACGAACGGGGTTGACCGAAGGGCCGCCAATCTCAACCTCTTCGCCTTCAATCTCGGGTCCGCCGTCGATAGGTTGTCCGAAGGCATTAAAGAAGCGTCCGGCCAGCTGAGTGCCCACACGCAGCGTGGGTGATTTACCCAGGAAGACCACCTCGGCGTTGGTGGGGATGCCTTCGGTGCCTTCGAACACCTGCAAGGTCACTTCGTCGCCCTGTATCTTCACCACTTGCGCCAACTTGCCCTCCACGGTAGCCAGTTCGTCGTAACCCACACCCGAAGCCTGCAGCGAACAGGTGGCTTTGGTGATCTGCGTGATTTTGGTGTATATCTTTTGAAATGCTTTCATACGTTTATGCTTTCATTTTTTCGTTTTTCAGTTGCGCCAGTTGCTTCCGGAAGCCTTCGTAGGCCTCGGAGTTGTAGGCGGCATAATTCATCTGCTTACACAGGTTGATCATCCTCTTGAAGTAGTCCATCACCTCGTTGAAATTGTCCAATTCAAAGTCGGTGTGGCAAATATCGGCAACCATGTTGAGCATCTCCTCCTGCCGCTCCATAGGAGTGACGGCATCTATCGGGTCGAAGGCGTCCTGCTGAAGAATTACGAAGTCGATCAGCTCCGATTTCCAGAAGGTGATGTGATAATCGACCGGTACACCGTCGTCGCCCAGGATGTTGATCTGTTCGGCAATCTCTTTGCCCCGTTGCAAGCGCGTTTTCAGGTCGTTTACCTTGGGAATCCACTCGGGATTGATGCGTTCGGCGATGTAAGCCTCAAATTCGGGGTACTCGATGTATTTGGAGTAGGAATCGATGGGATTGACGGCAGGATAACGCTTCTTGTCGGCGCGATCTTGTTCGAGTGCATAGAAGCAACGTGCCACCTTCTTGGTATTTTCGGTCACCGGCTCTTTGAGATTACCGCCGGCGGGCGAAACTGTGCCGATGAAGGTGATGGATCCGGTTTGATTGTTGCTCAATCGGACATATCCGGCACGTCCGTAGAAGTTGGAGATGATTGCCGAGATGTCCATTGGGAAGGCATCGGGGCCGGGAAGCTCTTCCATGCGGTTGGACATCTCGCGAAGCGCCTGTGCCCAACGGGAAGTGGAGTCGGCCATGAGTAACACCTTGAGTCCCATGGAACGATAATATTCGGCAATGGTCATGGCCGTGTAAACCGAAGCCTCACGGGCGGCAACCGGCATGTTGGAGGTGTTGGCGATGATGATGGTACGTTCCATCAGTTTGCGTCCGGTGTGCGGGTCGACCAATTCGGGAAATTCGGTGAAGATTTCCACCACTTCGTTAGCACGTTCCCCGCAAGCGGCAATGATGACGATGTCGGCCTCGGCCTGTTTGGAGATGGCGTGCTGGAGCACCGTCTTGCCGGTGCCGAACGGGCCGGGAATAAATCCGGTGCCGCCCTCGACGATGGGATTGAGCGTGTCGATTACGCGCACCCCCGTCTCGAGCAGGCGGAAAGGACGCGGTTTTTCCACGTAATTGGTCATGGCGCGCTTCACCGGCCACTTTTGAATCATGGTGACGGGCAGTTCGTTCCCTGCTTCATCGGTAAGCAGGGCAATCACCTCCTCGATGCGGTAGTCTCCTTGGGGAACAATACTCTTTACCGTGGCACTGCCCTTGAGCGTGAAGGGAGCCATGATCTTAAGCGGCTGAAAGTTCTCCTCCACCTCTCCCAACCAGTGGGATGCCTCCACTTTATCGCCTGTTTGGACCAATGGCACGAAGTGCCACAACTTTTCCTTATCCAACGGGTAGGTATATTCTCCGCGCCGCAGGAAAACACCCTCCATTTTATCCAGATCGTTCTGTAATCCGTCGTAGTTGCGCGAAAGCATGCCCGGACCCAGCGTTACTTCGAGCAAGTGGCCGGTAAATTCGGCCTGGGCACCCACTTTTAGGCCGCGGGTACTCTCGAATACCTGCACAAACACGCGTTCGCCCGTCACTTTGATCACTTCGGCCATCAGGCGATCGCCTCCGGTGGTGATGTAGCAGATTTCGTTCTGTGCGACCGGACCATCTACGACCAGGGTGACCATGTTGGCGATTACACCACTAACAGTTCCTTTTGTTGCCATATACTATGTTGATTATTTATTTCTTGAATTCGGCGGGAATGCGCACTTCCTGTTTCAAACCCGCTATCAGGCTGCGAAACAGTTGGCTCCCCTGCTCTTTATCCAGGAGCAGCCAGCGTTCTACCATCTCTAATTGCATCAGAAAGACAAACAGCCGCTCCACCGAGAAGTAATGGAAGAAAGTAGCCTCTTCCATCCATCGCCAACGAAGCTGATCGATGCGTTTCTCGCGTTCGAGCAACTCTTCTGTCTCACTTATTTTGAGTAGCGGCTCCAAATAGTCCAGCTCGGTGCCCAGCGAGAAGTCACGCGCCGATGAAGTGCGCAAGGCTTGAGCCACCGGGGTATCCCCCACGATGAACGGCGCCACCTCCAGCTTGTGTTTGCGGGCAATAAGGGCTACCAAGATGTTTTTCAGGTTGAGATTAAACTCAAACCACGAAGCCACCAACCGATTACCACACTGCATGCCCCGGACATAGTAGCGGGCGGCCAGCCGATCTTCCATCAGCACCTTATCTTCCTCGAAACCTGCCCGTTCTTCGTCGGTAAAGAGCGTCTCATCGGGGCGGTTGCGATGCAAATCGATGAGCCGGCGGTCATGCTTGGAGAGCGCCGGATAAATCTCCTCCATAAAGCGGGCGGATGAGTAGGTGGGCTTCCCCTGATCGAGCGTCAGGTCGGGCAAACCGGCCACCAGATAGTAATACTTGCTCATCGGGGGCTATGAAAACAGCATTTTTACCAACTGCGGACGCAGAAATTCTTTGAAGTAGTTCATAAACTCGTCCTCACCGAACTGCACCTTGTAGGCACCGTCGGCTGGCTGCACCGTGAAGAGTGCCGGCTGTCCGTTGACCTGCTCAATCTTCACACCGCCGTCCAACAGCGCTTTGGCGCGGGCGGTGAAGTAGGCGGTCAGCTTATCGGCATCGGCCGTGGAGATGACAATAGGCTCGGTGGTGCTCCACTTCGAGGCGAGCGCCACGATGAAGGCGTTCAAGTAGTTCTTATCGGCCACGAATGCCTCCACGTCGGCACGAACAATGCGGTCGGTAATGAGCGAGGCAATCTCCGAGCGGAGTGCACCGACCGCCTGAGCGGCGAACAGCTTGAGTTCCGATTGGGTGTTTTCCCGAAGTTCTTCCGCCTCTTTGCCGGCGGCCGCCGTCAACGCCGCCGCCTCTTTGCGCGCCTCCTCCACTATGCGAAGGGCTTGCTCTTGAGCCTGAGCCACAATCTGTTGAGCTTGGGTATGACCCTTCTCGACGCCTTCGCGGTAGATTTTCTCGGTCAGCGCTTGAATTTTATTTTCCATACGTTCCAAGGAGTTATGATGATTTCGTTGTTTTGTTCCGTTTTGGATTGGCTGGAGGTGCCTCCGGCACCTTTTGCCGCGGCAAAAGTACTAAAACGGCCTTGCCGGAACTCCAGCAAGGATGAATTGTTAATTCAAATTAACAAATCAAGCTTACTGGAACTCCAACAGTTAATTCACATTAACAATTCATCCTTGCTGGAACTCCAGCAAAGAATACCCCTTAACAATTCATCCTTGCCGGAACTCCGGCAAGAAGTACTCCTTAACAATTAGACCTTGCTGGAACTCCAGCAGTTGATGCACATTAACAATTCATCCTTGCTGGAACTCCAGCAAGGAGCACCCCTTAACAATTCATCCTTGCCGGAACTCCAGCAAGGAGCACTCCTTAACAATTCAAGCTTGCCGGAACTTCAGCAAGGAGTACTCCTTAACAATTCAAGCTTGCCGGAACTTCAGCAAGGAGTACATTTTAACAATTCATCCTTGCCGGAACTTGTAACAGGAACAATAATGAATGCGGGAAGCGGGGGAGTGTCAAAACGTTGTAGTTTTCATCGCAAGGACGAAAAACCCCGAAAGGGGTTTACTATTCGTAACCGTGGGTGAAACCCGCGGTAGCGCATCGTTCTCTCCTCTCTACAACCCCGAAGGGGTTGAACATCATGCAAATATCGTAAAAGATGTTGTTGAACCCACTTCGGGGTTCTTCTGCTGTTGTGGATTATATACCGCCGGTATTCTATGTTTCCGACCAACCTTTTTCTCAATTATTTTATGCGCTATGCACAATATCTTTTTGTTGAG
>JAISHB010000095.1 GCA_031262785.1 Prevotellaceae bacterium
GATAGAAGGGAACAAACTTCCCTCTAAGCTATCCGCACTGACTAAAGCCTTACTGGACTTTCTTTCGCAAGAAGAATCCGCCTTGGCTACTTCTCAAAAAAATGGAAATGCCAATCACAGCAGAGAATAGTCTGTCAAACGGCGCCCAATGCATACGTTGTCACACACCTGTTCCTTCGGGAGTAAAGTTCTGTCCACAATGTGGTTATAAACAGTAAACCGGTAAAAACATATCTATCCATGAATTATAGACGAATCCTTTCTCTACTACTGTTGATCCTTGGTGAAGCGCTGCTTATCATTGCCTTTTGGGTATTGAAAGGAACGAGCAGCAACGAAACAACGATGCTCAATATCGTTGTTTTATCCATCATCTATTGGTTATGCTTCTGGGACATACTCACGCCCCTACTCGGTCGCGACCGTTCACAACGCAAAATCGGTTCGTTGGGAATTCGTTGGGCCATGGTTGGATTTTATGCTTTGATAGCGATTTCTTTCATGGTGGGTGGTCATATTATCATTGGAGCAGGAGTTTATCCTTGCAGTCAAGAAGTTAAAAGGGCAACTTACCGACGGTGTGCCGGACGAGCAACGTTTTGTTGCAGCCGTCAGACAAATAGAACAAATTTACCGAGATAGAAAAGCTATATATTCACACTAAATACGATGCGTATGACAGGAAAGATTTTCCCCGAATCGGATAATATCTATCAAGACCAGGCTAAGATATTATTCAATTACTATCTCCGCGATTATCGTGTCAATAAACTCGGCGTTATCTACATTCCGGTAGCCGACCAACTGAAATACGAAGACAAGAGTTTTATTGTAGACTATACCGGACAGGTTGCCCCTGCGGAAGTAACGCTACAATTGCCTCGCCAAAAAGAGTTGCTGGTCGATACAATTCATGAACTGAAAGAACTCTCAACCCACGCGCCCGTTGTGGAATCTTGGCAAGTTAGACCGTTCGCTACGCACCATGTCCTACTGCATGGGCGACTTGGATACCACTTCGGTATCATTGCCACTTGTGGCAGATAAGAGCGATTATCTGCGCTTTCTCAATGAGTATGGTACAACGGCTCTCACCGGAAACGAAGCTGTAGTGTCCGTCTTCGACAAAGAACAATACGCCCAGAGTGTAGACAAATTCAAGGAGCTAAATACGCTGAAAGATTCTCTTTCTACCGACACTGCTCGGTTTGAAGACGTACTCAAGGAGTTGATGGTTACCATGTCACCTATGAGTATATGTCTCTCAATCTGCCCAAGGTGGCACAACAGGTGCTGGACGAATTGAATATACCAATCAAGGAAGAGGTGGAACCGGAAGCAACGAAACCGAAAGCTACCGCAGAAGCAGATGAACCGAAAGCCGAGGATAGCAATACAGATGGTTGGATTCCATGATTACTTTAGCAGATGATAATAACAATATATAAGGTATAACCATGGCAGATATAAGTATTCAAGTCGACACCAATCCGATGGCGGAAAAGGTGGGTACGGTAGCCGGACATGTTAATCAGACAACTATGGCTGTTGTCACCATGCAAACCGCTGTGATTGCCGCCGAACAGGAAGCCGCCAATAACGTTTGCGTCAATGTAAACAGAGGATTCTTCACCCTGATACGCTCACAAATTTCGCAGAAGATTGCCCAAAAGAGAAGTGAAATAGATTCATTGCTGCTTTCGCTCAATCAACAACGCAAGCAATTCTTGATAGTTGCATGCTGCATGAGCACAAAGAAACAACCTACTACATTCCGGTCTGTTTCGTAGAATCAATGACGGATGCTAATCATTCGGACAGGAGCATGTATCACCCCGACGTTTTTCCACAAACAGCTTCTATCGACATGACCGAAATTTTTCGCCTCCATTCGTGGCAACCTATTAACAAAGAGTGCCATAAGCAGCTTGCTTTGCATTTCGATACTGAATTTTCAGATGCCACCTACACCGGCACCCCGGCACATGTGACCAGGGTAAAAGAGATGATAGCGAAACTAACTCATTTGGAAACAATTCAGTCTATTAAATCATAACACCTATTGTACGTATGAAAAATTTAGAAGAAATTCGATTTAACGAAGCTCACATATTATTGAAAGATAATCGGGTAAAAGGATCTATTCTGCCCGAAAAAATGGCCGAACTTGGCAGAAATATCTCCATTCAAGAGAACACCATTATCGAAGGTCCCGTTTACGCCCACAAATTGGAGATTCAGAATGGTGAAACGGAGCTTCAAGGGGCTGTATTTGCCCAATTGGAAGTGTATGTAAACAGCGATGCCCGTGGTGCTATTACTTTCCGGCAAAGTGTGGGAGCGGTTGGTTCGGTGGTATCGAGAGGCACCAATTGCCGCATCATGTTCTGTTCGGACATAAATGCCGGCAGTGTGGCACTTTACAATGCTTATGTAGCTGGAAGCATTTATGCCGACAGCATTGTATTGGAAAATTGCGTTGTGATTGGTGGTGTTTTTGCTACGCAACACCTCACTATGACCAATTGCATTGTCGGAACTTTCAACGCCCCTGCTGTCGATATTGCACAAAACGTATCGCTCTTGCTACCCAGCGCCTTTTCAATCGAGAAAATACGCGTCGGCATAAATGCTCGTTTATACAATCTGACACTTGCCGATCTCGGTTCACTTTATCGTAGATTACCACAGTCCCCCAATTCGGGAAAGATAGCGTTAGATATGCAAATAGACGAGGTTGAGACTACCCTTGCAAATGATAAGGTGCAAAAGAAGTTGCGTAGCTATACTGTGATAGGCAAAGTGCTTGCTGCCGATTTACTCGATACAGACAAGTTCCAAAACCACTTTTTGCTTACCGCGGCAAGTCTGGGTTCGCAACTGCTAAAGACCTACGACATGGGTAAAGACAGCGACGGAGAAACAATATCATTATCGCAGGAAAATATTCGGGAATTCTTTTTCGACATACTTCACGGAAAAATCGAAGTACAGGAAATAGATGGCTCTTTCGATATTTCGCAGATTACAGGCAAATTTAATTAGCATGGAATGCTTCCGGATAACCTTCCTTGTGAATAGTGATTCGTCGGCAAACGGACAATGCCTATTGCCAATTAGGCTACCATCTTGCAACGATTGGCGATAAAATTTGGCGAACGGTTCCGGTTGTTGTAATTGGCTTGACATGGAATTTTTAAATGACACAGTTTAGTTTACATTCTTCACTAATGTCAGGTTATAGTCGGTAGGTGATCTTCCCGATAAGTTCCCGGGGGCGAATGCTCAGCTGTGAGGTGGTGTGTCGGGTATCGGTGTAGAGGGTATACCCGTATTGGCTCTGGTTGAGCAGGTTGGTTAGGGAGGCCTCGTATTGCCAGCGGCGATGACGATAGGTTAGGGAGGCGTCGACCAAGAAGGTGTTCAGGTGTCGGTCGTTGCCCAAGTCGTTGCGATAGTGTTCCCCTTGGAGTTTGAGTTCGAGAGGTTGGATGGGCAGGGTTAAGGACAGGCGCTGTGTGGTATCGAAGAGCAGGGGGAGCCGATATTCCAGCCGGGTGCTGCTGCCGCTAAGGATGAGGTGATACGCTATCTGCAGGGTGTGAAAGGCGGTATAGTGGATCCTCGGCTCGAGGGTGAATTGGCGCAGTTCGTAGCGTTGGAGCTGTCCGCTGGTTAGGCTCAGCCGGGTGCCTGTGCTGCGACTGCCCCGTAGAGAGAACGAGGCTTTCAGCCGCAGGCGATAAAACCCTTTGGACAACTCTATGGAGAGAGCATCGGTCTGTGTCCTGTTCCGCACTCCCTTGAGTTGATACAAGAGGGTGTCGGTGCGGATAGATTGCCCCATAAGTGAATTACTCTGTCGGCGCACGTGGCTCAGGGTGGCCGTGGCGAAGAACTCCTGTGCGGTGTGTTTGTATTGGGCATGCAGGTAGATGCTTTGCGTGGTGTAGAGGGGACGCACCTCATCGGGGAGCATCCAGGTACGGTAGTCGCGGCGATAGGCTTGGGGAGTCAGCTCGGTCAGCTCTGCGAGGCTGCGGTTGCGGGTAGCATGGAGCGAGAGCCTCCAGTGATAGTTGAGCTGGTAGCGCAGGGAGAGCGACGGCGTAAAGAATCCCATCGGGCGGTCATGCGTAGCATCGTCATACCGGAGGCGTACGGGCAAAGTCAGCGTAGTGCGCCATTTTCCCCGCTCCAGCGTATAGTGGGCAGTGGCATAGAGGGAGGTTTGCCAGAGCGCCCCCGGATGTACCCATTCGCCCTGCAATCCAAGGGTGTAGCGTTGCGACCACACGCCCCGGCGGTGCAGCCGGGCAAGCTGGGTGTCGGCATAGAACGACTGTTGGCCGAGCCGCTCGCTACCTTCTGCCAGACGGAGCGTAGCGGGCAGCAGGGCGTAGCGCATCACGGTGCTCAGTTCCCACGTAGCTGCCCGGCGCGAAGTTACGCGGTTGAAGCGGTTGGTGACCTGCAACGCCGTGGTACGGATGGATTGCGACAGCTCACGGGCATCGCTCTGCTGCCACTTCCCCTCGAGAGTGAGGCGGCCTGTCAGATAGTGCGTGGGGCGGTTCTCTTCGTAGTGTAGCTCGAGGCTGGCTACGTCGCTGCGCTGCCGCAGGTGATAGCTTTCGCTCAGCAGCAGGGTGTCCTCGGGCAAGAAGTATAGTTGTTGGTTGGTGCGCCTCTGCGTGGTTTGGTCGTGCGTGTAGGAGGCTTGCAGGCGCAGGGTCTGAGAGTCGTTGCCTCGGGTCATACGGCTCAGGTGCAAGGTGTGGCTATCGTTGAAGCGCACCCGCCCATCATCGAGGGGTGCACTCATAAAGGGATGGGTGAGGCGACTGCTGAGGGGCGGCGGAGCGGCGGATAGCGCGGTGAGCTGAAGCTGCTCGCCGGCGAGGTCGTCGCCGGTGTTGTTGCCCTTGGCCGTGTAGAGATGTTGGCGCCGGTGCCCCAGCTGCAGGGCATTCAGAAAGTAGGTGCGCAAGGCCTGATCTGCTACCGGGGTAGGGGGAAGGGCGCTTCCTGCGCCCGCTCCGATGCCGACCATCCACTGGTCGCGTGCAGCAGGGTCGAGCCGAAGGTTGAGCGCCACCTCGTCCGAGGATTGTTTGTGCTGCAGCGCCCGCTTAGACTGGTAGTTCTCCATGATATCGACGCTGCTGATGGCCTCTGCCCGGAGGTTGTTGTTGATCTGATTGTAGCGTCCGCCGGTGATGTCCATCCCCTCCACCAAGTAGTGATCCACAGCCCGCCCGTTATAGCGGACGGTGCCGTTCTCTTCCACTTCGATGCCCGGAAGGCGTCCGAGTACGTCGCGGATATACCGGTCTTGCTCGGTCTTAAACTCCGTGAGGTCGTAGCGCAAGGTGTCTTTGCGGGCACGGATACGACCGGGGCGAATCACCACCTCTTTTAGATCGATAAGGTCGAGTGAATCAACCGCGTCCTGCGCGGCAAGCAACGGGGCGATGCCCAGGCATAGCAGGAATCCCCCCCACCTTAGAACTGTTGCCGACACGCTCACCGCTCGATGGGGTTGTAGGCCAAGCGTCGGGAGGGGAGCTTATTGCCCTGTGGGTCGGTGACGGTCATCCGGACGCCCGGACCCTCGGTAATGAAGCCGACCGGATCCGCCGCATAGCGCTCGTGCACTTGCCGGTATGCCTTACGCGAAACCGGTTCGTAGCTGCCTCCCTCGTAGTGCAGGGCACGGGGCACGCGCATACGCTCGAGTCCGCACAGGCGGAAGGAGTAGTGCCCGTCGGCATCCTCGGCCGCCACAATCATACCGGGCAGGCCGTGCAACTTCCAGGGGCCGGCATCTACGGGCACATCGGGGGTGTACCACACGCGCCAGGTGCGCCCCTTAAAGGTGGCTACGGCGCGCCGGCAGTGATAGACCAGCAGGGTGGTCGTGTCCGGTAGCAACGTCCACCGGGGAGCCTCGTCGGCCTCGGTACAACGCAGGTGTGAGAGGCCTACCTCGTCGAGGGTGGTGACCTTGCCCGCATCGGGATAGCCGCGGAAGAGCGTCTCGCTCATCCGGCTCTTGGGATATTTGCGCAGGTCGATACTAAGGACCTGCACGGGCGATCCGCCACTGCCCAGGTCGGCCGATATAGAGGAGTCGCGCACGGCCTTGGCCTGGGAGTAGAACTTGCTGATGCCCCCGGTACCAATCTCCAGTAGCATGGTCTCGGATAGCGGCTTGTCGGCCTTGGTGGTGTCAATGACAAAGCGTGCTTCGTACTGTGCCAGCAACCGCACGCGGGCAATGCTGTCGGCGTCCGTTCTCTTAAGGAGGGAGCGTTGCCCCCATACCGGCACGCCACCAAGTGTAGCTGCCAGGAGGAAGAGAATATAAGTCTTCATAGAACAAGTATATAGTTGAATATAAAAAGTAGCAACCCGAAGGCTGATAAGTAGCATACCTTTGGCAGATAAGTAGTATACTTAGGGGGCCTAAGTATAGTACTTAGGTGCCACAGGTATACTACCTTGCTCGTGAAAGTACGCTGCAAAGGACGTAGATATAGTGCACTTCGCCCCCTTTTTTATCTTACGCAAACCTTACCGGGCGTATTACTAAGATATTACACCCCCGTGAAAAGCGCCGCCACGTCCGTTTGGCTTTGGCCTGAAATCCCTATCTTTGCCCCCCATGAAACAATCCCTCAAATCGCTCCGCTACCTGCCGGCGGCCGTTTTGTTGCTGATGGTGGGGGTGCAGTGCTATTGGCTGTGGACCCAGTGTAGGTACAAAAACGAGGCTGCCTTGGAGGATATCCGGCGCAAAGTAGTCACTGCGGCGGCCGTCCATGACTCCCTGCGCGCCCTTCAGCATCATACACTGTTTCGCCCGGGCGGCAAGCGGATGACCCTCCATCTGATGAGTGGGGGCGCTCCCCTGCGGGTGACCGAACAAACTCCCTTAGAGGGTATCCCGGTCGACAGCATCCGGAGCATCACCGTCTCGCCGGGTAGCCGCGTGCGCCAAGACACCTTCCGCCTGCCCCCGGGCAGCCCGCTCGACTATGTTCATGCTACGCGGCAATACCTGCTCGAGAAGGAGGCACCTTTCCGCCTGGCACGCTTCGACTCGCTGGTGCATCTGCAGCTCGACCCCCTCGCGTTCCGCTCGCAGCTGCTCATGCTGCCCGACTCGACCTACTCCAATGAGGCGTATGCCCGGATTGGCGGCCGTCGGCTCTCTCCGGTGATGCGGGTCTACTATCCCTACAATCCCATGATGCGGCAGGCCGTAGAGGTGGAGGTGCATCCTTCGCCGGGCAGCCTGCTCGCCTCTATGCGTGGACAGCTGCTGGGAAGCGGGGCGGTGGTGCTCGTGCTCGGCATCTGCCTCTTTCTGCAAGCACGTTTCCTCTCCCCTCATACCAAACCCGGGGGCGACCGGGATGCGGATGAGGGCATCTACCGATTCGGCCAAACGCTCTTCAACTACGCCACCAACGAGCTGCGGGCAGGAGGGCAGCGCATCGTCCTTACCTCCCGACAGGCCGACATCTTGCAACTGCTGGTGTTCAACCTCCACACCACGGTGGCACGCGACCGGATTCTCGAGCAGGTCTGGGGCAATGTCTCCTATGCCAACTCCATGGCGCTGAACGTGCAAATCAGCTACTTGCGCAAGGCTTTGTCGGTCGACCGGACGGTACACATCCAGGTGGTTACCCGCAAGGGCTACCTCTTGGAGGTCACCCCCACCGACCCTCCGGGCGCCGCTCTTTAAACTTTTTTATCCTCCGGCGGTTCGTTATCCCCCTCCAAGATGCTACCTTTGCGCCTCCGAAACAAACAATTTCTAATCATTAAAGCATATTTATTATGGCAACCGTTCCTCCCTTTCGGTATCAACCCCTGTTTGAGACAGGCGAAGATACCACTGAGTACTACCTGCTCACTAAAGACTACGTGTCGGTAGGTGAGTTCGAAGGGCACCCCATCCTTAAGATTGATCAGGCAGGCCTTACGGCCATGTCTAATGCAGCCTTTAAGGATGTCTCCTTTCTGTTGCGTCGTTCGCACAACAGGCAAGTAGCCGATATCCTCCACGACCCCGAGGCCAGCGACAACGACAAGTATGTCGCCCTGACCTTCCTACGCAATGCCGAGGTGTCGGCCAAGGGCATCCTGCCCTTCTGCCAGGATACCGGTACGGCCATCGTACACGGCGAAAAGGGGCAGCAGGTATGGACCGGCTACTGCGACGAAGAAGCGCTCTCGCTGGGAGTCTATAAGACCTATACCGAAGAGAACTTACGCTACTCCCAAAACGCCCCGCTGACGATGTACGAGGAAGTAAACACCAAGTGCAACCTTCCGGCACAGATCGACATCGAGGCTACCGAAGGGATGGAATACCGTTTCTTGTGTGTGACCAAAGGAGGCGGATCGGCCAACAAAACCTATCTGTATCAAGAGACCAAGGCTATACTTAATCCCGACACCCTGGTGCCTTTCTTGGTCGAAAAGATGAAATCTCTGGGCACCGCAGCCTGCCCGCCCTACCACATCGCCTTTGTGATTGGCGGCACCTCGGCCGAGAAGAACCTACAGACGGTAAAGTTGGCGTCTACCCACTATTACGACTCGTTGCCCACCACCGGTAATGAGTATGGACGCGCCTTCCGCGACATCGAACTCGAAGAGCAGGTACTCCTGGAGGCACAGCAGATAGGACTGGGTGCCCAGTTCGGCGGCAAGTACCTGGCACATGACATCCGCATCGTCCGACTTCCGCGTCACGGCGCCTCGTGCCCCGTAGGGTTGGGGGTCTCCTGTTCGGCCGATCGCAACATCAAGTGTAAGATCAACCGCGAAGGCATCTGGATTGAGAAGCTGGACAGTAACCCGGGCGAACTCATTCCCTCCGAGCTGCGTGAGGCTGGCGAAGGGGAGGCGGTACGGATCGATCTCAACCGTCCGATGGCAGAGATTCTTCAAGAGCTGACCCAATATCCGGTGGCCACCCGCCTCTCTCTGAACGGAACCATCATAGTAGGTCGAGACATGGCACACGCCAAGCTTAAAGAGCGCCTCGATCGGGGGCAGGAGCTACCCCCATACATCAAAGACCATCCCATCTACTATGCCGGACCGGCCAAGACTCCCGACGGTATGGCTTGCGGTTCGATGGGACCCACTACGGCCGGCCGGATGGATCCTTACGTCGAACTCTTCCAACGTCACGGGGGCAGCCTCATTATGTTGGCCAAGGGCAATCGCAGCCAGGCGGTGACCGATGCCTGTAAGCGGTATGGCGGCTTCTACTTGGGTTCCATCGGCGGTCCGGCAGCCATCCTGGCACAGAATAATATCAAGAGCATCCAATGTATAGAGTATCCCGAGCTGGGTATGGAAGCCATCTGGCAAATAGAGGTAGAAGAGTTCCCCGCCTTTATATTGGTCGACGACAAGGGTAACGACTTCTTCAAGCAACTCAAGCCTTGGAATAAGAAATAAGAAGTAATTGCGCGGTGTGGGGGTATCCTCCACACCGCCTTGATACAGTATCTAATTTATAAACATCAAACAACATGGAGACAAAATCTATTGGAATTTTCGTAGGAAGCCTACGCAAAGGGGCTTATTCAAAGAGTACGGCCAACTACATCGGCCAGGCATTAGCCCGTCACTACCAAGTAGTGTTTGTGGAGATGGGGAACCTTCTCTTGTTCAATCAAGATTATGACGACGAGGGAACCACTCCCGCCCAGTGGGTTGCCTTTCGCAGTCAGGTGGGGCAGCTGGATGCTTGTCTGTTCGTTACCCCCGAGTATAATCGGTCGATGCCTGCAGTATTGAAGAATGCACTCGATATAGGCTCGCGTCCCTACGGATGCAACCTGTGGGACGGCAAACCTGCTGCTGTGGTGGGCGTGAGTCCGGGCCGCATCGGGGGCGCCATGGGGGTGGGCGCCTTGCGTGTGCCGCTGGCTTTCCTCAACCTTCGGCTGATGATGCAGCCCGAAGTATATCTTTCCGATGCCGCGGAACTGTTCAATGAACAGGGCGAACTAACCAACGCCTCTACGGCTAAGTTCTTAGACCGCTTTGTAGACGCTTTCGAGCGTTGGATCGGTTGATCGGTTGATGCGTCCGCATCCTTCCCGACACCGTTTTATCCCCTTACTTTTGCCATTACTTGCAGATTAGCTTTGGCCATCACCTCGTCGTCGTATCCCTTCAGATAGGCTTCGGTGGTGGTGGGCGAAGCGTGTCCGAGACACTCGGCTATCACCGGAACCGGTATGTGACAATATTTGGCCAGCGTTGCCCAAGTATGTCGGGCGCAATAGCTGTTCAACGGAATGTGGAGTCTGCACTCTACGGCCAACCGGTGGAGTGCTTTGTTGACCCGTCGCAGTTTGTTGCGGTAGTCGCGGTAGAGTGCTTCGCCCGTTAGCTGCGGATTGAGGATAGGCAGCAAGTAGGGTGAGTGCGGGTCGGTAGAGGCATATTCGCGCAGCAGGGCATGTACCTGGCGGGGGATGTAGATGCGCAGAGGCACGCCCGTCTTGTGACGTTGCAACACGATGTAGTTACCCCGACGGTCGCTCTTCTTAAGGAAGGCCAAGTCTACGAAAGACAATCCTTGCAGACCAAACATCAGCAAGAAGTAGATGCGTGCCTTGGTGGTGGCGGCGCTGCGTGGGTGATGTAACCGTATCACCCTCCGTATGTCGGAGGCTGTGAGGGTGCGCGAGTGGTTACGTTTAACGCCGGTGAATACTTGGTGAAACTGGAAGGGCGTATAGGGCACCACTCCCTCTTGCACAGCGCGGTTGTAGATGGTTTGCAGGCAACGCAGGTAGGTGGAGGTGGTGTTGAGCGTACATCCCCGGTGACGGGTAAGGTAGTTCTCGTAGGCTTTCAGCCAAGCGGGGGTGAGGTCGTTTAGGGCAAGCGGCTGATGGGCGTTATAGAGGTCTACCGAACGCAATACACTGCGATAGAGTTGAGCGGTGCTGAAGTGTCCGTTGGCAGTCTGTTGTTCTATAAGCATATGCGCAAAGGCCTCGAGGCTATTGCCGCTGGTACTCCACCCGCATGTCTGTTTCGGTGGCTCGGAGGATGATGTTGTAGTTGTAAGTGGCATTACGTTTAATATTAAAGTTTGCGGTGGCATTGGCACCAAAATAGATGCGCCAGTTCATGGAGGTATATCCGGGTGCGGTTCCTTTGACTAACAGGTAGGAGGCACGTAGGGGGGCGTTATGTATATTCTTGTCACGCTGGCGGGTGATAGCAGGATTGACACCTTGCCTGTTCTCATAGCAGTAGAGTTGAAAGCCGAAGGCAGTGCTTCCCTGTGCCAGTTGGATGGGAAAGGCATCTGTCCAGTCTGCATCTGTATCGTTGCGCGAGGCATCATCGCCCGGATAGGGATAGGTGTCGAAGATTTCATTCTCAAATTCGGGATATCCTCCCAATGGCCGCGGCAGGTAATAGCTGATGCGCGGCAAGCTAAACACTTGAAAATTGCTGATGGCGATGCCGCTGTTCGGCTCTGTTCCCACGTTCAGTGTGATGCGAGCCACCAATCGGGTGAGTGTAAGTGACACCTGCGTGTCGGATTCATGTCCCGGCACGGATGGGGTTACCCGAATGTCGGTTTGCATGCCCGAGAGTAAGAGGTGGGAAGCCTGCTCAATATCAACCCAAAGGAAGAGTGGTGGCGTGGTCATCTCTATGAGTGCGCTTTGGACGTTGTATCGACTGTCGTCGAACAGCGTGGGATTGCCGGTGTTGGCGATGGCATATACGGTGTAGCCACTGCCCACGGGCACTTCCAGTCGATAGTTGTTTGCGGCGGTAAAGTAATCATAGCCCACCCGCCGTCCCCGCTGGTTGTAGACCAAGATGTGAATGTTCTGCACATTGTTCTCGTCTACACGGGTCGACTTTCTTTCCGACACCGGTTCTGTTTCGGTATCAAAGGTAAAGCGAATGGTTCCTCGTGCGGGCACATCGAGTTCCCTGTTACAAGCAGACAGGAGCAACAGACAACCGAGCAATAGGGATAGCGGGTGGAGCTTCATCTTAATCGAAAATTACCTCTTGTGTGAGATTGATTGCCCACGGAGCCACGTTGACGCTGACTACCAGGTAGGCTTGTTCCACATCCTCTTCGGGACTGTCGGAGCCTTTGCCCCGAATCACCACCGATACGTCGTAGGTGGCGTTGCGATAGACATTGCTGTTGCCGTTGTTACTGTCGCCTCCGGTAAACGAAGTACCTGCCTGCGCTTTGTTGACCACGATGGGATAGTGCACGGTGACGGCCGGCTTGCTACCGTTTCCGTCGGCATCGAATTCGCCTTTGATAACTAATTTCAGCGGATGAGGGGTGGTTACATCGGCCGGTTGGGTACCTTCTTGGTTGGCAAAGGTGTAGAACCAGTAGCGGGCACCGTTGATAAGGTTGGCCGAGCTTCCGCCCGCGGCCGCTTTATTCAGGCTGTGCATCAGGTATTCACTGCCGGTTACGGGCACCCCGGTGTCGTTCATTCCGCCGGTAAAGTTGGTAGTGACGGGGAACAAGGTGGTACCAGACTCTACGTTTGAGGTGGTGGGCACGTTGTAGGCATAAATATCAGTGAGCTTAAAGGTGGCATTGCCATACTGACCGGTGGGAGCGAATTCGGTACGGATGCTGCCCACCGACACACGCGCCACCAGTCTTGAGAGGCTTACAGTTGCCTTGGTGGGCGTGCTTCCGGGAGCAATGTCTACTATGTTTTCACCCGACATAGGCAGGTTGTCGGCGGTTTGCCAGGTGTTTCCACCGCTCACGGTTTGTTGCAGGCTCACCTTCTTGGCAATGAAGTCGGCCTTGGTGGAGGCTCCGGCAAAGAGTGAGGCGGGTGTGTTGGCCACCACTATCACGGTTTGTCCGTTGCCGGCCGCACAAAGAATGTTCGGTGTGGTGGCTCCGGCCGTGAGTTGGCCGGCTTCTAACTCTTCAATCACATTGGTAGAGCCGTTGGCGAAAAAGACTCCTACGGTGATGCGTTGCAAGTTTCCCTCGTTGGTAGGGAAGTCGGTGGCCGTAGCCCGGGTTTCGATTTGAGGCGAGCTGCCTTGCAAGGCGAGGGATAGTTTGGCATCTTTGGGCAGATGCGTGTAGTCTACTTCGTCGCTATTGCAAGAGCTTAGCGACCAGCAGGCACAACATAGGGCAGTGCCTGCGAGAAGAAAAATGTTCTTTTTCATTGAGTTGATGAATTGATTTTAATTAAACTTGTTGATGTATGTCGTCGTCCCATGCGGGTACGTCGATTCCTTCTTGAAGAGAACTTCGCTCGGGGCATTCCCAATCTTCTTCCACACACGAGCTAAGCAGTAGTAATGTGGTGCAAATCAGTAGGCCGATGCCTATTCGAAGCAGGCATTTGGGCAGTTTTCTAACGGATGGTTTCATAAGCAATCTGGAGGTTTTGAGGGGCGAATAGGGAGGATTACAGACGATAGCCGATGGCCAGCGAGAGGTTAGTGAGCCTGAAAGCGTCGGTGTGGCGGCGTCCGGTGGGGTGATCGCCATGGGCATCGTGCAGATAGGTTTTGATATGGGTGTAGCGATAGCCGGCCGATACTCCTCCCTCGAGCAGCCAATGGGCAGAGAGTGCCACGGTGTAGCCTATGGAAAGGCCGGTTTCGGAGTACGCTCCGGTGATGCCTTCGCCGGGAACGGGGCGCATATTGTAGTCGCCGGCACGCAGGTAAAGGCCGAGGTAGCATCCCGGATGGCGCAACGTAGGCAGGGGACGATAGCGCCCTTCGAGGGTGTAGCCGCTGACATGATAGAGGTTGTATCCCCGGGCGTGTCCCACTCCCTCTTGATAGAGTGCGGCCAGGTGGAGTGCAAAGTGGGGAGTACACCTCAACTCCACCTCGAGATTGGGCATGGGAGTGCGGAAAGCAATCTCGGGAGTGATGCCCGCCCAAGCCAGCAAATTGGTTTTAAGGAGCAGGTGCGGACGGAACCGGACGGAGCTTGTCCCATCGGACAGGAGTGTATCCTGTGCCTTTGTGGGCACAGAAGCGGTTGTTTCCTCGGGGTTGGGGCTGTTCGTGGTGCGGACATCGTCGGTGGTCTGCCCGGGCAGATGCTTTCTACTGAAGGTCAGTGTTACTCGCATCTGCCGCAGACCTGGAAAGAAACGCTGTTTCATTAGTCGGTAAGGCGCTCCGCCGGCCAGTTGCATGAGTTGATGTTCGCGTCCTTGTGTGATAGGTACTTGGCGTATTATAGAGAGCACCTCGTGCCGGTGGAGCATGGTGGAGTGGGAGACGTTGCGTGCCAGCTCGTCCCAATGCTCGGGAATCGAACGTTGGGTGACCCGTATGCGGCGCGCCGAAAGGTGGTATTCCTCTTCCAACTGTCGGAACAAGGCGTGCACCCGCCGCTGCGCCAGCAAGGCGTTGTGGTGGTAGTCGCCCTCGATGCTGGCCGTTCCGAGCAGCTGCACGCCGTGAATCCTCAGCGTGGTGTCGCACAAGATGCGGTGCAACGAGCGGCTTGCGGTTTGGTTGGCCGCACTTTCTACCAGAGCGGTGCTTCCAGCTTGGCAGAAAAACGTGAAGGTTTGCTGCTCCTCTTGCGCCCTCGGGGTGGCGGGGAGCAGGAGTAGCAGCGGGAAAACAATCCATTTTTTCCCCCGGATGCGGGCATAAAGCCGGTTCTTATCTGTTTTTTTCATAATCAAAAAGCGTGTTACTTGATAGGTAACAGTCTGAAAACGGTAGGCGTTCTTGAGAAAAACCCCGCTACAAGGTGCTGTGAGCGGGGTGGGCAGCGGGCAGCCGGAATTGTTAAATCGTCGGTGTCGTTGAAAAAAAAGGGGGGATTTGTTTGGTGGAATGGCGGAGAGTCTCTACTTTTGCCGCCGAACTCACGTTCTGTTACCTATCAAGTAATTCCACCAAATCTTATTGAAACCCAGCGGTTTGCATCTTCACCGCGCGTCGTTCATCTGGGAGAGGATGTTTGAAATAACTACCTCGTTGGCCTCTTCCAGCACCTCTTGTTCAAACGATTTCAGGTAAGCCGCCGTGGTACTCACCGAGGCGTGTCCCAATCCTTCGGATATCACTTCGGTGGGGATGCCGCAATACTTAGCCTGTGTCGCCCACGTGTGGCGGGCACAATAGCTGGTTACGCTGCGTCCCACCCGTTGAAGGGCGGCCAAATGTCCCAAGAAGCGGTTGAGGCTGCGCAACTGTCGTTGATAACTGCGGTAGATTCCCTTGTCGGTGCCGTCGTGCGTGTGCAAGATGTCGAGCAAGAAGGGCGAATGAACGTGCCGGTGCGCATACTTTTGGAGGAGGAACCCAATCTCCTTGGTGATGCGAAAGCGCAAGATTCGTCCCGTTTTGCGCCGCTGAATAATCAGGTGATTCCCCTGCACGGCCGTCTTTGGCAAGAAAGCCAGGTCGACAAAGGCAATGCCGCGCATCCGCAACATCAACTCCATGCAAGCCCTTGCCCGCATGGTGGAGCGTTGTCGCTCACCGCTCCGGGGCTGGTCGACGGCCGCTTGCCCGGCTGATAGGGGCGCGTTGATGAGGCGACGAATCTGCTCGGCACTCATGGCGCGGCTGTGATTGTGCGTCACTCCGGTGAAGATACGCTTGAAATGGCCGGGCACAAAGGGCACCAATCCCTCCTGCAGTGCGCGGTTATAGACCGTTTGCAGGCAACGCAAATAGGTGGAAGTGGTGTTTCGGCTCCGCTTTTTGGCCAGTAAGAGATGGGTTTCGTAGTTCTTGAGCCAATCGGGCGTCAGCTCGTGAAGACAAAGGGAAGGGTTGCCGCTATATTCCATAACCGAATGTAATACGCAACGATGCACGTGTGCGGTGCCGTAGCGGCGATGTGCTGTGAATTGATCAATGCCCGTCTGCATGAAACGGGCTACTAAAATGGGTTTCATTACTGAGTCAGTGCAATTATAAATTAGACATGTAGCATCTTAATTAATGCAAACGAGGGGCTTTTTGTTCCCTTCAGGCCGCTAAAAAGTGCGGGAGCAACACTTTTTTTCCTATCTTTGCGGCCGATTTCAAGCGGACAACATGGGGCACCCGGGGCAACATCAGGGTCCGTCTTCCGAATCAATTTTAATTAACAGTCTCTGCAAGGGACGACATTGCCGCCGCTTTGGTTCCGCTTTAGTGGGACTTTGGCACTGCTTTGTCGAGGCTTTGGCACCGCTTTAGTGCCGCTAATGTTTCACCCCCTTCAGAGGTATTTCTAACCCAAATCCAATTAAAGAATGATCTTTTGGAAAAAAGTGTACAGGGTAATCAACAAAAAAGGTTTGTGGTACCCGCAGCAAATGACCATCGGCAAGCCGGTAGACACCGAAGAGCTGGCCGAAGAGTTGATGTATGAGTCGACGGTAAGTGTGCCCGATGTGCACGCCGTCATACGCGCTTTGCCGCGTGTCATGGCCAAGTTTATGGCCGACAGCCGTCCGGTACATCTGGACGGGTTGGGTTCTTTTCACTACACTATTCAGGCGCATGGCACGGGAGTGAAAAAGGAAGAGGAGGTGAACATTCGCCAAATCACCGACATTCGCGTGCGTTTCATCCCCGAACGCAAGAAGAACGGGGAGCAGATGACCCGCGCTTTGGTGGGCGATTTGACCTACACCGAGTGGAAAGGAAAGGAGAATAAGACCCCGTCGAATCCGGGCGAAACCGGCGATGAACCTACCGGCTGAGCCGGTAGGGGGGCGAAGGCCGTGGCCGTTGTAGGCCGGTTTTTGGGAATCCTCCTCCTCTTTTAAAGGAAGGCTCCAAACTCAACCTTGAGTTTGGAGCCTTTTTGGCTTCGTATGGGGTGGGTGAATCATTCAACCCTTTAACCACGAAGAGGAATGTAGATGGTTAAACCTTGCGAAAAGAACATTTTTGTTCCTTCTATAGTTGCGTATATGGAACGTATATGTTACATTTGTCGCGTCCAATTAACAGTGTTCTTTTACATTATGAAGTACTCCGAGTTTTACAAATTGATAGAAGCCGCTGGCTGGACTATCAAAGGAGGGAAAGGACATTATAAATATGTTCATCCCGATTTCGATTTCTATATCGTGGTTGGTCGTCACAAAACGCAGGAAATTCCTCCTGGAACTCTTGAACGGATGTTGAAAGGTACCGGCTTGAAGAAATCGAAAAACAAAGAGAAGGACTTGTAAAAGTTCTGCCACTCCCTTCGGGGAGTGGCGTTAATTGGACGTCTTTAAAAAGAAAAGTATGAAAACTATTATTGCTGTTATTGAAAAAGCGAGTGATGGAGGATATGCCATCTACTCGGATGATGTGCAAGGAGCTTTTAGTTCCGGACTAACCGAGCAGGAAGCTAAAAAGGAGTTCTGCGAGGTATTGGAAGGGCAAGCTGAATATTATAAAGAGAAAAATGGAGTGTATCCCGATTGGTATACGGCCGGCTACAGTGTAGAATACCGTTATGATATGTCTGCCTTCTTCATGACATTCTCCTTTATTAATGTCTCTGAGTTTGCAAAAAGTATTGGAATCAATCCCTCTTTGATGCGAAAGTATAAAAGCGGATTGGTTGCTGCCAGCGAGAAACAGAAGAACTTGATACAAGGAAAATTATCTGAAATAACAAGAAATTTAGAACGGGTAACATTTGCATAAAGACACGGTTTTAATTGGACACTAAAACCTTTTCCCCTTCTGAGTACTGAAGAGCCTCCACGTGTTGGAGGCTCTTTTATATGCGTACTAACGAACAAATGCAACTTTGTGATTACTTTTGCGCCCTGAAGCATTTTTTTTAGGGTTGCCCTTCGGCCGGGCGGGCAACCTTTTGGGGGACGGCACGCCCAAACAAAAGGGCATAAAAAAAGGCTGATGATCAGCCTTTTTCTTTGGTACACCCTCAGGGACTCGAACCCTGGACCCACTGATTAAGAGTCAGTTGCTCTACCAACTGAGCTAAGAGTGCAACGATTTATGGGTAGTAGTGGATACGAGAATCGAACTCGTATTGCATGCGTGAGAGGCATGTGTCCTAACCGTTAGACGAATCCACCTTGACACCGTAGCGGAAGCTGGGGGATTCGAACCCCCGGTACGGTAACCCGTACGTCAGTTTAGCAAACTGGTGGTTTCAGCCACTCACCCAAACTTCCTTTCCTTTACGGCGGTGCAAATGTATTGTAAACTTTTGAACTGTGCAAATTGTCTCTATCCTTTTTTAGTCGGACAGGCGGAAAAGGCAGTATAGAATTCAATTACCGCCTCTACGGCTTTGCGGAAAATGTCGAGCGAGAAGTTCTCGTTGGGCGAATGGATGGCATCAGCTTCCAAGCCAAATCCCATGAGGATGGTTTTGATGCCCAGCACTTGCTCGAAGGTGGCGATGATAGGGATGCTTCCTCCCCGACGCACGGCCAAGGGTTTCTTGCCGAATGCCTTTTCAAATCCTTGTTCGGCGGCGCGATAGGCTGGGAGCGTGATGGGGCATACATAGCCTTGTCCGCCGTGCAGGGGCGTCACCTTTACTTGCACACTCTCGGGGGCAATGCTCTGCAGATAGTCGGCAACCAGTTGCGAAATGTGGTGATGGTCTTGGTTTGGTACCAACCTACACGAGAGCTTAGCGTAGGCTTTCGAGGGAAGTACCGTCTTGGCGCCTTCGCCCGTATAGCCTCCCCAGATGCCGCAAACGTCGAACGAGGGGCGGCAACTGTTGCGCTCGAGCGTGCTGTATCCTTTTTCTCCGAAGAGTTGCTTCACGCCGATGGCAGCTTTGTAGGCACGCTCGTCGAAGGGGATGGCGGCAATCATTTCGCGTTCGGCCGTCGGCACCTCTTGTACATCGCGGTAGAAGCCGGGAACGGTGATACGTCCGTCGGCATCTGTCAGCCGGGCTATCAGCCAGCAGAGCACGTTAATGGGATTGGCCACGGCACCTCCGAAGTGTCCCGAGTGCAAATCGCGGTTGGGACCGGTCACTTCCACTTCCCAATAGGCCAGACCACGCAGTCCGGTGGTCAGGGAAGGGAGGTCGGAGGCCAGCATGCTGGTGTCGGATACCAGGATGATGTCGGCTTTAAGCAGCTCTTTGTGTTCTTGGCAGAAGGCTTCGAGGCTGGGCGAACCAATCTCTTCTTCTCCTTCAAAGAGGAATTTGACGTTGCTGCCCAGCAGGTTATGCCGGGTCAAATACTCGAAGGCCTTGACTTGAATGAAGGATTGTCCTTTGTCGTCGTCGGCGCCGCGTGCCCATATACGTCCGTCGCGCACTTCGGGTTGGAAGGGCGGCGTGGTCCATAGCTCGAGCGGTTCGGCCGGCATCACGTCGTAATGTGCATAGACCAGCACGGTTTGGGCTTGGGGATCGACCCTCTTTTGGGCAAACACAATGGGATTGCCCTCGGAGGACATCACCTCTGCGCTGTCTACGCCGGCCTCGAGCAGCAGCTGTTTCCACCGCCGGGCACAGGCCAACATGTCGGCACGATGCTCGGGTTGGGCACTAATGCTGGGGATACGAATGAGGCTGAACAGGTCGTCGAGCATCTTTGCTTCATGGGTTTGGATGTATTGCCTGATGTTATTCATGATGAAAGGGGTTTTTAGTGGGGCGCCAGAATCGACGCTCCATGGAAGTTAGGTATGCTTTTCAATCCAGTGGCGGGCATTAACAAAGGCCTCCATCCACGGAGTCACTTGATCACTGTGGATGCGTTCTGCCGGATAGTAGGCGTTTTGCCACGGGAAAACGGCGCGCTCCAAGTGAGGCATCATGGCCAGATGCCGGCCGTCGGCACTGGCTAAGGCTGCCACCGAATAGTCGGAACCGTTGGGATTGCCCGGATAAGTGTCGTAGGCGTAACGCCCCACCACGTGATAACGCTCGGGCGGGTAGGGAAGCGAGAACTTTCCTTCGCCGTGCGCCACCCAAATTCCCAACGTCGAACCGGCGAGCGAGCGGAACATCACGCTCTGATTCTCGGGAATCTCCACGCCCAGGAAAGCCGACTCGAACTTG